>JAJZAF010000002.1 GCA_021799595.1 bacterium | reverse complement strand
ATGGTCAACTATACCCGACCGAACCGGAGATTCCGGACAGTATGGTGGCAGTTCTTAAAGCATTAAATTACGGGGACTAATTTGGTCAAGTCAGGTTCTAACTTTTGTCAATAAAACAATGAGGAGTGCTTAGAGTACGCACCAACACCTGTTCTGCTTAAAGAAAAGTAACGTGGCTTTCACTATCAATACCTTCTACTTTTTTTTAGAATTCCATACGATTTTATAGTTCGTATCTACCATTGTCGTGCTTGGACGAAGCCTAAATATCAGTAAATTTTATCGTTCGACAGCTTGTCTGCCAGTTAGTGCCCTGCTGAGCGTAATCTGGTCTGCGTACTCTAGATCAACTCCCACTGGCAAACCGCGTGCCAGGCGACTAACTGTAACCTTACGATCTCCGATTTGATTTTGGATATAGAGAGCTGTAGTTTCACCTTCAACTGATGCATTAGTGGCCAGAATAATTTCTTTCACGTTGTCTTCATCGATACGCTTGATGAGTTCCGGTATGTGTAGCTCTTCTGGAGTGACGTTATCTATCGGCGAAATCAGCCCGCCTAACACATGATAGGTGCCGCGAAGCTGCCCTGTCTTTTCAAGCGCTACCACATCAAATGGATCAGCTACTACCGCTACTATAGTTTTATCTCGAGTCGGGTCACTATATAGAGTAGATATTGACTGCCCTGCCGGGACAAGTGCAAATGTCTTTTGACAATAACCTATGCCGTCGTGAAGGCTTTTGAGAGCAGTCGATAGCGTCCGAGCTGTCGCCGGGTCATGCTTAACCATATAGTAGGCATACCGTTCAGCTGTTCGCGGACCTACCCCTGGCAGCTGTGCGAAGGCCTCAATAAGGTCATCAAGAGCTGGTGGCAATATTGGCATACGATAAAGCTTTTTGTTTACAAGCCGAGGTTGCTCAGCGCCCCCATCATTGGCTGCATTTTTTCTGCGGCAATCTGCTGGCTCTCTTTAATGGCATCTTTAATAGCATCCTCCAGCCAACGTTCTAATTGTCCAATATCCTCCAAGTCAACGCTATCTGGATCTATATGTACCTTTTTGAGCTTTTGTTCGCCATTCATTTCTACTCGGACAGCACCATCGCCTTTTTCTACCTCAATTACCATTTTTTGTAGTTCGCTTTGGATCTTCTTGACCCGCATTAACATTTTAGCCTGATCAAATCGACTCATGTTACGAATTCTCCTTTAATATGTACTAGTATACCGCGTCACCGATGATATCGAAAGATACCTTGAGTTTTCGGACTGTCGGCCCAAGCAACAAAGTATGCTCGCAGATTATACACACAGCTAGCAATTACTGCGAGGATCACCAACCAAATACCAAGCTGCCTGGCCAGCGGATTATGCGGAAAGGTTTGTAGCCACCTGTGAAGCAGAAAGGATAATCCCATAGCAATGAGAGCAAATACTGTCGGCACCAGCAAGCTAAGACTGACTGCCCCCCCTAGCCCTATAAGGATTGTGCCAACAATAAATATAAGAATGAGCAACAAACTGCGAGCGCTTCGCCAATGCGTGAGATAAAAATACAGACCAATCAAGGCCATGGCAAGACTAAATATGTCGAATAGCGGTGCTCGTCCTAACCAAAGCCATGGATATTGTGGCCCTCTGATAAAAAGATGTACCCCGACTGCGACAGTATCTTTAATAATATGTGTAAAGTGAGCAAAATGTTCTGGAAAACCAAGCCATAGCTTCAGTTGACCAGGCCTCCTCGCATTTAAAATAAGGAGCGGCAACCATAGAATAAATAAAAACACAGCCAAAAGTCTTTGCCAGAAAGAACCAAAGCGCTGCAAGCCGCCTATTAGCTGCGCACGGCTCAACCACAGCTCTATAAGTACCAACCAGATTAGTCCCGGTACTGTCAGCAACAGACCCAATAGCAGTAAAGTAAAAAACCAGCGATATATATGATCTATCAAACGGTGCAGTAAAGCATGACAGAGCAGCAAGGTTGTGCCCGCCCATAGAAAGACAATATCATTGCTCGCAAAACGACTAGTGTGCAGTACCCAAGCATTGCACGACACCAAAACAAACATCAATAATGCTGTGCGACGACCATGCCATATCCAACTGAGCCAGGTAAAACTGACCACAGTTATCGCTCCTAATATGGCATTCGGTAGTCTCGTTAATGTTTGGCCATGGTGTAAGAATAGCTTAAAAACAATGCTTCGTAATACTGTAACCGGCAAATAGAGCGGCGACCGATAGATGCCATGCCAACCAACTGGAACAGTGCCAGTTTTCATTTCCAGCTCACTAAGGCCATGCGTCAAAGAGCCCAAACGATATAGCATAAGAAATCCGAGTAGCAAACATGCTAATGCAAGCCAAATCAACGTTTGGATATTGAGAAATCTGGATAGTTTCCTCTTTTTCATGCTTTGTCATTATACCGCTTATGCTAAAAGGCGGTTAGTTCTGAAATGGATCAGTGTGTTTCTTGTCCACAGAACGAAAGCGTTGCTTCTCGTTTTCAAAATATAGTTCAATACCGCCAACTGGCCCATTGCGATGTTTCTTGATAAAAATATCTGTTAATCTCTTACGGTCAGTATCGGGATTATAGTATTCCTCTCTATAAATGAATGCAACCACATCCGAATCTTGCTCAATACTGCCTGATTCTCTGAGATCAGCCAACTGTGGTATTTGTGGACTACGGCTCTCCACGGAACGGCTGAGCTGACTCAGCGCCAAGATCGGCACATTCAATTCGCGGGCAACGCTTTTCAAACCTCGTGAGATTTCAGATATCTCCTGCACCCTGTTGCCCTCAGTACCATAGCGATTCATGCCACTCATCAACTGTAGGTAGTCAACAATAATTAAGCCAAGATCGTGCTTATGTGCTTCCCTGCGCGCTTTAGTACGAAGGTCACTAATAGTAATACCCGGACTATCGTCAATAAAAATCTGAGCCTCACTGAGCGTCCCCATAGCCTGGCCGATTTTCTCAAAATCACTATCAGTTAAGCTGCCAGTGCGCAAAGCCCAAGCGTCAACCCCCGATTCCATAGACAACAGTCGATCAACCAACTGCTCTTTACTCATTTCCAAACTAAATATGAGAACAGGGAGTTGCGTTTGTACAGCGACATTGTGAGCAAAATTAAGAGCTAAAGCGGTTTTCCCCATCGAAGGTCTCGCAGCTAGGACAAAAAGGTCTGACGGCTGAAAACCGGCCAGTATATTATCCAGGTCCTTGAAACCGGTAGAAACACCTCTGATTTTGTCTTTATCCTTATGCAGGCTGTCAAGTCGATCAAAACTCTCTGTCAGAATAGCTTCTATACTAATAATGTCTTGCGAGACGTGTTGTTGGCTGACCTCAAACAGACGACTTTCAGCTTCTTCAATGAGTTCACGTAGTTCTTTGGATTCGTCATAACCCAGACCGGTAATTTCTTTTGAAGCAGCAATCAGGCGTCGACGGAGTGCCTTTTGAGCCACAATCTCAGCATACTGCTCAACATGAGCGGCAGTCGGCACAAAATTAGTTAGCTCCGTCAAATAGGCAGATCCACCAATGCTGTCAAGCGTGCCATCACTCTTTAATTGATCTGCTAATGTGAGTACGTCAATTGCTTTATGCTGCTCATATAGCTCGCACATGGCAGTATAAATCCGTTCATGGCGCTTGTCGTAGAAATCACGCGCTAAAACATTATTGGCCACCTTAACAATGGCATCACTATCAATGAGCAACGCTCCAAGTAAGCTTGCTTCAGCCTCGGCATTCTGAGGTGGCACACTAGCTGTATTGTGTGTTGTTGGTTCCATAATCTTCTTTATGATTCTAACAGCTCGGCTCCTTCAAAAATATTGCTTATGGTCGAGAGATCAGCAGAAGGCGCAGTTTGAGCAGCTTGATCAGTAGATGTTGCTTGTTTTTTATCAAGTATAGCTTTAATAGTCCAAGCTTGGCCAGACAGATCAGCAATAGTCTTTTCTAAAACATGACGGTTAATTGGCTCATTAAGTTTTTTCTGATGAAAAGGAAACATAAAGGTAAGTTCAAGCACATTGTCAGCTACAAATTGTGGTTTGGCCATCCGTATTACTCCATACAATGTATTATGAGTTTGTTTTAAGGTATTCAAAAAAGCCGCCCATAGTTCTTCATTATTTAATAGTTCAACTGGCTTGTCGGGTTTATTAGCGTCGACTGCCTTTTTAGAAATTGTCTCCACTGGAGCAACTTCGACTGTTTCTTCTTGCGATCGAACGGATACTACTGGCTGCGCATTGGCTGTAGCTGCTTCCAAGAGAACTATCTCTAGGTACCGCTCAGGATCATATGCCGCCGGAACAGCTATTAATTTTTCTAGCAATGCCAGCGCGCCACTAACATCGTTTGGGTGTTCGAGCACCACTTTTCGTAAATGCTTGCCGAGTAGACGCGCAATAGTAGAAGCCTGAAATCCTTGACTATAAAAGTCGTCAAGTTGTGTTACTAATGACTGCACATCGGCTGTTTGTACGGACCGTGTAAGCTGCAAGAGCGCTTCACTCGAGGGCAGACCGAGCAGGGATTGCAGAACAGCTTGATTGACAACTGTACTATGATTACGGGCTTGATCGAGCAAGCTCAAGCTATCACGAAAACTTCCCTCACTATGTTCAGCTAACAGACGTAGTCCATCATCTGTGGTTTTAATCTTTTCTGCTGCTGCAACCTTTTTAAGTAGCGTCAAGATATCTGCCGTTTCAGCTGGTTTAAAGTAGAATCGTTGCGTGCGACTAATGATAGTTTCAGGTAACTTGGAGGCATCAGTAGTAGCTAGTATAAAAACTACATGAGCAGGCGGTTCTTCCAGTGTCTTTAAGAGAGCATTGAACGCTTCACGGGTTAACATGTGTGCCTCATCGATAATATAGACTTTGTATTTTGCCTGTGTCGGTGCGATATGTACTGTGTCCCGTAATTCCCTAATCTCATCGATGCGTCGATTTGAAGCAGCGTCAATCTCAATAATATCGATATGCGGACGATCGTCAGTATAGTCTAGCTCATTAATGGCATGAGCGAAAATGCGAGCTACCGATGTTTTGCCAACTCCCCGTGGTCCTGTAAACAGATAGGCATGGCTAATGCGTCTCTGTTTGATAGATTGAGAGAGAGTAACAACGATAGGTGTCTGTCCTATTACCTCATCGAGCGAACGCGCCCGGTACGTTCTATATAATGCTTGCCCCATAACTACTCTTTATTATACCCTGCATTACTTGCAGTGGCATAAAATGGCAGTTAAAAACTACACGAAAACAAGCAGTTAGATTATAAAGCAGCTTCTAGAGCTGCCCATTCGGCAGCAGTATCGTCTTCGGGTACATTGACACTAACTTGGTCGCCAGGCTTCGCCTTAAAGTAGGTAACACTTGCCAGTAAGACACGGAATTTTTTGTTGTTTACGTCAACGAAATAATGGCCATTCTCAAACATGAGTGTTCCCACGACCTGTTTACGCGGAATTGGGCCGATCTGCTTATACAAAAAAGCACCATCTTCCGCAATAGTTAGCTTTAAAATGTCTCCTTGCACCAGCTTAGACTTGCTAGCGTAATTTGCTGGCACCGGATAGACCTTACTATCTGAGCCAACCATATTTTGGCCGTCAAAGACTCCTTCAATAACCTTACCGAGTGCTTCGGCCCGTGCCACCGGTGCCACTTTTGCATCGTCTCCTACCAGGCTTATAAGCAATTCCTTGGCAGCCGCTAAACTGGTCTCTGCTTCTTCAATCAGGGCCCGTAGACGTTTTACTTGTTTATCTGGTACATCTGGCATAGCTGTCTGTCTCTTCAGAAGTGTTTATTGGCACACTTTCACCTTAAAATTATCATGTTTTAAAAACTAAGTCAAAAAAACTATACGTCTGTGGAAAAGCCAATTAAAAAACTGCAAGAATTATAAAGTAGCTTTTACTTCGCAAAGTAGATAAGGTCTGGTGACAAAAACTGACGAACAGGAGCAGAAGATTGATAGAGAGTATGTCTTTCAGGTTCTAAAGATACCAACTTATCAAGAACCTTAGTAGCTGAGTTCACGGCTCGATCCTTTCTATCTCTTACTTGGAAGCGCCCTTCAACTGATGATTTTCCGTAAATAGACTTGGAAAAAAACCATCCTTTTACCTCTGTAGTCATACTACGCCCAAACTCTTCATCATGCTCATGCAGGGAAACAACAAGCCAAGCTGTTTTCTCCTCAGTTTTTATCCTTGATCGAGGTACTACTTTCCCTGAAAAGCGACCTATCCTGAGCACTAGATTTTGTCCATCTCTATCCAGTCTGTTCAACTGAGGAGCATTAACCTCAAAGCGAGTCAAGTGAACGCAAACCGCATCGAGAGAAAAACGACGACGTTGTTCGGATACCGGAATATTTGGCTGAGGGGGCAATAGCCTGTCGAAAGCTTCTCTAAACCCACCCATGACATTATCTTCATACTCTTTGCTGCTATCTATTCCAAGAGGAAATAGATCAATGTACATTGAAGGTAGAGAGCCTACCTCTATCGCATCTCTGGTTTCGTATGGCTGCCTAGTCATAGCGCACTATTGACTATTATTGTACAACTTCTTGATTTCTTTGTCCATGCCCACTATACTTGAATTTAGATAAAATGGGTCTACATAGTGATCAATAAATTAAAAAAATGACTGAAATAAGACCTGAAACTGAATATTTTGAAGGAAGAACAGAACTTCCAGATAGCATCAATCCGTTGCCAGGTGTATCGTTCGCTGCCCAAATATACGATAGAGGTCCGGCAGGAATCATAGCGTCAAAGATTGTTAGCTACAGATGTCTACAACTCATGGATGGTTGTAACTCCCAACATCTATTACCGGGAGTAGAGCTACCATTAACAGATAATTTGTATCCAATCAAAAGATTTCGGAGTGTTTTGAAAGTAATCTCTGACAGGCGTAGAGACTTAGATAGCACTGAACAACCAAGTAAACTGCTCGATGAAAATGCTTTTCGAGAACGAACTAAACGCATGAAGGAACCTGGTATATACTTAGGGCCACCAGCTCCAATTGTGGAGCATGAGGGTAATGGCGCATCATCACTCTTAGTGCGTTCCGTGGGCTACTATCAGGTAGCACCAAGTGGGGAACAATTAAGCGGTGTCACCAGTGACCATTTGCTCACTTTTCGTTTTCGACTCATCACTCCTACACTATTGCGTCAAGTTAAAGTTGGCTCTGTTTATAGCGTACGTGCAAATGAGACATTTGAAGCCATAGCTGCGAGCGTGCTTCGTCCGTCAGCCAGTATTATGCTAAAAGCTAAACGTCGGTCATTCTCATTTAGCCCTTTGTACCAACCGGTCTAAAGTACGTTCTCACTACGTCAGCTCAACTGATGCACCAGCTTCTTCTAATGTCTTTTTGGCGGCTTCAGCGTCTTCTTTCTTGGCCTTTTCAAGTACTGGTTTCGGTGCACCATCGACGACAGCCTTGGCTTCACCCAAGCCTAAGCCGGTAATGTCTTTGACGGCCTTAATGACAGCTACTTTTTGAGTACCAACTTCTTTTAGAATAACGTCGTATTCACTCTTTTCTTCAACTGTTGGTGTGGCTTCACTACCTCCAGCAGGAGCAGCAACAGCAACAGCTGCGGCTGTTGGTTCAATACCATACTCCTCTTTTAAGATTGTACTAAGTTCATTTACCTCTAACACTGTCAATCCCACCAGTTGTTCAGCTAATTTCTTTAAATCTGCCATTACTTTATTCCTTTCTTACATTTACAAATTTAAACAGTCTTCACTTTGGTTTTTAGGCCTTGCATGATACCGTTAAGACTATCACCGACACTGCTCACAACCGATTGCATAGGGGCATTCAATATATTGATCAGACCCGCTAACAGCTGATTCTTATTTGGCAAGCCGGCAAGCTCTTTGACTGTTGCCGCCTCTACAAAATAACCTTCACTGTTTAACGCACCAACAAATGTTAATGTAGGGTGCTGTTTAGAAAACGCGTTTAATACTTGAGCGGCAGCAACTTCATCCTGATCGTTAAAGGCGTAGAGCAGCATGCCATTAAAGTGAAGCGTGTTCACATCTTTAAAAGTATCATTTGTCTGGAGGGCCCGAATAACCAAACGATTTTTTATAACCTTTACTCGTGTTCCATTTTCTCGGGCTCGGCGCCGTAATTGTTGCAACGATTTTACATCGATTCCTTGGTAAGTTGCTACAACCGTCATTTTTGAGGTACGCAGTAGCTCTGAAACTTCATTAACTACAGCCTCCTTTTCAGCTTTTGTAAGAGCCATATTTTTCTCCTTAGCTAGTTATATTTTGTTCAGGTGATCGACCTTCACCAGGTAAAAGTTGCCAATAAAAAACCTTTGGGTTACCCCAAAGGCAAAACAAGATGTTTCACCTCGGCGACATTCTTAAGTCTTTCATAAAGAAGACCGTCGCTGTCTCTGGCAACTTGAGACCATTATACTAAAGAGAGCATACGCTGTACAGTCCGGTCTTTAATTACCAAAGGCAGTCAATCACTATTTATTGGACCTTTTTCATCGACTAAACGCTCAACAACATCTAATTCTACCTGGTCCCTTAATGCTAGATCACCGAAAGAGGGATATTTCTCTTCATGCAAGGCTACATCTTGTTCAGAACGATCAGGTAACTCACATTGCCTTTCGTTCATGTTTATCAATACCGCCACTATTTTTACCATAGATTATCCTCCTTACAATATTAAAATCTCCCGATTTTTTTGCGGGAGTCGTGTCTTTTGCAATGCAAGTAACGCCCGTTAGATCGGGACGACTATAAATGTCACCGAACGTGATTTGCACATATATATATAATAATAATAGCATAGTGAAATGACTTGACTTTCATTTTATTTGTACTAAAGTTATTGGTATTATTGGTTTGAATATCTATTAATAATATATTTTACGTCAGACGGTTCAAATGGAACAAAGTAGACGACGACTCCAAGGAAGTCTCAATCAAATACGAATAACCGAAACCGGTGTATTCAGTTTTGACCTTGACCATGTATCAAGAGAGCAGCCTCTAACGGCAGCGGCCTTTGTTGTTGATCAGACAATCGATCTTTATGAGAGTCCGCAAAATGAACCAAACCAAGAAAGCTTGCGACGGAGAAGTTATAGCAAGGCCAACAAATATATAGCATATAAATTGCAAATGCCAGAAGACGAATCGCTTGAAGATCTTGCTCGCATGTTAGCTGTAGCGACTATAGTTCGAGGATTGCCTGTGCTGGTAGCAGTCGATACTCGCATTGCGGTTCGTACCGATCGCCAGACGGAAGAAGCTCAGCGAAAAATCCAGCGTGAAGCAGATCAATATGGCCACGGCACTGCTCTCATAGTTAACGCCTGGAGTATCTTGCAGTCACAAGAGGAACGCCACTTTGAACGTTTGCAAAACATCAAATCCACTATTAGCGAATTGGTTGACCCAGTTATTGATCTAGAATTAATCCCCGGCAAAGACTCGACAATGCTTGACGAACTCGAGCAGCCTTATGGGGCTAGCGTGCTCTTGGGAAACGGTATTTTTGTCCCGAGCGCTTTAGAGGAAGAAGTGGAGATTAGTGACGAAGAAATCCAAAATGCAACTAATATCCAAATTTAAGCTGGATTTGTTTTGTCAAGCTGTTGAAGTTTAAATTGTGAATAACGCTCTGCTGCTAAACGAGTCAGCTTCGGATTTTCATCTTGGTTAACAAACGTCATGGCTTCAGCCAGAAGCGGATGAACTTCTGCCAGACGCTCATGCATATCGAGCACTAATTTCCTATACCCGGGATGACCTTGCGGAGTAGTTCTGAGTTCATGCAAGTGAAAAGCCTCTCGTGCATTATATGTTACCTTCCACCGCATTTTATGTCCGAACAGTGTCGCATATTGGGCTTCGAGAGCATACCCATGCTTTTGTAAATAACTATACAGTTTTAAACTAATGTCGAAACAGTTGTCAAACTCTTCACTCAAGTCTGCTTCTTCAACAATCTTCGGAATATCATAACCATAGCGAGGCGTTAGTTCCTGCCAATTCATATCATCAACCATCCTGTGGCGTTGCAGATCACGAAAGATGCCATAGTCGCAAATAAGGTCCCAGCTATAGTGCACCTTTTCTAAGGCCCTACCTGGACGTTGTCGCCGGTTCAGTCGTTCTCCCATATATGCCTTAAAGATCTCACTTTTCCGCTCGTAGGGCCAATTATTAACTTCTGCTTGTAATTCTTCAAGAGACATCCCGCTGTACTCATAGAGCATGTCTGGAACAAGCAGCAGCTCATTCTTCGGCCAGTAATCTAAAAGAGTTACTGCCTTTTTTGTCGACGAGGCATAATTCTCTGGCAAGTACTTCTTGGCAAGCTCTTTTATTTTTTTTGCTACATTGGCTCGGTATGCTATCATGGCACCGCCACGTTCCGGCTTATCTGCTCGCTCTAAGTACATCGGTATGACTTTGCGCCCTTCGTTGAGAAGTTGCTCTCCTACCGCTCGCGCTTCAGGTAACTCATCACTCAAAAGATGCATAACAAGACTTTCAAGTGCCTGGCCAGAGGCAAAAATACCAACTGTTGAGGTTGTCGCTACTGGTAGCACCGCTCGTACTGCATCACATGCTTGAGCACGGGTGGCACCTTTCCATGCTACATCACGTTCTTTCTCCGGTGTGTCTGAAGTCATGCGCACATGATCAGTTAGCTTCCTGACCATCATAGAATAGAGTTCAAATATAGAGTCTAGTGCCTCTCTGTATTGTTTTTTTACGTTTTGTTTGAAGTGAGCTGGTACATAGTAGCGATAATTACCTTTCTCATCTCTTTGATCAAAGTAAATGTATCGCGTAGATTGTTCCAAGTACGCGGCCAGGCGTCCCCATTCTAGTTTTTTAGTAAGGATGTTTGAAGCGTTTTCCACGACCATATGAATACCGCCAAGTTGCTGCACCGAGTCATCACCGTAAGCAGTTATGATACGTTTGAGCAGCTGTGAGTCTTTATCTTCTTTGTCGGCAAATTCATCGAGGATAGTTATGCGCATATCGTCACCACGACGAGATAAGCGAGCCATAGCAGCGGCCACTGTTACCTGACTTAGCTTATCCCGAAATCCGTAAACATTACCCGTGACGTTCGTGACAGTACTATCTAAATACTGACGACCGGCTTCTGTAATTTCATATCTGCCATCTTCCGCCCTTTTAACGTAAGGTTGATTATCTTTTGAAGTGGCTAGTGGGGGCTCGCTGACCGGCGCACTTGTTTCGGCAATAATATCCTTAAGTGCAACTGGCGATGTGTCACTGACAGTCTTATTTCGTATGGCCATCTCTCTTGATGCTAATTTCCAGATATTATCAGCTACCTGCTCGCTCGAGTCGGTCGCAAAAACCACTGGAAAATGACGCTGTCTAGCTTCCCACAAGTACCCAGCCCGTACTCGTTCTAAAAAGCTGTTGTCAAGGCTATCGAAGCGTTCACCTGTAAGGCGATCCTTCAATCTCTCCTTTAAAATAGCGACTGGCGCGTCAAGCACAAGACATAAGTCAGGCTCCATATCACCAACAGCAAAACGGATAATGCTATTAATCGTTTCGTAATCTGGCACGTCACCGCGTCCATAGTACTGGATAGCAAGAGTCGTAAGATAATTTCTATCGACAAGACAGGTGACACCATTTTTTAGACTGTTACGAATGACTTCCAAGCTTTGAGAGCGGGCCGCATTATATAAGAGGACTTCAGTTCGCGTATTCATAGGGTAGCGCGGATCCTGTGTCAACTGCCGTACTGCCCGAGCAGTGAGATCGCTTTGACTATCTGGTTCACGAAACGTCCTAACCGGCAACCCAGCTGCTCGCAAACGCCGGGCCAATTCCTGAAGCTGCGTTGTCTTGCCGACTCCCTCAGGACCTTCTAAGACGATATACTTACCCCTAGTCATACGATAGCCCCTCGATCTTCTTTGGCTTTGAGCGGCTGTCTTTATAGGCTTGTGGCAGCATCATGTCCGGTGACCAGGTACGAATAATCGTCTCGAGATCGTTACCTTGCTGGTATTTGCCACTAAAGCCATTATTGCGGCCCTCTCCATAAGAGCCTTCGACTGGCCCAGTCTCTAGGAAGACAGCTTGAGCAATACGTTCGCCAACTGGCAGTAGAACTGTCTCGCGCTCGTTAAGGTTATATATTTCAAGAGTCAAACGGTTGATATAGCCTGGATCAACCCAACCGGCGTCAAAACAGACGGCTACACCGTTTCTTCCCCAACTGGACCGCGATTTTAATTCAAAGGCTCCCGGAGGTTTAATGCCGAAAAACTCATGGGTATGAGCTAAAATCCGCTCCCTTGGCTTGAGACTAATAACTGGATGGTCAAACGGGATATTCGTCAGAGGCTGAAAACCGTTTAAGCGGCACCACTCCTTATGAGACATTGCTCTATACGGACCATCAAAATACCGCTCAACATCTTCTACGTCGAATGGATTATATATGGTGCGTTCATTCATGCGCTCGATTCGGTAAAAATAGTAGCCAAGCGTTACGTCCAAACTAGCGTGAGAAATATGTTTTGGATCAAAGGGATGGCAGACAATATGCCCCTCATCAACTAATTTCGCTATTTGATTGTTGCTATAGACTGCCATAGTCTCCCTGCTTTAGGCTGTACTGTCATTTTTTTGGCTATTGCTTATTGTAATCATCAGATAAAGTGAACGCAAGCATAATAATAATGTGAAATTTACGCAAATAGGTGTTCCTAAACCGATTCATTAATAATGACTAAAATCTTTAGTACAATAAGTTACATTATGGCAAGGAACGAAGAGAACTCGGTCAACTTCCGAAAGCAGTACCCCACCGAGATTATCGGACTACTAGTAGCCTTAAACGGTGTCTACATCATTGCCAGCACTTTAATAGAACAGCTGACTGTTTACCATAATTCGCGTCTGACTAATCTGCAAGTGGACATTCCGCTGCTTCTTGGTATCAGCGTCATATATTTGAGCACGCTTCTAGCACGTCGCAAACGGACTGCTTGGATAGTTACAGTTTTGGCCTATGCTTTATATTTTGGCATCGGCATTGCTAAGTTATTTAGCCACCCAAACCTTCACTATGGCCATCATCATGAAGAGCTAAAGCTGCTCGATTTACTGTTAAGAACTATCATTTTCCCTTGTATTTTGCTGGCACTATTGCTCATCTACCAGCATAAATTCATAGTGAAAAGCGATATCCGCGGTTTCGGTGTTGCCGTTCGTTTTTCCATTATTGTGCTGCTAGTTGCCTTCATTTACGGGGTCGTCGGTTTTCAGTTACTTGATACTTCGGACTTTCATCAGGAAATTGGTTTACCATCAGCCATCCATTACACCATCGACCAGTTCAACGTTACAACTAACAAACCTCTGCACCCCTATACGAAACGAGCTCATCTTTTTGTTGACTCGTTGTCTTTTATTAGTACAGCTGCGGTATTATATGCACTTTTATCGCTTTTTCAACCCATTCGTTCCCGCTTCGGTGATCAGACAGCTGCCCGTAAACATATGTATGATTTACTCAAACGTTACGGTGCGCCGAGCGAAGAATTTTTCAAACTTTGGCCATACGATAAGCAGTACTTTTTTTCTCGCGATGGTCAAAGTGGTATCGCCTTTCGAGTCCACCACAGTGTCGCTCTCTGTGTCAGCGATCCAGCCGGTGACCCCTTGACATTTCAAAGCTTGATACTCGATTTTCAAGAAATGTGCTTTCATAACGACTGGCTGCCAGCTTTTATTCATATTTCGGATCAATATCGACATATCTATGAAAAACATAACTTTTTTATACAAAAACTCGGTCAGGAAGCAGTCGTCGACATCAGTCACTTTAACTCCCAGACTGCCAAAGAAAAATACTTTCGTCAGATTTCTAATCGTTTCGACAAACACGGCTATAGTACCGAGCTCATGAAACCACCTCATCATGAAGCGGTTCTAAATAGGTTAAGTGTCATTTCTAAGGAATGGCTTTCGCAAGGCAGTCGATCTGAGCGTGGTTTCGCTATGGGTTACTATACGACAGAGTACATGCAACAATGCGAAGTGTTAGTTGCTCGAGACGCTGCTGGCACCATTCAAGCTTTTCTTAATCTTGTGCCAGCTGACTTTGATCACGAAGAGGCAACTTATGACCTACTGCGTCAAGCTAAAGGTAGCCTCGGCAATATAAATGACTATCTACTTATTAGTCTTATGAAGCAGCTCGAAAATCGGGGATACAAACGACTTAATCTTGGCCTCGCACCACTCGTCGGGTTAAAAAATGAAGATAGTCAGAAAAAGACCCTTATAGATAACGTGTTGCAGTTTGCCTATGCCAATGGCGACATGTTCTATTCATTTAGCGGTTTATATCGTTTTAAGGCTAAGTACGAACCAAATTGGCAAGATCGTTTCGTGGCTTATCAAGATGGCATGCGTGGTTTTTCCCGCACCATGACGGCCTTAACACGCTTAATGCGTAAGGTTATTAAGTAACTGCCGTTACCTATAACACCTTGTCGATGATGGCCATCGTCTCTCTATGGACGCTATCAATGTCTTTTTCTGCCTGTATAATAGCTGCTTTAAAGCGTTTCGCCACAACATGGTATCCTTCATCGACCCGATTGAAATAATCCTGAGGCATTTGCTCAAAGTATTCTTCGCGTCCTGAAGCAACTCGAGCCCTTCTTAGGGCTTTTTCAGGATTACAGGCATAAACAATCACTTTGTCTGGTTTCAGTTTCGTCATGCCTTCATCAACAAAATACCATCCGCGCTCATTATCGACACGGCTACCATAGATTTGGTAGGCGGCAATGGATAAGGGTCCTCGATCTAAAAGTATAACATCGTATGTACGACGTAATTCATCCAAAGCCCTAATTAAAGCTTCTTGAGCAGCTGCTGCCATATACAGATCAGATAGTCCCGGACGGGGCAAGGGCTGCCTCATTACCTCGCGCAAAGCCTCTCCGATTGGCGTCCCGCCTGGTGTACGGCTCGTCATAACACTGAGACCACGCTCATTTAGTACTTGCTCTGCTCGCTTTACCTGGGTAGTCTTTCCAACACCATCCATGCCCTCAAATAAGACAAGGACACCCTGCTGCGGGTGGTTGGTAAAATCAGTCATCCACGCTCGCCTAACTAAATAGTCAAATCAACTGCTACTGATGGCCCCATGGAGGTAGCGAGATGTACAGCGGCGATATAGTTGCTCTTTACTGCTGATGGTTTATTGGCCTGAATACTTGCCAACACTGTTTGGATATTCTCAATTAATTGTTCGTCGCTAAAGCTCACTTTACCAATACCGACATGAATGATGCCGGTGGTATCGACACGGTATTCCACACGACCAGCTTTAGCTTCACGAACAGCCTTATCAATATCAGACGTTACTGTGCCACTCTTTGGATTCGGCATCAATCCTCTCGGACCAAGTATTCGAGCATATTTGCCAAGTCGAGGCATAAATGCTGAAGTGGCAATTAAAATATCAAAATCCGTCATCCCTTTATCTATTGCAGCCAGTAGTGTGTCAACATCAAATAGGTCAGCTCCAGCCGTCTTGGCAAGAGCAGGGTCGTCACACAACACTGCGACACGTACCTTCTTGCCTGTTCCTGCCGGCAATACAACGCTATCTCGTACATTTTGATCAGCATGGCGTGGATCAACGCTTAAATTAACATGGAGCTCTACCGTAGCGTCAAATTTGACATAAGATGTCTTTTTTGCCAGCGATACTGCTTCAGCAAGACCATAACGTTTATTCATTTCAATGAAATCAGCGCTCTCCCTATAGTGTTTACCACGACGTTCCCGGCGAGAACGAGTCTTGATAACTGGGCTTACCTTCGCGGGAGTTTCTTGACCAGCAATCTTACGCATTTCTTTTTTTTCTTTGGCGGCCGCTTCAGCCTGTGCTTTGGCACTACGTTTGCCGGCTTTCGCAGTCAAAATAGTCTTTTCCTCATTTTTTATCTTCTCTTGAGTTGGTTGCTGAGCTGTATTATCAGTTCGTAAGGCTTCTTTAATTTCGCCTATTTTGGCCTTCGGATCAAGCGTGATACCGCGCGTCTTGGCCTCCTTAATAAGATCTGCCTTTGTCTGAACCATAACTATTCTTCCACCTCAACACCCATTGATCGTGCCGTGCCCTTCACCATCTTCTTGACGGATTCAATGTCATCAGTATTCATATCTTGCGCCTTAGCTTCAGCGATAGACTGTAGGTCGCTTGCTTTTAGCTTTTTCCCTAGCTTCTCACTGTTCGGTCGACCCGAGCCTTTCTCTACGCCAAGCGCAGCCCGGATAAGATCGTCAGTCGGTTGACTGACTACGCGAAAATCCATACTTCGATCTTCATAAATTATAATGTGGGCTGTCACAATTCCCTTCATGGCCTTAGTAGCCTCGTTGAAGGGTTGTATGAAGTCCATCATATTGACACCATACTGACCAAGTGTGCTGCCCACAGGTGGTGCAGCACTAGCCTGACCAGCTTGAATTTTCAGTTTAAGATTAGCGCGTACTGCTTTTGCCATAGCTAACTGTTCGAACGGAGCAAATGCTCAACGTTCTCCTTCCTTTCAAGAAGTATTAAATTATGTAGTTGTGTTATTGTACCCTAAACACCCCTCGTAGTCTAGTCGGATCTTATCCAATGATAAATGAGCCTAAACGGGTATTCGGTTTCTAATGCAGAACGAGCCGTAGTATACAAAAGGTGTTATTGCTCACACCTTTTAACTACCGTTGGGAGCCTCTTTTTGACTCTTTCAACGATAAGTGCTAATACAAAACCATCAACTGTATCTGTAAATACTTTGCAGACACCCTTCGGCTGCATGATACATTGTGTCACCGAACCTATCCACAAGAAAGCAATTGTTATGATGCGGAATCTCTGTTGAATACAGTTAAGCCCACAACCGGATTCGCTCTCGTGCATGTTGCTTGGCTAAACTCTTTTTACTTGCAATCCATCAAGCTCGACAGGAGTTTCTCGACCGAACATGTTGACCAGTACTTTCAATTTGCCTTTAGCGGCATCAATCTCATTAATGCTACCATCAAAGCCTTTAAATGGTCCATCAACGATGTTAACAACTTCACCAATATTAAAGTCAATCTTATGTTTCGGTTGCTCTAATCCCATGCGCTTTTGTATCTTTTCAATTTCATCCTGTTCGATTGGAGTAGGATCGGTGCCACTACCAACGAAGCCAGTTACGCCGGGAGTATTACGGACAATGTACCAAGCATCTTCGCTTAGCTTCATGTGGACGAGAACATAGCCCTGAAATATGCGTTTTTCAACCACGCGCCGCTTGCCGTTTTTTATCTCAATCATTTTTTCTTTTGGAACTAAAACTTCAAATATCTTATCTTTCATATCCAGACTCTCTGCACGCTGACGGATACTTTCAGCTACTTTTTCTTCATAGCCGCTATAGGTATGAACAGCATACCACTGCTTGGTAGTATCATAACGTTTAATCGTGGTACTCATATATAGAGTTTTCTCCTTCCTTCTTACTTGAGCAGAATACGTTTAAAAACTGCCTCGAGGCCGTAATCCACCGCGGCTACCGATGCGCCGAAGATGATAGCAAACAATAAAACAGCCCAGGTTAGTCGCAAGCTTTGCTTGAACGTCGGCCAAGTGACCTGCTGCAGCTCCTTCCAGCTGTTACGGAAATACGGTGGGAACAAAATGAGGCCAAGAATTCTTAAAGGCGTGAAACGATTAAGGAAACGAAAGAAGCGCCCGATAAATCTGAACGGTGCCCATACCTTTTTAATACGTGATGGCCGCACCGGCTTATTGGCTTCAGACGCCGCCTTCAGTGCCTGCTGCCGAAAGGTCTCCGGATTCTTTACCCTCCGCTTGCTTTTCTTCGCTTCCGGTTCTTCTGCCACTCGTCTTTTCCCAAATTAAAAAGCCTACATGTGTATTGTAGGCCACTGCTGTCAATGTATCACAGATATGACTTGTGGTCAACGATTATCATTGGAAAGCAATTGCGTAATCCATCCACAGCAGCCTATAGTAGTGACTATGGGGATTAGCTTATACTTTCTGGCTATTGTCAGCCTGATTGAATTGTGCCTCGTCATACCAGTCGCTTGGCGTCACATTCGTAAACCATTGGCCGCTTTTGTCATCGTGGCCCTAGCTATTTTGAGCGGCTACCTTGTCGGCAGCCATTTGCGCATCTGGACAGTTATTCTCGCCATACTTAATGTGTATCGCATCATAAATCTGCTTCGTCTTATTGAAGACCGTCGTCCGGCTGCTTATATGGCGGTGAACTGGTTAAAGACCAGCTTTAGCCTTATTATTGCTCAGATACTCTTGTTATTCATAACCACTATGAGCGCGCAGCTGTCAACTCTGTTTTCTGGCTGGGTAGATATTGCTCGTCTGATTGACTTATTCATGGCTGTCAGTTTGCTTGCAATTACGTGGCGGCACATCAGACATCTATCTATACGAAAAATACCTAGACCAAAAAACTTCCCCAGCTTGACTATAGCAATTCCAGCCCGTAATGAGACCGACGATCTGTCAGAATGTGTTAGTAGTTTGCTCGCCAGCACTTATCCAAAACTTGAAATTATTGTGCTTGATGATTGTTCTCAGAATAAACATACTCCTGAAATTATTCAAAGCTTTGCTCATAGTGGCGTTCGTTTTATAGCTGGACAGACACCACCAGAACGCTGGCTGGCTAAGAATTACGCATACGAGCAACTCGCCAGAGAAGCAAATGGTGAACTTATCTTATTTTGTGGGGTCGATTGTCGCTTTCATGAAGAAAGTCTCAAAACCATTGTCAGCACCCTCCTTAGCCAAAAACTGGATATGGTGAGTGTCTTGCCGATCAACCAGGTGCCAAAGAAGCATTATCTCATCGGAGCACTTTTACAACCCGGTCGTTATGCTCGTGAGCTGGTGATGCCTAGACACCTCAGAGAACACCCACCAGCATTGAGTACATGCTGGCTAGTGCGCAGCCAGCTGCTGGCTTCCAACGGCGGCTTTGAAGCTATTGCCGGTAGCATACTCGTCGAATCACATTTCGCACGCCTCGCTGAAACGCAAAATGGCTATCGTTTCATAGCTAGCGATGGACTCGGCATCAATAGCCAAAAGCAAGTAAGCGAACAATGGGCAACGGCGATTCGTATCCGTTATCCAGAAACACATCATCGACCAGACATCGTGGCAGCTCTTAGTTTTTTAGAGTTTGCGGTTATTACCCTCCCTTTTATTTTACTTATTCAGGCTCTTATCGATACCGATTGGATAAGTATGCTTATAAGCCTTACTAGTGCCAGTCTCATAACCTGGTGGTATGGATTATTGCTCAAAACAACCTATGGCAGAGTTCCCTTTTTAGCTCTTCCGGCTGTCGTAATTTTGGGTCTCTTTGATGCTTTCGCCTTAAATTACTCAATGTGGCGGTATGAATTTAAAGAAGTCATCTGGAAAGACAGAAATGTGTGTATTCCGCTTATGCACCAACAGCCTGTTACATTGCCCCCAAGAACACCCCTCCTAAGCTCACAGCGAAGATAAAACGTTTACTGCTTATACTATTGTAGTGCCATATGTGGCTGATACGATCGGATAGTTTTGCGCAGAGATCTTGCATTGGGCAATAATTTCTCTAGTTGTTGCCAGAATTCTGGACCATGTTTGTGAACATTCGTATGAACTAGCTCATGTAAGAGCACGTAATCTATGAGATCCCACGGCAGCTGCATAAGAAAAATACTTAAGACAATGTGACTCTCACTATCACAACTACCCCATCTGCTTTTCAGCTGCCGCACTGATACGCTTTTATAGCGAAAGCCTTCCCTTTTTGCTAGTTCATCAAGTCGAATTGGCAGTAGTTGCCTGGCTTGTAGGCGCAACGCTCGCATTCCAGCCCGCTGAGCAACCTGCTGAACCGTTTCATGAGTAGGCGAAATATGCGCCGGATAGCGTACTATAACCTCGCTCTTACCGACTCGTCCGATAGGTTTTACAACGTTGGCAGCTGATTGCAAGACGAGATGATGTGCTTTACCTATTATTTGACCATGGACAAGCAGGCCTGGTAACCTGTAGTGTCTCTCTATCCAAGGAAGTCTGGAGCGAGCAAATTCTAATCCGGACCGATAACTCACCCAAACAGGGATAGTCATACGTATCCGACCGCTCGCAGCTATGCTTAAGCGAAGACTGCGACAGCGACGGCGTTTGTATATTGTTACCGATAAAGAGTCTGTAAGAAAAAATTCTTTATATGCCATAACTGGTCTGTAGACCTTAACGAATATAAATGTTGCGCCTCGAGAGGTCTACACGACCAGACGTATTGGGGATAAGGTTTATCATGCCTGGTTTCACAACTTTTGAACTGGCATCATCGGGATTGATAACACCAAGACGTCGCAAGCGGCTCATCACTGCACTCTGTTGAGCCAAGAACTGATGCTTACCACTTACCACGACATACTCTTCCTGTCTGCTTGGTTTTTGCATTCGTTCAATAAATGCCTCGAAGGTCGTACGATCCCACTCAGCGGCATATTTGTCATCACTACGACGACGGTCACGATGAATAGTCCGCTCAAAAGCCGTATCCACATCCAACTGAAACCAGATAACAAGTGGTTGAGCACGGTATCGCATCGCAAGGTCAGATAACATATGTCGTTGCCCTGTACGTGCCGCATTCACATCATAAATAACACTGAGACCAGCTGATAAAAATTCTTCCGTCATATAGTTCATCAGCTGATTAACAACAGCATTCTCTTGTTTGTCATAACGGGGTTGCTCAAATAGCTCGGCCCGAATACGATCAGACTGCAAGTGTGCCACCTGTACTTCCTCACTGAACTGACGAGAAAAATATGTCTTGCCAGCACCGGGGTAGCCATATAAAATGAACAAAAATGGTTTGGTCGGATACATCTTCGCCATAGTTCTTTATGTATAGCAGATTTCGCCTCTCTTGGATAGAGGTATGTTCGGCAAACATGTCGAAATGCTGTACATTATTTATATGCTTACACAGGGGTGTCCGTTAATTGGTAAGCGGCGACTCTCCAAAAGTCGTGCTGCCGGTTCGAGTCCGGCCACCCCTGCCAAGAAGATGTCAACTTAATTTATTATTAATTTCAATTACAAAAAACAGTGATAGCTAGCAAATATAAGCCACGTGGACTAAACGTAATTTAGTTCTAAATAAGTTTAGAGCTTCGATGTTAATTTCAATTTGCTGGTTCATGACTGTAATAAGCAAGTCCTGCCGAGAGGGTTTTCTTAGTGTCCTAAATGAATTTTTTTTCTGGGCACTCTGGTCTCCGGCACTTCTCTCCAAACTGACTGAACCGGAACTGTTGGCACAGAAGTCTCAACGTAGGCCCGTCCATAGTGCTCTCGAGACACTTGAATAACTTCTTGGGCCCGGTTGACATTACCATGCCGTTTCAAGCGAATAGTTCGACCGGACATCGGTTCCTGGGGAACTGTCGCTGTTATTTTGGCATAAAAGTCATAACTCGGCAAGTTACCAATGTCTCCGGAATCGAGATACGGTCGGAATTGTGGCAAGAGAAGTTGCTCAGTGTCTATGCTTTTTGAACGAAAAACGATGAGAGTACCGATATTATCGAGCATGGTGTTAATTAGCGAATGATCTTTTAACTGAAAGACCGATTGCTGAGCCAGCGCAAGAAAAACTTTGTACTTACGGGCCTGACTCAAAAGCTCTATGACATGTTGGTTTGCAAAGTTTTGAAACTCATCAACATATAGATAGAACGGCCGGCGCTGAGTTTCAGGCATACTATCTCGACGCCAAGCAGCAAGCTGAATTTTAGCAAGCACTGTCATCCCAAAAAGAGCAGCCGTGTCCTCACCCAACTGTCCTTTGGAAAAGTTACAGATCAAAATCTTTCCACTATTTAAAATCTCATCAAAGTTTAAAGTTGAGTGTACTTGGTTGAGCATCCTTCGAGCTGACTCTGAATGCTCGAACCGTTCAATCCGAGTTATGGGGCCGGCACTCATTTTTACTCGCTGGTATTCACCGGCCCGACCGAGCTCCTCCTGCCAGAACCGCTTTAATCGTTCGTCATCTAGTCCTCGCACCACCCGCCGACGATAGGTGCTGTCAGTCAGGAGACGCAAGACCGTAAAGACAGTCGGGTCCTCCAAAGTCAAGGCCGTATAAATGGCATTACGCAAAATGCGCTCAATACGAAAGGCTGAGCTCTCCACGCTATCTTCAAATATTTTTCGAAAAACACTGATTACAGCCTCTGTGATCAATTCTTTTTCATGAGCCAGTTCGCTGCCAACAAGATCCGGTGAAAGCTCTAATAAGTTCAAGCCAATGGGACGATCTAAGTCCCTTGGATTAAGGTATACAACGTCCTTTATTCGTTTGGGTGGAATATATGCCAACAATTTCTGAGCAGAATCACCATGCGGATCAATCAGGGCAGCCCCCTTACCTGCTCGAATATCTTGTATAATGCCATATTCTATCATCGTCGTCTTACCGTTACCGGTACCGCCAACAATAAAAACATGGCGCTGTCGTTCATCGTTCGTTAGCCCGATTGGCGTAACACGGCCTTGATACCTATTTTCACCTAAGACGACATCATTATGGGTACGCCGGCGCATATTCAGTGGCACTGGCAGTGTTTTACTGAGTGACTTATGAATATCGCTATTTTTAACACTTCGACTGTCAGGAAAATGATAGAGCGCAGCTAACTCGCCACTGGAAAGAAAGGTTCGTTTGATCGATGGCAACCGAAAACGATAGAGCCAGCGCTTGTAGTGCTGTCCGCGGATAGAAGTAAGCTCCAAACCCTGATAGTCTGTCACTTGGTAGGTAGCCAGTGCTGCCATGAGTCCTCGTTGCCGTTGCGTTAGCAGGCTTTTTTCTTTGACAGCAATAATAGCTCGTACATCAGCTCGGAAAAGCGGTCTTGAAAGCTTTGCATTTACACTTGCTAGTAGCGCCTGCGTCGCAGGACTGGTAATAGACTTTTTTCGCTGCACGCTTGCATGAGACTGCCTACCGGTAGCAATCTCACTAATAAGCTGCAACATGAGCTCAAGCATAGCAATCGTGAAATGGATAGTAGCCAGACAAGCACGGAAAAAGAAACCACGAGCACGCGGCGTACTGATAGTGTCCGCTTTTCCGCTGATTATCTTATCCTTTAGACGAACGGCTGCACGTGGTCGGGTAGCAGTAATAACGAACTGCATACCGATAAGCTCACCTTTTTCAAGTTTACTCATGACACTCATAACGTAACTAATCGGATCGTGTTTTTTGAGGACTGTATGAGTATTCAGTGGATAAGCAAAATGCCGGCGTAGAAGGAAAAAGAAAAAACGAGCGGTATTGGGTAGCTCTGTCGATAAATAGTCTTTTATGATTCTTAGCTCAACATCTGGCATATAGGTCTGCACGGCTTGACGAAACGGCTCTAAATACTCTCGTGGCAGATAGACGATAAAACGTATTCCGTTTCGTGGCATTGATACAACTTCAAGAGTAAGGTTAATGCGACTTTTAAAAAATCTCTCACGCCAGCTGCTTGGCATAGTTAAACCGTGCAATACAACGAAAAACTTTTCAGTAGCTTCAGGGTTCTGATCAAAGAATGCTGGAGGTATCATCTCGAGACAAACAGCATCCTGCCGCCTTAGACGCCAATAGCGCCAAAAGAGGGAAATAATGAGGACAATGCCAATAAATACAAAAACAAAGAGAGCTACCAGAATCAAGTGATCTAATTGAACAGAGCTGCCTTGCTGACCGGCAGAGGACGCCGGAACAGCCAGAGACCTCGGGTCATTCCATGGAGCACTATAGAGAGAGTGGAGGTATTGTGCGGTCGTCATCCTGCATCCTCAAATATGTACCATCATCGTATCTGATTATAGGCAAAATGGAAAGTACGAGATTTAACAATAATTTTATATGTTGCATCATCTCTTTTCTATGCTACAATCATAGATGTAATAGTGCTTGTGGTAAAGCAAGCTTTGAAATACAGGTGCCAAACACCAAAAGAAACAATAGGTAAAAAGGCTCATGAAAGTACTAATGCTCGGGTGGGAACTTCCCCCTTATAATAGTGGCGGCTTGGGAATAGCTTGCTATCATCTTTGCAAAGCACTTGCCAAACGCGATATTGATATTGATTTTATCCTGCCTTACTCAGCAGACCACGGTATCGATTTCATGAACGTTTCAGCAGCTGCCCCGAACGGTGTTACATCTATCACACACTGCGGGCAGGCTTATGATAGCTTCAAGTATACGTTAGAGGACGGCAGTGAGCAGTGGTTTAGTCTTCATGATCAGCAAAGTCGCTATGAATTAGCCGTGGCCGAGCTGGCCAGTGAAAGAGAGTTCGACATCATCCATGCTCACGACTGGCTGACTTTTCGAGCCGCACTCCGCCTCAAAGAGCTGAAGAGGTGTCCTTTGATTGCACATGTCCACTCTGTAGAATCAGACCGTGCGGGCAGCCAAAACGGTAACCCGCTGGTACAAGAAATTGAAGCCCTAGGGCTTACTCTCGCTGACCGCATTATTGCTGTCAGTCTCCACACCAAAAGGGCAATTATCCGTGATTACCATATTCCGGCAGATAAGATCGAAGTTGTCCATAATAGTATCGATCCTACAAGCATGGAACCGCTCGACAGCCAAAACGTTTACAGATACTTAAGCCTCATGAAATCTCTTGGCTACCGTATAGTTGTCAATATTGGTCGATTAACAGTCCAGAAGGGACTGCCAAACTTACTGAAAGCTGCACAACTTGTAATTAAATCTAGTCCAAAAACGTTGTTTTTAATTGTGGGTAGTGGAGAGCAATATTTTGAGCTTATAGCCCAAGCAGCTGAACTCGGTATCGGCGAATACGTACTGTTCACCGACTTTCAGCGTGGCAAGAACTGGCGTGATGCCTTCGCTATAGGTGATCTTTTCGTAATGCCTTCTGTCTCGGAGCCGTTCGGATTAACTCCACTGGAGGCCATAGGCTACGGCACTCCAGCCTTAGTCAGCAGTCAATCAGGAGTAAGCGAAATACTACATAATTGTCTCAGAGTTGACTTCTGGGATATTCAAGAAATGGCTAACCAGATTGCATCTGTCACCCTATCCGATGCCCTACGTGATGAACTATGGTCCAATGCATACCATGAGTATACCCAGCTGACGTGGGATCGAGCTAGTCAAAAAATGAAAGAGGTATATGAACAACATCTAAAAGTAGTGAAGGAAAGTGCATGAAACGAGCTATTGTCCTCTACCTGCACGTCCATCAACCATATCGTATCCGTCACTATACCATCTTTGATAGCGGCCATCGTCACGATTACTTTGATGCAGCCTATGAAGACGAAACGAGCAATGAACGTATTTTAAAAAAAGTTGCCCAAAAATGTTATATCCCTACCAATGCCCATCTGCAGGAGCTCTTAGAGCATAACCCAGAATTCAAACTAAGTTTATCCATTACGGGGACTGTACTCGAACAACTGGAACGTTGGGCTCCGGAAGCGCTTGAATCATTTCAGAAGTTAGTACGAACCGGTCGGGTGGAGATTGCGGGCGAAACATACCACCATAGCCTAGCCTTCTTTTACTCCCGTTCAGAATTTGAGATGCAAGTAGACATGCACCGACGGAAAATTGAAGCTCTTTTTGGGCAAACACCGCGGGTCTTCCGAAATACAGAATTGGCTTACAACAATGATCTCGCTTACTGGGCTGATCAACTCGGCTACAAGGGTATTTTAGCAGAAGGCTGGGACCCCGTCCTTGGTTGGCGTAGTCCAAATTTTGTCTACAGGCCGACATACTCAGAGAATTTGCGTCTGCTTATGAAAAATTACCGACTGAGTGATGACATTGCTTTTCGTTTTGGTGACAGCAAATGGTCAGAATACCCCCTAACGGCAGATAAATTCGCCCACTGGATTAGCAACGAACCAAATGGCACCAATATTAACTTATTCATGGATTATGAGACTTTCGGCGAACACCAGTGGCAAGAATCAGGTATTTTTAACTTTTTAGCTCACTTACCAAGAGAGTGGCTTAAAACTGAAGGACATAGTTTTATGACATTAAGTGAAGTTATTGATAATTTTGACCCCGTCGGCAGCATTGATGTTCCACAGACCATTACATGGGCAGACACCGAGCGCGATCTCTCGGCTTGGCTGGGAAATCCCATGCAAAGCACAGCTATTGAGTCGCTCTATCGTTTACAACCAAAAATTCTTGAGACTGGTGATTTGGCTCTGATTGAAGACTGGCGACGATTGCAAACATCAGACCATTTTTACTATATGTGCACCAAGTGGTTCAATGATGGCGACATCCACGCATACTTCAGCCCCTATAAAACGCCATATGAAGGCTATATGAACTTTATGAATGCCTATAGGGACTTACAATGCCGACTGATTGAAAAAGGAATATTAGTATAAATATGAATACTGTAGGGTGGGAATAATGGGACGTCCGGTCGTTTTAAGCAATGGACAACTATTTGTAGGACTGGACGAAAGTGGCCTGGTCCATGACTTTTACTATCCATATGTTGGACTAGAAAACTTGACAAATGCGCGCAGCATCCAACACAAAATAGGAGTCTGGGCAGACAATACCTTTTCCTGGACCGACGATGGCAGCTGGAACGTCCATGTCGATTTTGAAATCGATGCCTTAATTAGCGATATAACTATGACATCTGAACAACTTGGTATCAGTTTGCACTTCAGCGACTTTATTGACAGTCTTAACAACTCACTGATACGGCACATCACTGTTACGAATGACCATGACAAAGAACGAGACGTTCGTTTATTCATGCACCAGGTGTTTCAGATCTCTCGAGCTGGCCGGGCCGATACCGCCCTTTACGTACCCGATGAGCATTACATTCTTGACTATAAAGGGCGCTATTGTTTGTTAATTGCTGGCAAGATCGCTGATAGCGAAGACAGTTTCGATCAATACGCTGTTGGTAATTACGGTATTGAAGGCAAAGCCGGTACCTTCTCGGACGCCGAAGACGGAGAGCTGTCTGGCAATGCAGTTGAGCATGGCGGCGTTGACAGCGTCATCCGTTTCCAAAAACACATCCGGGGCAAACAATCTGTCATTGTTGACTATTGGATTGTTGCCGCTAGCAGCCAAAACGATGTTCAGGTCATCCATAATGAGTACAAGCACAAAAAAATGGAGGACCGGTTGCACAGCGTTCGCCAATATTGGCAACTGTGGTTGAGTAGCGGCCACCCGATTCCGGATTTTCACCGACGTTCAGTCCAACACAGTCTGCTCATCATTAAAGCTCACTGTGATGAACGTGGTTCAGTACTTGCCAGTGGCGATTCTAGTATCTTCAATTATGGTCGAGACTACTACTGTTACTGTTGGCCTCGTGATGCCATGTATGCCTTATGGCCACTTATTCAGCTTGGCCACTATAAAGAAGCGAAAACTTTCCTAGAGTTCGCACGTGACACAATGCATAAAGACGGTTATTTGATGCATAAATATCAACCAGACAGAGCTATCGGCAGCACCTGGCATCCACTCATTCATAACCGCCATAAGGAACTTGCCATTCAAGAAGACGAGACTGCCAGCGTCATTTATCTCTTGGGTATTTACTACGACTCTAGTGAGGATAAAGCGTTCGTCGAAAATTTGTATCATAGTTTTGTGGTGCCTTGCGCTAACTTCATGAGTCGTTTCTTAGACCAAGCCACTGGATTACCACATGCCAGTTATGACTTATGGGAAGAAAAGTTCTTGACTTCCACGTATACCGTTTCACTTGTCATTGCCGCACTCATGACTGCATCAAAACTAGCTGACGTAGTTAATCAGCCGGACGACTCCCTTCGTTGGAAAAACGTAGCGACAGATATTCGCAATCACCTCAACGCTCTGTGTCCTGATGGCATTTTTGTTAAAGGATACTTACTCAACGAAAAAGGTGATCTTATTTATGACAACTGCATGGATATATCTAATTTATATGGTCCGTATATGTTTTCAGGTTTACAACTAGACGATCACCGTATTGCTGCTACTGCTCGTGTCATCGAAGAACGGCTAACTAACCCTGGACCTGGTGGTGGCATTATACGTCACGAGCAAGATGGTTATTTTTTAAACAGGCACCTCTACCAGGGCAATCCATGGATCGTCAGTAGCCTGTGGCTAGCACAGTATTACCAAGCCAGCCAACAGCATGATAAGGCCATCAAATTACTGGAATGGGCAATTAACCATGAACTACCAAGTGGTGCTTTAAGTGAACAGTTTGACCCAGAAGACAGTAGTCCATTAGGCGTCACCCCTCTGGTGTGGAGTCATGCGGAAATGGTAAACACTATCTTATATTTAAACAGTCAGACTTAACGCTTTGGTGCTTCATTTCGCCCTAGGTTCTTTTTGGTCTCTGTAAATATAATGTGCTTTCGTAATTTTGGACTATACTTCCGAAGGCTAAGTTTGTCCGGTGTGTTCAAGGTATTCTTTGTGGTGTAGTACAGTCTTTCTTTAGTCTTTTCACTAACCAGCCCAATAATATGCCTTTTGTCGCTTTTTTTAGCCATAACACATACATCCTAACTTTATGGTTACTAGTATTCTTATACACATAATAACAGATAGAGTGGCCACCCACAACAGATCGTGGTCGTCCGATACATTGATGAATCTTTATGTGATGTAAGCATACCTGGGTTTTAGTAAAGAAATAAGGTGGAGCCGCGACCGGGATTTGAACCCGGGAACCTTTGGCTTACCATGCCAACGCTCTACCAACTGAGCTATCGCGGCGACATATTAACAACCACGTCTCGAAATTCCTTATTGTGGTACTTTACCGTCATAAACCCATATACACTTTTTTTACGATATGTTCCAAGAGACCCTGATATTGTAACGATAACCTTAGAAAAATGCGAGAGGTCTAAGTTGTTAAAAATCTGTAAACCAAACCTTAAGTCTGTCTTTTCCACCCCAAACAGTCTTCCTAAAACAATATAAATACCTTGATAAGTTTTGGGTCTGTGTTGCCTCATCGCATAGAACTTTTACCGGTTTGTTTTTTGCCCCAGCAAAGTCTTATGCCTAGACCTAGAAGTTTAGCACCTGTCCTATTCTTAGCAGGATTGATCGTAAATGGGTCTCCGATAGAGCATGCGGCATCACTCCTTATCCTTCGTTCCGTTCCGTATTTGTCAGCCAATAGACGTTTTGTCAACAGAACGATCGAGAGCTTGGACTATATCCATCATGGATTGTTGCTTTTGAATATACCCTTTATCAAGCTGTAGACGATCGATCATTGTGATGCGCCAAAAAACTCAATGAAGATACTTGCCATTCTTAACAGTGGTTGATTGGCTGGCAAATTATCTATGATCTTGCTACAATTACGTAGATTTTGCCACCTTAGCTCAGCTGGTCAGAGCAACAGTTTTGTAAACTGTGGGTCGTCGGTTCGAATCCGACAGGTGGCTCCATCTTAACCTGCAGGGATAGTGAAGCGGTCAAACACGGTAGACTGTAAATCTACTGGCATTCGCCTTCGGGGGTTCGAATCCCTCTCCCTGCACCAGGCATAAGTATTCATATAACTAAAGATAAGCATTTATTATGGCACTTGATGCAAAAAGAAAGCACAAGTATCAGAAGTTACTATGATGGCAGTTTATGTCTCATGGTATAATGTGCAAGTCACGCACATAGTATAGTTAAAATCAAATCAATAAAATATGCTTATGCCAAAAAATGAACTACCCGGCGGAACAATACATAAGCTACCTGTTGACTTAAGAAAAGCCCTTACTTCAGACATAACGACAATAAAAGCCTGGAAGAGTTTAACGCCATTGGCTCGCAATGAGTGGATTTGTTGGACTATATCTGTCAAACAACAGAAGACAAGAGATGAGCACGTTAAACGAGTCGTTTCTGAGCTCAAAGAAGGTATGCGACGACCCTGTTGCTGGATGGGTTGTATTCATCGCAAGGACAAGAAAATAAGTCCATCTGTACAGTGGATTCTTGCTAAGTCCAAAACAAATTAATGCTCGGTAGATACATAACAACTTTAATTATGACGAAAATAAATTAAGCAAAAAGCTACCGCGGTTTAATGATTGTCACATCATATTTCATACAAACATTTTAAGTAACATATAGTTGTATATTTAACATTTCAATTATATAATTTTAATATGCTTTCTACCCCTAGCGTTGCGATGGCTCAAAAACGTGCTGAAGACTTTGCACTTCGATTAGATATAGACGTTTTTCTTGGACTTAATAACCCCTGCGATCTTACCCCCATCCTTATGCCAATGGATGATTATGGGAAACCTGTCATACTGAAACAAACCGGTGAGAGAATAGATTATTACTTCGCCCGGATTGATTATTTTGATAGAAGTAATCATGTAGCAGCTAGCCGTCTTATTTATCTCATTATGCCTGGTCATCATAATCAGGCTGCCTACTTACCGATTAGAGGACGCCCCAAAATATTTGAAGTTCACAGGGGCTTTGGCTATTTGATGCTCGGAAATACTGAAACCGAGGATGATGACGGTTTCCCGACAACTATCTATCCCCTTAACCCTAGCGTCACGCCTGCGATTACGGTACCCGGAGACAAGTTTTATGTATTTGAAGCTGCCGATTGGCAGCATGAACCATTTGTCATTTCAAGACTAGTCAAAAGTAACGAAGCCACAGATAAAGAGATTCTCCTCCAGCCACATCAAGACATAATAACAACAAGCTATGGTAACATTGATGTTCCTGAAGATTTTTATAACAGCAACTTTAAGTAGACTTTCTCTTATTCAGCTAAAATTGATAGACTGTTTTAATAAGTTATTGGCAAGCTTTAGTTGGACTGCCGATACAGGCTGTCATCTCGGACTCAAACCATATGACACATCTAGTGACACATCTAGACCAGAACTTAAGCGATAACTCGCTTAGGTCGTAAAATACGTCGAGCTCGGTCACGCGGTGAACGTCGTAGACGCTTCAATTTATTGGCAATTAAATCAGCTTGCTCACTCATGCCACGATCGTGATAGGCCCGATAGAGAAGGGTAAAAGTTTCCTTTGTCGGTTCCAGCTCAGCAGCTTTCTCAAGCTCCTGAAGCATCAGTTTTTCATTTCCCAGTTTTTCTTCTACTTTGGCATAGGCTACATGCCGGGTCGCAAGGTTATCTTCCAGCTTGAGGGCCTGCTCAAAGGCTACTGCTGCCTTCTCGTAATTTTCTGTTTCATAATAGATGAGACCGAGGTTATGCAAACTTGACGGTGATGGCTCAATTGACGAGGCAATCTCAAAACAGTCAATCGCATCCCTATATTCTTTTTGCTTAGCGTACAAAATACCGAGTCGGTTGTAAGCGGCAGCGTTTTTATCATCAATCTTCAAAATAGTCAGGAGCGCCTTTTCAGCCCGTAAAAACCGGTTTTCTCGCATACCTTGATGAGCAATGTCCCACAATTTACCCAATCTATCACCTACTCGACGAGACATATTAGCAAACTCATCATCTCGAATTTGCACATTGTAAAATGCAAGCAACCCGAAACCAGCCACTATTAATAAGCCGTACATTATGTTTCCTTATTGTAGCATGATGAAGCCTTTTAAACACTCACAGCTGAAACATCAGATTGGTTAAAACAAGCTTTGTCTGTCCGTTTCGCTTCAAATCTTCTTGCGCTTCATAAGCTGATGATAGAATAGATTGCCAACGACGACTGACTTGGCCCTCAGCGGTCTTGAGACTTAAGTGAGCCATCTGCATCAACATAGCGCTGATGCCCACTCCTAGTTGATCCTGTCGCGCAATCTCATCCACCAGGCAAAGTCGCTCGTATAGGCTCATTGTAAGCAAACGTCTGGCATACTGAGCCGCTGTCTTTAATGGATGATCACTATCAGCCAGCAGCGCTTTCAATAAACCTACCTGGCCCCCGCTCATAGCATAGGCACGAGTAAAAATATCCGGTTCGACATTTTCAAAATAAGCAGCTACTTCCTCTTTTAATGGCGTTCCCACCCGAATTATCTGCGCCCGCGAGCGAATAGTCGGCAAAAGGCTATACAAACGGTCGACGGTCAATATAAGGAGTGTATCAAGCGGTGGCTCTTCTAAATTCTTGAGTAATGCATTCTGAGCCTCTAAGCCAAGCAGATGCGCCGCCTCAATAATAACAATCCGCCTGAGAGGTGTTTCCCTCGGCACTTTGAGATGTACAAACTGTTCAATCTGCCGGATGGCATCAATTCTAATTGAGCCTCCATTGGGCTTTATGTGTAGCGCGTATGGGTACGACTCAACCGAACTGATAACCAGGCACTCTTCGGCAATAGTCTGAGCTAAAGCCAGTTTGCCGCTGCCACTCGGGCCAACTAGAATAAGGGCATGACCAGGTTGGTCGGCGAAATCATCCATCTGCGCCCGTGTATCAGGATGCAACACTAATCTTCTCTTCACATTTCCAGTATAAACTCTTTTGGAACAGGCGCCGTAAATATCTTTCTTTCTCGACTGGCGAGTGTAATCTCTAGTTTATGAGCATGTAAAAACAGTCGCCTTGCTTTTGGGCCTCGATAGAGTGTATCGCCAACAATGGGGTGATGGAGATGTGCCAAGTGTACCCGTAATTGATGCGTTCTCCCTGTGGCAGGCTGCAGCTCAATAAGACTTCGGTCTACATTAGTTTTCAATACTTTGAAAGCGGTCTGGGCTAGCTTTCCGTTAGCGCCAACCCGAAAGGTTTGCGGATGACGAGGGTGGCGTTCAATTGGCATATCAATTAATGCCTCTGGTGAATTCATATGGCCTGCTACAACTGCAACATAGTCCTTTTTTACCTTTCGATTGGCAAACTGTTTTTGTAGCCATTGCTGAGCCTTTATCTTTTTAGCACAGATCATGACACCGCTAGTCGCCCGATCAAGACGGTGTACAATACCAGCCCGTTCACCACTTATGTCTTTAAGGCGCGGACGCAACCAGCTCTCAACAGTGGGTTCAGAGTTGAAGACTCCTTTACTATGAGTGAGCAATCCGGCTGGCTTATTAATAACCACGCAGTCTTTATCTTCATAGAGAATAGGTATGTCAATCTCTGGAATTGCTAGCTCTTGATCGTGGTTATAGTTAATAACTACCTTATCGCCTGTTCGCACTCTATAACCGGCTTTCGTTTGCACTTGATCATTGACGTTCACTCTACCAAGATCGATCAGCTTCGAAGCAAAGGCTCGACTGTGATTCGGTAATTGCGTTAACACATAGCGGTCAAGCCGCTGATTGAAAGTCTTCTTTTCTTCCACTCAGCCTCTCAATCCCACAACCTGCTGAACGAGATGAAGTTTGGTGTTGGCTTGTACATTCATCAGCCTTTCAGATTCTTCCAGTTTCGTCAACAAGGTGTTCGTGTCAACGCTGATACTTGCTCTTTGAAAGTCAACCAGGAACTTACTGACAATATCACCGAGTGTAACCTTCAGCGGTCCATACTCTATCTGACCTTCATATTTCTTCTTAATTTCCTCAATAGGTTGTGCGCTCAAGAGTGCCAGAAGATCAAGAAGATTAGTAACTCCTGGCTGTTTTTCCGGGTTGTAGCTAATTCGTCCATAACTATCTGTGGTCGCTGACATAATTTTTCCTCGAGCTGTGTCTGGGTTATCTGTTAAAAATATTGTCCCCTTATAGTTCGTTGAGGATTTACTCATTTTTTTGGTTGGATCGACAAGATCCTTTATGCGCAATCCTTGGTCGTTGCCAAAAAAAGTATGTTGTTCTTTAACAGGCTTCGGAACAGTAAACAGTTCTTGTTTAAAACGTTTATTAAGTCGTTCGGCTATGACCCTGACAAATTCCAAATGCTGCGTCTGATCGTCTCCAACCGGAACATAAGAAGCGTCATACAGTAATATATCTGCCGCCATGAGTACAGGATAATGAAATAAGCCGACACTGACACGATCGGCCTGAAGCATAGCTGACTTCTCTTTAAACTGTGTCATGCGCCGCATCTCACCCATGCCAGTAAAACAATCAAGAATCCAAGTAAGCTCGCTATGAGCCGGTATATAACTTTGGCGGTAAATATGTACATCCGGATTATCTATAGGTAAGCCTGCTGCCACAAATAACTTGACATTGTTCATCACTGTCTCTTGCAAACTGGCGTGATCAATCGGAGTAGTAAAACTATGCAAGTCCGGCACAAATAGGTTAATCTGATACTCGCCAGCCAGGCTCTTGGCTAGATCAATCAAAGGCAAGAGTGCTCCTAAGTAATTACCAAGGTGTAGGTCATTGTTGGCCCGCAGGCCCGTTAAGATAACTGGTTTATTCATGTTGATCAGTCCTATTATATCTTACGCTTTCATTTTTAAGATTCTTGAATAGAGACTAGCCTACTTCCAATCACATATACTTTTCTTCCACAATATCTGCCAAACCATTTAATATTCGCACTGTTTGCAACGGATTTGTACACGGATCCAGGTCACCTTCATGAAGAGGATGGGTATGAAACTCATCGGTACATTCTAATCGATATGGATCTACAGTTGTCTCTAGATGAATACCTCCGAATTTGACACCTGCTTCTTTGCAAGCTAGTGCCATCAGGCCCATATTCTCAAGCACTCGCGGAACAGAACGAAGTTTAACAATCTTTTTTTCTTCCACCCGTTTTTCAGTCATGCCATGTATGTCAAACATAACAATGGACCCCGGTGCGTGTTCTTTGATGGCTTTCAATATGCTTGGATATTGATCGGCTTCACTAAGACTCAACCGAAGCATATATATCAATTTCCCCGGAAGGTGGTCTGGATCCAGGCGTTCAACAAGACCAGCTATGTGCTCTTCAGTACTATTTGCAGCAATCTTTACGCCTACAGTGTTATTAAGCCGACTGAGTAAGTCTAAAATGGGGTTATTCTCTAGCCGATTAGTTCTACGACCCGCCCATAAGGCATCAGCGGATAAAGAAATCTCACCGCTGTGGAGAGGGTCAGACACTACAAACGGCAGTTCATAAGCAAGATGAAGTGCTTCATGTGCCGAAGGAACATGAAAGCCTATTCGCCTCGTCATTGCTTCCTCAAGTTTATGGGCTTGAACTGCGGCCCTCTCCATTTTTTTAGGATCAGGTTGTCGGTCAGCCAAGTCCTTACTGTTGACACTATCCCCCATATACGGGGGCACGATATTGCCAGCTTCGTCGACATCTTCTGAACTAGAACGAGGCTTTATGTTTTGGCCTCGGTTACGTTGTGCATATATGTAGTAACGGACTCTGGAACTAGCAACAATATTTATCTCTTTTACAGCGTTAGAAGCCAAATTTTCTACTTGCTCGTCTGGTACAATTGGCTCGCGGCAGCTGCCACTGAGAATCAGAATTGTAGGATCATCTTGATCACTAACGGATTCTAAGCTTTTTCTAAATGCCCATGCTTGCGCTGAGGTCGTAATGCCTCCGATAGACATATTATTAGCCATAGCTTGTAAAAGAGCCGTCTGATCTTCATATGTCGGTTGATAATGAACCGAATAAGCAGACTGCGGCAAATCGTCAGCTATCGATCTAGCGCGATCTAACCGATCTTCATGTGATAGTAGTACTGTTTCACTCATTGTCTCTTTGAACACCACTCCCTTATAATTAAGAACCGCCTGACGGCGGTTTGTTTTCTCTTCATTGTTTCGTTATTTTATGTAGACAATAAACGCGCCACCCTAACAGGAGTTCGTAAACCAAAACGGGTAGGTCAGCATTTTTATCACGAAAATAAGTTTAAGGCAAGAGCTTTGCATTTGTCAACGATAATAAAAACTTATGCTATCGCTTGGTAAACTGCTGCTTCTTACGAGCACCTTTGAGACCGAACTTCTTACGTTCTTTCTCGCGTGGGTCACGACCCAGTAAATCAGCTCGTTTGAGTGTACTCTTATAATCTTCGTTAACAGCCACAAGCGCTTTGGCGATAGCAAGACGAATAGCTTCTGCTTGGCCATCGTGACCACCACCAGAAACAACGATGCTAACATCAAACTTATCAACTACATCGAGTACGACATACGGTTGCTGGAGACGAGTCAACAGGTACTTGCTATCGGAGAAATACATATCGGCAGGCTTACCATTTATGATTATCTGCCCTTTGCCACCGATTAAATGTGCTCGGGCTGTAGCACTCTTCCGTCTCCCTAGGCCATAGAAATATGAATTTTTTGCCATCCTTTTATACCTTATCCTTAAAAGTAATTCTCTGGGGCTTTTGTGGTTCATGAGGATGTTCTGATCCAGCATAAATCTTCAGTCGTTTTAAGCGTTCATCGCGCAACTTATTAACAGGCAACATGCCTCGTACAGCATGCATAATAGCAAACGTCGGATCTTTGGCTTGAGATTCGGCAAGCGTTCTTGCTTTCAAGCCACCCGGGTAACCTGAATGACGGTAATATACTTTCTTATTTATCTTATTGCCAGTTACAACAAGTTGCTCGGCATTTATTACCACCACATAATCCCCACAGTCAATGTGGTGTGTAAACTGAGACTTTCCTTTGCCCATAAGTAAGCCGGCTACCCTGCTAGCCACCTGGCCAAGTGGTGCTTCAGTCGCGTCAAGCACATACCACTTTCGAGCTACATCACTGATTTTGGCGCTGTAGGTCTTCATGTGCCAGCCTCTTGCTTTGTTTTCTTCCTCCGAGTTGCAATTGCTGGCTTCGATGTCGATTTCTTAGCACCAGCGGCAGTAGTAGTCAGCTGTTTTCGGGATTCTTCTGGCTTGGTCTCTTTCTTAAACGGAGCTGCTGTTGGAGTAGCAGTCAGATCATCGACAAAACTAAGACGAGCCATTTGAGTATTATCTCCCCGTCGTAACCGTGTTCTTTCAATCCTCAGATGTCCGCTACTACGCTTGGTAAGCTTGGGGGCAATATCATCAATCAGTTTATGGGCACTGGCTTTTGTTTGTAAGCTTGCAATGATCAAACGCCGATTATGGAGATCCTGCTTCTTGGCTTTAGTGATGAGTTTCTCGACGTATGGTACAGTCTCTTTGGCTTTGGCAAGTGTCGTCTCGATTGAGCCATGCGTAATGAGCGCTTCAGCCAGACCCTGGATGAGAGCCTCGCGTTGATCTCGCTCTCGATGAAATTTTCTTCCCTGATATCCGTGCCGATGCATTTTATTAAAGCTCCAACTCCGCTAGTTTTTCCTTAACTTCATCAAGTGCTTTAGAGCCGAAGCCTTTCAAGTCACGCAGCTCAGCATCATTTAAAGCAAACAAATCACGGATGGTATGAATATCGTTATTAATAAGTGCATTTGTGGTCCTAGCACTCAAATTCAGATCTTCAATTGAAGTAGATAACGCAGTCGTCTCACTATCAATCATGTCATCCCCAAATTCTATGTCGCCATCTTGAGAACTTTCGCTTCCGACTTCCTTGACAGGCAGCCGGGTCTTACCTGCCAAAGCTGTGTATTGATTAACTAGTATGGCTGCTGCCTCTTCAAATGCATCTTGTGGCGTAATAGAACCATCAGTGTCGATAGTGAGCAGTAGACGGTCCAAATCAGTAGCCTGGCCAACACGTGTATTCTCAACCTTGTAGCGAACACGTTGCACAGGGCTAAAGATAGCATCCAGAGCAATCATGTCGCTAGCTTTCTTGGCAGCTCCCTCTTCAATAGTTCTGTATCCTCGACCGACTTCAACCACCAAATCCATTACTAGCTTGGTCTTAGTGTCATCAATAGTGGCAATCAGGTGGTCTGGATTAACAACTTCCACGTCAGCGTTAGTCTGAATATCCTTGGCTGTTACTTCTCCTTTGCCAGTTTTTACAATTCGCAAGGTTTGACTGTCTTGACCATAAAGCCGAAAACGAATACCTTTCAAGTTCAGCATGATATCAACGACATCTTCCTTAACACCCTTTACGCTGGTAAATTCGTGAGTAATTCCCTCAATCTTAAAAGCCGTAATAGCTGCGCCAGCAATACTCGAAAGCAGTACCCGGCGTAGAGAATTACCGAGAGTCATGCCATAGCCGCTGTGCAGGGGCTCTACCACGAAGGAAGCACTGGTTGCGCCGTGCTTGTCGACTTTGACCAGCCCTGGGGTGTAAATAGTATTTGTCATAGTTGTTGCTCCTTTACTTAGCGTGAGTAATACTCGACAATTAGTTGCTCATTAATATCCGGTTCAGCGTCCTCTCGTGACGGGACATTAGTGACAGAAACAGTCATCTTTTTACGATCTACTTTCAGCCAGGCAGGTATTTCAGTAGGTAGAGGGCTAACATCATCAAGCTTCTTAAAATAATCCGTTTTTAAGCTGTGTGGACGAACAACAAGACTATCTCCAATTTTCAAACGAATAGACGGAATGTCAACTCGAATACCGTTTAACAAAAAATGTCCATGGGTCACCAGTTGTCGCGCGGCCCGTCTGGAGGGAGCGAAACCAGCCCTATACACAGCATTATCCGCTCGCTGCTCTAGCATCTGTAGAAGCAGCTGACCGGATTGACCTGGCTGACGACCAGCTTCTTTCATCAGGTTAGAGAACTGACGCTCAAGTAGTCCATAGAGACGCTTAACCTTTTGCTTTTCTCGCAGCTGTAAGGCATATTGACTAGCTTTGCCAGCTCGTATCCGCCCTTGAGAACTTTGACCAGGTTGGGCATTCCTTCTCACTAGTGCTTTATGGGCCTTCGGGTGCAAGGCATAACCTTCGCGACGGCTCATTTTGACTATCGATTGACGATCACGAGCCATCTTAGATTCTCCTCGCCTTCGGCGGACGGACACCACCATGAGGCACGCCAGTAACATCACTAATATTATCAATAGCCACATCTAATGAAGCCAGTACTCGAATAGCTGCATCACGACCCAGACCGATACCACGTACAAATACTTCGACACGGGAAAGACCATACTGTTGTTTAGCGGTTTGAACAGCCCGTTCAGCCGCTACTTGGGCGGCGTAAGCAGTACCCTTTTTCGACCCACGAAAACCGCAGGCACCAGAACTCGATATCGTCAAAGCGTTACCTTTTGGGTCAGTAATACTGACAATAGTGTTATTAAATGTCGCAAGTACATGCACCTGTCCACTTGCGACATTGCGCTTCGTTTTCTTGCGTCGCTTATGAGCAGGTAAAGTGGTTTTTGGCTGATCAGCTTCTTCGCTGACTGATTCAGCCGGTTTCGTTTGTACTGATTCTTCTATTTCTGGCATATTCTACTCTCAATTGCTCTAGGTCTTAGACGCTACTTTCTTGGCGGTACCACCTACAGTTACACGCTTTCCTCGACGAGTACGTGCGTTCGTCTTGGTACGCTGTCCCCGACTCGGTAAATTCACCTTATGTCTGAGCCCACGATAGGCATTGATATCCTTGAGTCGTTTAATATTTCCACTAACAATACGCTGCAGTTCACCTTCAATAACAAGGTCATTACCAATAACGTCTTGAATACGAGAAATTTCACTGTCCGTTAAATCTTTGACTCGAGTAGTCGGCTCAATGTTGGCTTTACTAAGCACCTCATAGGACGTGGATGGACCAATTCCGTAAATATACGTAAGGGAAACCCAAACTTGTTTGTTATCCGGAATGGTTACGCCTGCAATTCTTGCCACGTTCTTTTATGCTCCCTGCTTTTTAGCCCTGCCGTTGCTTATGCTTCGGCTTAAATTTATTAATAACGTACACCCGTCCCTTACGACGGACTACAATATCATCGGGACTCATTTTCTTGACGCTGGCACGCACTTTCATGCGGATCATGCTCCTTCATTTAATGGCAATGACACTACTGCTCTTTCTATGATTGATTCCTATCATTTGCGATACGTAATCCGACCCTTCGTAAGATCGTAAGGTGTCAACTCTACTGTAACGCTATCGCCTGGCACAAGACGGATAAAATGTTTCCGCATCTTACCGGCAACGTGAGCTATAATTTGATGACCATTCTCAAGTTCGACCCGAAATTGAGCTCCTGGAAGAGTCTCAATTATGGTTCCTGTCAGTTCAATGACTTCCTTGTTAACTGCCATAAATTAATAACTAGGGGTTCATTATATCATTTCCCCCAATAATTTGTAAAGTGGTTTTCTCCACAGCCACCTAGCCCTGATGCTGCAGGAAACTTGTCTAAGTTTAACATAGTTTTACTATTTTTGAGAAGTGTTTTTGCCTGCCCGGCCTAGACGCAACTTTTTTGGCAAAAAACGAAGTCGGCTACCACCTAACGGTGCACCGCTGCCACTCACATCAGTATCATAAAAAAAGTCTGGTTCCGAGTACTGATCATACGTCACCATCAAAGCACGTGATTCAACAGCCCTAAGAGTCTGTAGCGCAACCGACACTAAGATAAGCACACTGGTGCCGCCAATTGTGATACTGGTTGTCACAAATACCTGGGCAATAATCGGTAAAATAGCTAACACACCAAGGCTAAACGCACCGAAAAGTGTCAAGCGATTAACAATTTTGGATAAATAGCGTTCTGTCTGATCGCCGCCACGAATTCCCTCAATAAATCCTCCTTGCTTATGCAGATTCTCGGCAATTTCTTTGGCGTTAAAAGTAATGCTGGTGTAAAAGAAGGTAAAGACAAATACCAGCAAGAAATAAGTGACTGGATAAATATAGGCTTGCAATCCTTCTGTAGAGAACGTGGTGGCAGATGGCGCCTGAAACCATGTCGATAGGTCTGATCCTAGCTTCGCCCAGTGCGGATTATGGTTGCCACTTAAAAGACCGCCGACAAAGTTAGGCACACTTAAGAATGCAACGGCAAAGATGATTGGTATGACTCCAGCCGTAATCAGCTTAACCGGTAAAACAGTTGTTACACCTCCATAGGTACGGTTGCCCTGAACTCGTTTTGCATAATTGACAGTTAGATTACGCGCCGCTTCGTTCAACATCACCACCAACCATGTGAGCACCAAAATAATAACTAAAATAGCAACACTATAAATCATCACACCACGGTTGATAGGAACCTTGTGACCGAATAGCACCCAGCGGTGACCGCTCGCTAGAACTGACTGAAGAATTTGCTGGATAGTTGAGGGTAGGCGGCTGACAATACCCACTGTAATAATAAGAGAGATACCATTGCCTATACCTTGTTCGGTAATGAGTTCACCGAGCCACATTAAAAGCATTGATCCACCTGTCAAAGCCGCCACCATAAGCACCCATTGCATCAAAGAAGTATTGCCCATTAGGTTAGAAATACCTGAATTTTGTTGAGCCAATTCGCGGATCAGATAAATAGAGCCGATGGATTGTATGATTGCAAGCGGCAAGGTCAATATGCGAGTGTACTGATTAATCTTTTTCTGACCGAATTCTCCTTCTTTATGAAGCGCTTCTAGCTGTGGCAACGCCTTGGTCAGTAGTTGCATAATAATAGAGGCGTTAATGTACGGTCCCATGCCAGCAATCATGATAGAAAAGTTAGCCAGCGCACCACCAGACAATAAGTTTAGATAACTGAGTAGCTGTGGCGTATGAGAAGAACTGAAGAGGTTAGTGAGAACTTGATGGAATGTTGTCGGATTGCTCAACGGCACTGGAATTTGAGCCAAAATACGAAAAACAAGCAAAATACCAAGCACAGCCAATATTCGACCGCGCATATCCTTGTGCGTTAGAGAACGCCAAATAATTTTCCAATTCATGCCCCGCTTATCTCTCGCATTCTTGCCCCCTATTTAACCACAGATCATGCAGCCATCAAAACAGAGAGGCTAGCAAATTCTCACCATCTCCCCTGTTTTATAAACCAAACTAGAGATATTTTTGAAATATACGAACAGCTAGCTGTGTATAACCTAAGTGTTTGTAAAAAGGCACACCTTCTCGCGTCGAGGCCAAAACAAGTTCTGAGATTCCTTGCCAACGTGCTATATTCTCTACAGCTTGCACGACACTACTCCCTACTCCGCTACGCCGTCTTCTTGGTTCGGAAACTACGTCTTCTAACATTCCAATATGAGCTCTCACTATACGTAATCCAGCAGTACCGATTACTTGTTCAGAACCGTCTATGGCGACAACAGTTGTTCTGTCGACCATATTTTCTAAAATTTTATCTATGCCTCTCGTTCTTTTATAGTTTCCAATCTCCAACACTAATTCAGCAGCCTGACGAGATAATTCCGGCACGGTTTCTGGACAGCTAAACTCCATAATTTCCATATATGTAAATATATTACAGAAGTTTAAATAATTTTGTCAATAATTAAGCATCACGTGATTTATTTTTTTTCTCATTTTTTTTGTTATTGCTTGAGCGGCCGAGACGTTTTGTTGCTTCAAAGTTCCCTCCAGCCGCTTCAAGTGCGGCAATAGCAGCGCTACTGGCCTTCGGCAGTTTAACAGTCAATCTCTTAGTGACATCACCCTTTACAATCAGTTTTACGGTTACGTAAGGACTACTAATAATTCCAGCATCTGCTAATGCACGCGTATCGATAGTTTTACTTCCGAACTGGCTAAGCTGGCCGGTGTAGACATTCTCTGTACGTGCCCGATGACTTTTAAAACCCGGCAACTTCGGCAGCTTTTGCATGAGCGGATTACTGCCGCCAGCAAACCCTGGACGCTTACTGTAGCCGGCACGAGCTCCTTGACCTTTGGTGCCACGACCTGCTGTTTTGCCTTGACCTGCAGAAATGCCTCGGCCAACCCGAGCCTTCGTTTTTTGCTTCTCCGTTTTCAGTTCGTGATACTTCATAATTTACTTCTTCTTTGTGCCTTTTGTAGTCGATTGCTTCGCTACCACTTTTTTGATGATATTAACTTCTGTCTTTTTAGTGACAGTCTTTGTCGCTTTGACAGTTTGCTTATTGGCATTGGTCACCCATTTCTGAGCCGGCACGAGGCTGTCCAGCGCTGCCATGGTAGCATAAGCCACATTAGTCTTATTAGAACTACCCAATGACTTCGAAAGAGCGTTCTTAACTCCTGCTACCTCTAAAATGCTCCTGACTACACCGCCGGCAATCAAGCCGGTACCTGGACTGGCTGGCTTGACGAGAATATGCGCACCGCTAACCTTGGCTTCAGCTTCATGAGGTAATGTACCTTTGTATAAGGACACTACTTTAAAGTGTTTTTTTGCAACTTCCGTCGCTTTAGTAACAGCTGCCGTCACGTCAGCTCCCTTAGCTGAACCTACACCAACTTTGCTCTTGCGATCACCGACAACTACCAGGGCGCGGAACCGAAAGCGTCGACCTCCTTTGACAACCCGGGCTACCCGATCAATGTGAAGCGTCCTTTCATCATATTGCTTTTCTTCAGCTCCCGCACCAGAGCGGTTTGTTCGTCGATTCTGAGTCCGTGCATCGGCCATAATTAAAATATCAACCCTTCTTTACGTGCCGCATCTGCAAGAGCAGCCACCCGGCCATGATATAATCTCCCTCCGCGGTCAAACACAACTGACTTAAGCTTCTTACCCTTAGCTTGTTTGGCGATTGCTTGACCAACCGTGCTAGCTCTTTCTGTCATAGTACCCGTAATACCTTTTTGACCAACTGTTGTAGCGTAGCCCAAAGTAACACCCTTGTCATCATCAATCAGCTGCGCAGTAATATGACGACTGCTTATAAAAACACTGAGCCGAGGACGAACTGCTGTGCCCCTAACTACCGCGTGAACCCGTCGCCTGCGCTGGGCTCTATGATCTAACTTCTTTTCAAGAACCTTACTCATAACTATTTATCCTTACCGCTCTTTCCGCTCTTGCGCAAAATCCGTTCGCCAACATATGCGATACCTTTGCCCTTATATGGCTCCGGCTTCTTGAGGGCCCTGATTTCAGCTGCTACCTGACCAACTTGCTGACGGTCAATACCTTCAATGGTAATGACGTTCTGTTCAACCTTGGCAGAAATGCCTTCTGGCAGAGTATACACAACATCATGTGAAAAACCTACATTAAACTTTAAACTGTTTCCCTGGAGTGATGCACGGTAGCCAACACCACTAATTTCAAGCTGCTTGCTGAAGCCCTCACTCACACCGTTCACCATATTATTCACAAGCGAACGCATCAGACCATGTTTGGCCCTAAGTTCGGGTTTATTGTTAGCTCTGGTAACTGTAAGTGTATCCCCTTCTTGAGCAACAGTGATACCAGGCATCAGGAACTGAGAAAGCGTGCCCTTGGGACCAGTCACAGTAATTGCCTGGTCGTTATTCAAAAATGTCACCCCATTCGGCAATTGTATTGGTAGTTTTCCAATGCGACTCATACTTTCTTCCTGTTCTCCTTTAATACACTTTACAGATTAATTCGCCGCCAATATGTTCCTTGCGGGCCTGACCGCCACTCATCATACCCTTGGAGGTAGAAACAATAACCAAACCACGACCACGTTTGACAACGGGAATTTCTCGAGCTCGCACATAAGAACGACGACCTGGTTTTGACAGACGAACAATCTCAGTAATGTGAGCTACGCTCTCCGGATCGCGGATAGTAAGCTGCAGTGTCTTACCAACCGGTGCATCTTCTACGATCACGTCATCAATAAAGTTGCTATCTTTCAATAAACGAGCAACTGCCTCTTTAACATTAGAGTGTGGCAGACGAACTACCGTCTTACTACTCGCAATACCATTGCGGATGCGGGTTAACATGTCAGCGATAGGGTCAGTAGTGGCTATCATAGTCTTTCTCCTTTACCAGCTCGATTTCGTTACACCCGGGATTTCACCCTTAGAAGCATGCTCTCGGAAACTAATACGGCTTAAGCCGAACTGGCGCATGTAGCTCCGTGGTCGACCTGTCTCAATGCAGCGATTTTTTCGCCTGGTAGGACTGCTGTTTCTTGGTAATTTAGCCAGTCCCTCCTGATCACCAAGTCGTTTCAGCTCAGCACGCTTTTGTGCATACTGATTAATCATATTAAGCCGCTTCTGATCGCGAATAACAATAGACTTCTTTGCCATAGCTTTAACTCCTTTCCTTTTCAAATGGCAGCCCAAATTTTTCTAACAGTGCCCGACTTTGAGTCTTATCCCGAACAGAAATGACAAAAATTACTTGTAGCCCGTGAGCAGGTGTCGTTTCTTCGAAGCTGAGTTCCGGAAAAACTGATTGATCGCTTAGCCCAAGCGCAAAATTACCCTGTCTGTCAAATGACCTGGGGTTAACACCATGAAAATCTCGTAAGCGGGGTATAACAAGCGTAATGAGGCGATCCATGAATTCATACATTCGATCGTCACGTAGTGTTACTTTTAAGCCAATATGATTGCCTTCACGCAACTTAAAGCTGGCTATGGACTGACGGGCAAGTGTCGGTACCGGTTGTTGACCGGTAATTTTTCTCAACGTATTCGTAGCTACTTCCATAAGCCTTTTATCGTCTTTGGCTTTACCAAGACCGCAATTTATCACTATTTTCTCTAGTATCGGCACCTCGTGGATATTTTTTAACCCCAATTCTTTTTTCAGCTCAGTTCGAATTGACATATAGTATGCCTGCCGCAATCGCGGCATTGTCCGCTCAATTCGGTTCGCTGCCTTTTTAGTTGCCTCAGCCATTAGCAATCTCCTTGCCACTCCGGGCATAAAGGCGGATTTTTTTACCGTTCTTATCCGTACCGTAACTGATGCGGCTCGGTCGTCTTGAGATTGGCTCAACAATAGACACTTTACTGACCCAGATCGGCTTGGTTACTTCCACGATATCTCCCTGAGGATGAGACTGGTTTGGCTTTATGTGTCGTTTAACAACGTTAATGCCTTCAACCGTCACCTTGTTTTCTCTTGGATGAGTTGCTGTCACCTTTCCGGTTTTCCCCTTATATTTACCAGAGCGCACCACTACTAAGTCACCCTTCTTCAGACGTATTTTATATATTCTTGACGCAATCATCACAATACCTCCGGCGCCAATGAAATAATCTTACTATAACCTTTGTCACGTAACTCTCGCGGTACCGGTCCAAAGATACGAGTAGCTCTCGGTTGCCTATCTTCGCCTAAGATGACAGCAGCATTGTCGTCAAAACGAATGGTAGAGCCATCGCGGCGACGAATCTGATTGCGGGTACGCACAATGACTGCTTTCACCACTGATTTTTTCTTGACCTGGCCGGTTGGGCTGGCCTGTTTAACACTGGCAACAATGATATCACCGACTCGAGCATAACGGCGTCGACTACCACCGAGCACACGAATGCAGAGCAGCTCACGAGCACCACTGTTATCACAGACAGCCAAACGGGTTTCCTGCTGTATCATGATAAGATCTCCTTTTTCGGTTTTTCGGTTTCTTCACTGACCACCTTCTCGCGTATCGGTTTACGTCCTTTATCCTCTGATGTCACCAACTCAAGATGCTCTTCGCGGAGAGTTGGTGACTGTAAAATCTCGGTTAATATAAAGTGCTTACGGGCACTGAGTGGTCGGCACTCGGTAATAAGGACACTGTCACCGACTTCGGCAACATTTTTTTCATCATGAGCCATAAAACGACTAGTCACTATGTATTGTTTTTTATAGAGCGGATGGGTTTTACGAGTCTGAACAGTCACAACAATTGTCTTGTTGGTCTTTTTTGAACTAACTCTACCTGTAATTGAACGAGCCATCTACTTTGCCTCCTTAATCAGAGCTTCACCGAGGACGGTTAAGACTCGAGCTAAGTCTTTGCGCTTGGAGCGAATCTGCCGGACATTCTGGAGTTCACCGGCATAAAGACGACGCTTCAGTTCAACAATTTCTTCGCGTAAGTTATTGCTCTCGCTGGTCAATTGAGCCGTCGTTAATTTACGAATTTCAACAACTTTCATGATTTTCTACCCGTCATCCCGTGTTACAAATCTGGTTCTCACTGGCAACTTGTGAGCCGCCAGGCGCATTGCCTCTCGAGCCGTTTCTTCATTAACGCCTTGCATTTCAAACATAATGGTACCCGGACGAACTTTAGCAACGTAAAATTCCGGATTACCTTTACCGCTACCCATTTTTACATCTTGGGGCTTGCGCGTGACAGGCGTATGGGGAAAAATTCGAATCCAGATTTTACCACCACGTTTAATGTAACGCGTCATGGCTTGTCTAGCTGATTCAATTTGTCGAGCGGTAATCCGTTCTTGTCCCTGGGCCTGAAGTGCATAGTCACCAAACGCCATGATGTGACCACTACCAGCTACACCCCTAATACGGCCCTTGCGTACCTTACGGTGCTTCTGACGACGCGGCATTAACATGACTAGTGCACCTCTCCTTTATATATCCAAACCTTGACCCCAATAATGCCGGCTACAGTCTTAGCATCAACTTGGGCATAATCTATATTCGCTCTCAGAGTATGTAACGGGACAGAACCGACCACTTCTTTCTCGCGCCGTGACATTTCTGCTCCATTCAGTCTTCCTGACACCTCAATACGAACACCCTTAGCGCCAGCCCGCATAGTTGTGGCTGCGGCGGACTTGACGGCCCGACGAAAACTGATACGGCGTTCCAACTGATGGGCAATGTTCTCTGCCACTAATTTGGCATACAGATCAGGTTTTTTGACCTCGTCAATGTTAACCCGAACGGGGACACCATAGATCTTTTCAATTTCTTCTTTCAGCTCATTGGCGCCGGTGCCTCCACGACCAATTACGACACCGGCCTTAGCAGTAGCAATGGTTACCGTTACCAGATTTGGCGTCCGGTTAATCTCTACCATCTGTATAGCAGCTCTACTGCCCAGCTTGTCAGCAATCAGGTGACGAACCGCTAAATCGTCTCTAAGGAATTTGGCATAATCCCGTTTAGAAGCAAACCATTTACTGCTCCAATCCTTATTGACCTGGAGGCGCATGCTGACGGGATTGACTTTCTGTCCCATATCTTATACCTCCCCTTCTTCCTTAGCAGTCTGTTTATTAGCTTTCTCACCAGCAGACTTCTTGATAGTGCGTTTTTCACCGTCGACTGCAACCCGAATATGAGAAGTTTTCTTCTGATATGGCAAGGCTCTTCCATAAGCCGCAGGCCGATAACGCTTCAACCGTGGACCAGGGGTTACGCTAATTTCAGTAATAGTTAAGGAGCCAGGCTTGTATCCATGGTTATGGTCAGCATTAGCCTGAGCACTCAAGATAACTTTCTTGACTGCCAATGCACTCCGGCGAGGAGTATGTTCAAGTATAGTAACTGCGTCAGCAACGCTTCGCCCGCGTACCAGAGCAGCTACTACTGCTACTTTGCGAGGAGGGATACGAATTCCTTTTGCGATTGCTGAAACTGCCATAAATTATCCTTGCCCTTGTGACTTTGCTAATTTACCGCCATGACCGCGAAATTTTCTGGTTGGAGCAAATTCACCAAGCTTGTGGCCGACCATATTCTCTGTAATAAAGACTGGCACGTGTACTTTACCGTTATGGACAGCGACTGTTCGACCGACAAACTCTGGCGCTATCGTGCTGGCTCGAGCCCAGGTTTTAATAACTGTGCGATCGTTGTCAGGAAGAGCAGCAATTTTCTTAGCTAGCTTAAAGTCTACAAACGGTCCCTTTTTTAATGAACGACTCATGCAGCCAATCCCCTTACCCCATCAGGTCGCAGTCTATATGCTCTGTAGCCAGCTCCTATGCCCATTATTCTGTATAACTCTTCATCACTTTCTAAAGCTACTTCTACTTCACTTCTTGCTATGTCTAAAAATGGTTTGTCAGCCTGCATTCTGCCCAAATTAGTCCCTTGCATCAGACCTTTTCTCAACAAACTGAGTCGTTTTGTGCCATGAACACGTATATCGTGAATATCGTGAAATCGCTGTGATCTGCCGGCGCTGAGGGCGGTGGAGCCAATAGCGAGTCCAATTAATTCTTCCGGAGGCAAGATAAGATCAGCTTGATCATAACCTTTCAGAATTTCTGACAGATGTCGAAAGCCGGCTCCTTTTGATGAATCACCTGAAAAAACGTCAGCGGCAAAATTTGCTGCCTTTTCAATTTCATCTAGTTCATGGAGCGGAAATGGAGCAACGGACATCTCCAGCTCCCGAATAACTTCGAAACCACTCGTACCAGCTGCATTGTCTCTCATGATCTTCTCCTCTTTGACACGTGACGGCTTCGCACAATAAATTGATCAGTAACTTTTCGTCGTCGAGTCTTATAGCCGAGCGTCTTCTGCCCCCATGGAGTCTTCGGGGCCGCACCATGGTTCTTGCCGCCACCGATGCCGTGCCGGCCACCGTCTCCACCACCGTGAGGATGATCCACTGCATTCATGACTACTCCACGAACAGTCGGGCGAACACCTTTATGCCGATTACGGCCAGCTTTACCAAGTTTAATGTTTTGGTGCTGTTCATTGCCAACAACCCCAATAGAGGCTATGCAGTTTTCGTTCACCAGACGTACTTCACCACTGGGTAAACGCATCTGGGCATAACCGTTATCCCGACCCATGAGCTGCGCACTGGCACCTGCACTGCGAACAAGTTGAGCGCCACCGCCCACTTTTAGTTCAATCGCATGAACAGAACTGCCAATCGGTATGTTCTTTAGCGGCAAGCGGTTGCCGACATCAATGCCAACTTCTTGACCGCTGGAAACTTTTTGACCGACACGCATTCCTTGTGCGGCCAATATGTAGTGATAGGTACCGTTAGTTTCTTTAATACGAGCAATACGGGCAGAACGATTTGGATCATACTCAATATGCTCGATAGTCGCCTTAATACCGTCAGCCAATTTAAAATTAACCAGTCGATAAAATTTCTTGCTGCCACCACCTTTGTGTCTCGTGGTGATACGACCTTGGTTATTGCGACCACTCCCTCGCTTTTTCATGACGAGCAAAGAGCGTACCGGTTTCTTGGTGGTTATATTACTCAGGTCCTGATTAGTCATACCCCGACGGCCGGGAGTAGTTGGGCGATAAGTAACTGTACTAGCCATACGTTTATACTCCCTCTTCTTTTCGTCTACGACTAAATCGGCGTCGTGGCGCTGCTTTCTGAGCTTCTTTCTTAGCTGCCTTATCAATTTTCTCTTGTGCAGCTTTCTCTTTAGCAGCTTCTTCTTCAATTGCCGTAAAGAAAGGCAACTGATTGCCCTCGGCCAGGGTGACATAGGCTTTCTTTAGATCGGAACGTTTCCCGAGCTTTGACTGCATTCGTTTCCCCGTAATGCTGACAGTGCGTTTGGTTTTACCACGAATATTGAGAATGTTGACCTTGGTAACAATTACATCAAATTGAGATTCAATCGCACGAGCAACACCATGTTTATTAAGGCCGGCCGGAACCATTACGGCGTAAACTCTCCCTTCGCTGAGCACATGGGTCTTCTCGCTCAAGTGTGGCCGTAGTATGGTTGACTTGCTCATACTTTACTCCCTCCCGAAAGCCACTCGCTGATAGCATCTAACGCATCCTTTGTCATGATAATGGTATCTGCATCCATAACACGTGGAGTAGTAAGTCGAGTGGCCGATATCACATGAATATATGGGAGATTACGAGCTGCCCGTTGCAGTTCTTCGCTCGGCTTTGCTACTGCTATCAGGATGTTGCCATCAGCCTTTATCCTATCTAATAGCTTTTTGAGATGCACCGTCTTGGCTTCTCTCAGTTTCATGTCTTCAATAACCAAAATATGGCCTTCCCGGGCAGCCAAGCTAAGAGCCTGGCGAAGCGCTGTACGCTTAGCCTTGAGTGGCATTCGACGGCTGTAATTTTCTTCACCCGTTGGACCAAATACAGTGCCACCTCCACGCCAAATAGGGTTACGACTGGAACCAAAACGAGCACGGCCGGTTCCCTTTTGCCGCCATGGCTTCTTGCCTCCACCACGTATCAGCCCACGCGTCTTTGTTGCTGCCAGATTGCGTCGCTTATTGGTTAAGTTCGTTACATATGACGCTTTTAGCAGTTCATGATGAGTAATCTCTACATCGAAGACTGATTTATCTAGACGGGCAGGCGTCGCAGCCTTTGCGCCTGTGACTGTAAAGGTAAGCGTTGCCATTACTTAGCCTCCCGAATAATAACAAGGGCCTTCTTCGGTCCCGGCACAGCACCGGTCACGCCAATGACCTTAAGTTCTGGATCGATGAGGGCTACTTTGAGCCCCTTAACGGTAACTCTATCATGTCCTAATCTTCCAGCCATACGAGTACCCTTGAAGATATGCTGCGGATACATGGAGCCAATGGAGCCAGGTCGACGGTATGAGTTGCCGCCGTGAGTCTTGCGACCACGGTGGAAGTTGTGTCTGCGAATAGTGCCAGCCCAGCCTTTCCCCTTGGTAGTACCGGTGACACTGACATGATCGCCGACACTAAAAACGTCGGCTGCTTGGATGCTGGTGCCGACGCTTAGTTCCTCAGGGATAGAAGACATGCGAAATTCGCGAATAATTTTTGGCATCACCTTCGCTGCCTTGACGTGTCCTGCCACACTTTTCGGGAGACGCTTAGATGTTTCTGTCCCAACTTGTACTGCAGTGTATCCGTCTTTTTCCTCAGTCTTATGGGCAAGAACAGTGTGATCAGAGAAGGAAAGCAAGGTCACAGCCGACACAACACCGTCGTCACTGATGGTGCTAGTCATACCGACTTTTCTGGCAATGAGAGCTTTCATATCTCCTTCCCGTCTTACATGAATATTCTTAAAGTCGACAAAAAAATGCTTGGTAGTGAGCGGTTTCTACCTCTGTTGTTGGCAGACCTGCAAACACGTACCAAGTGCAGTCGAAACTAAGATACTGTACTAGAGTATCATGCTCCTCTTACCCCTGTCAACTTGTTGCTAACTTTACTATACGTGCCATATACACACTCTACTTCTTGGAATGTGTTCAAGTATTTCTTCAATGTCAAGAGTATCTTCATCCACTGCTGGAATCCCTATATGATTGAAAGCCTCAACCTTCAAATAGCCCCTGTTTCCATAAACAGCAGTCATAATCAATGTTTGCAAAAAATCCTCTTTATCTGTAGACACAAATGATCTAGCCCTGCTATGACCAGTGGAGCTTCTACTAACTCCAAAATTTCTGGATTTTTATGTGTTAATTAAGCGTTAATAGCTTCGTTGGCTATTCACAGACATTTAGACTTTAGTAAGATTCAAAAGAAAAAGCATAAAGAAGGGGTAAAAACCGAAACCTTAGAGCCCATTTTCCGCAGCACGAACGCCAAAGTCCTCATTCTGGCTGTCAGCATGCCAATAAAGCAAGACGACCCGACGATCGTTAGGATACCAATAAACACTGGTAACATGTACCGGAGTTTTAGGTACATCTTTTTTGTCTAACTTGTAAATTGCTTCATTGGCAAAATCTACATGATAGTCAGAATTAGGGGTGCCACTAGCCCGATGCAACAATTGCATACCGATAAGCACTTCAGGTACTACTGTAGGCTCTACTTTTTGGTGCAACGCACCAGCAGGAGCGCAGATACGTTCACTTTGAACCCGTACATCCATGACTGGGAAGACCCAGGTGACGCCATCGGCTTCAATACCCTTACCAATCTTGCGGAGACGAGCGCCAAAGCGGTCTTTCGTTAAGAGTTCACCGCTATCAGGAGATTTATAACGTATTCCGTATGACACACGACCCTCTTTGACTATAGACTCTGGATCTTTTAGAAGCTTAGCATGTATCATATAGCTTTCGTTTGGTGTCCATAAAACGTTTTGTCTGATGGCAAACAGATGCTGATTTCGAAAGGCTGAACGCGCCCGCTCAGCAATAGTTTTACAACCATTTATGTCCAATAAAGGAGCAGGCATGACACGCATGAAGGGATTTCTTTCAATTGTGTTATTTAATGCTGCTTTTTGCTTCTCATCGAGTTCAGGCATTTTACAACCTAGTACCTCCCAGAATTGACGCACCACGTCAAGTTGGCGCTCAGACGACATTTCAATCGAAGCATTCAAAAAACACTTAATTTCTTTTTTAGGCAAAGTTTCGTCAGCCTCAGCCTGAACAGCAAGAGGGCCAGCTATTTCAGCAGTGTGACCATATTGCTCAGCAAGTTGAGTATCAAAGTCTTTTAATTGTTCGGGCGGCACTGTCAAACGGATAGCTGCGACTGCTTCAAGAGCACTTTTAGAATCCATAGCAAATACTAAAATCCTTATTTTATCTAGATTATGCTATATTAGCAGTGGCTTTACCCCAAAATAAATAGTGTATTAGATTCACTAAACACTCACATCTTGATTTCAACATCACAACCGGCCGGTAGCGAAAGATTCATGAGACTGTCTATCGTTTTTGGAGTCGGTTCAAACACATCAATAAGACGCTTATGAATCCGCATCTCAAACTGTTCACGTCCTTTTTTGAAGACATGCGGACTCTTCACGACCGTAAAGGTACTTTTTCTAGTCGGTAAAGGTATGGGTCCCGCTAAGCTGGCTCCCGTCCTCAATGCTGTATCAATGATTTGTTTGGCAGCTTGATCAATGACTTTATGATCGTATGCTTTCAGACGAATTCGGATGCGTTGCTTTATTTCTGGCTTGGCAGCGGTGGCCGTCATTCTTTTGATCTTCCTTCTCTATATCGTTTTATGGGTGTTACTTAATTACCTTCGTCACGACACCGGCACCAACGGTACGACCACCTTCACGAATAGCAAAACGCAACCCTTGCTCCATGGCTATTGGAGCAAGTAACTTGACCTTAAAAGTAACGGTGTCGCCTGGCATGACCATTTCTTTGTCAGCCGGAAGCTCAACCTCACCGGTCACATCAGTAGTGCGGAAGTAAAACTGTGGCTTGTAGCCTTTGAAAAAAGGTGTGTGTCGGCCGCCCTCTTCCTTGGTCAGAATATAGACTTCGCTATCAAATTCGGTGTGTGGTGTAATACTGCCAGGCTTAGCGAGTACTTGGCCGCGTTCAATGTCATCACGCTCTATACCGCGCAGTAAAATACCAGCGTTATCGCCAGCTTGACCTTGATCAAGACTCTTCTTAAAGGCCTCTATGCCTGTCACGACGCTTTTCTTGGTGTCTCTCAGACCAACAATCTCAACTTCATCATTGATTTTGACTATACCGGTCTCAATTCGGCCAGTAGCAACTGTACCACGTCCTTTAATTGAAAAGACGTCTTCAATTGGCATAAGAAACGGTTTGTCTAATTCTCGCTTCGGTTCCGGAATAAACTCATCCATTGCTTTCACGAGCTCCATGATGGCGTCTTCAGATTCCTTATCTCCTTCAAGCGCCTTAGTGGCAGAGCCACGGATAATCGGAGCGTTTTTATCAAAACCGTTCTTTTCAAGCAGCTCACGAATTTCTTCCTCAACGAGATCAACCAACTCTGGATCAGCCAGATCCATCTTATTCAGGAAGACAAGAATGTAGGGAACTCCGACTTGACGAGCAAGTAGTACGTGCTCACGTGTCTGCGGCAATGGGCCGTCATTGGCACCGACGACTAAAATGGCGCCGTCGATTTGAGCAGCACCAGTAATCATGTTCTTAACGTAGTCAGCGTGACCCGGCATATCAACATGAGCATAATGACGTTTTTCACTTTCATATTCTTGGTGTGATGTCGCGATAGTAATGCCACGAGCTTTTTCTTCCGGGGCATTATCGATTTGATCATAAGCTACAGGCTTGTTCACGGCACTCGGTAAACGCTTGGCTAATACAGCAGTAATCGCTGCGGTCAAGGTCGTCTTGCCATGATCAACATGTCCCATGGTACCAACATTGACATGCGGTTTACTCCGGTCAAATTGTTCTGCCATAATGAAAAGTACTCCTTATTCTTCAATATGTTTAGGCTATTATAGTATATGCAAGCAATAACTCGCATGAGTTACTCCTATGAAGTATAGCAGGAAGAGAGTGTTTGTCAAAAAAGTTTACAGTATCAGATCGGCTGCCTCTTCAATTTTAACAAAAAACCAAGATAGCTAAATATCAGATGCATGGCAAACCATATAACAAGAATAAGACCGTACTCTTCTAGAGATAACCTAATGTAAAAGCTGACTGCAATCAAACCACCAACGACGTAATCGACTTGATCAAAAGGAAACCAACGCTGGCCATCGCTTACACCAACTTGTCTTTTAACGGCACTCTCGATTGTATCGCCAATTAATGCGCCAAGACTTAAAAGTAAACCGAGAGCAAAGATAGAAATGTGGTCATAAATTACTGGCTGGCTGACAGAGCGGATCCAGGCACTATGACGATAACCTATCACCTGCAACCAAACTGTCAGTGTACCAACAAAGGCTCCGCTCAGCACTCCACGCCATGTCTTATGGGCTCCAAACAGCCTGTGCCCATGAAAACGCCAACCATTATCCAACGGAACGTTCAGGCGGCTCAATCCCGGAACATGAGACACAAGTATTGGAGTGACGTTTGCAATACCAGCCGGCAAAAAGAACCATAGCGCAAAAAGAATATGATTACTCATGATCAAAAAACACTGCACCGGCAATCTCTTGTTCAGTCTGTCTCGTCTGTCGCTGATGCAGCCACCATTTGTTATATTTCGGTTGCAACAATCCTATAAAACCAACGGAGCAATGTCCGAACTGATCATCGCTATCAACAACATCAATAAGGTTTTCCGGCGATGGTAATTCTGTCAATGCAGTGCTGGTTCTTCCCCACCCGGGCGAACCGTGGGCATCACTCCCAGCCATTCTGGCAATGGGCCGTTCCTGCCTCTTTGCCCATTCGTCAGCTAGCATCCCGTAGTCATTATGTAGCCATGGACGCCAGCACTTTCGGCCGTTATACCTCTCCATAGCTGCAATACCGATACTGCGATAAAGCTCTGCAATTGCCTCCCAGTTAGCCCCTTTACGTGTTTCATCAAGAGGGTGAGGTATATATAAGGCACCTCCCTGGCCAATAATATGTTCGGCAGCTTCCAGTGTTGGTAAATGTTTTGGAATCTGTTCTCTCAACCAGAGGCCAATTATTTCAATCTCTTTCTTTTTACCATCTTCACTTTCATATAAGGTTGTTATTTCTTCTCCTACCACAACTCTCCCAGGGTACTCTTCGGCCAGATCAATGGTAGCAGGGGCAATAACGTCATGATCTGTAATGGCAACAATATCAAGCGGTCCTTCTTCAATCATTCTCCGATAATCATCAAGTCGTATGCCGCCGTCGTAAGAAGCGACAGAATGAGTATGAAAGTCTCCTCTCAACATCACCCTATTTCCATGTTCATATCTCATGCTTTTTGCTCACTTTCTGTGAATATATCCGACCATGATTGTACCATTAAATTGCGATCGCACTTGTTCGTGCTATGGTAGATAGGAAGGAAAAAAAGAGAGAGATGAAACTGCATCGTGCTCTTCGATCAGACTGGAGCGAGATCACCCCACAACAGCGTAATATTTGGCAGCGCTGTGCAGCCCGATCTCACGGTACAATTACTCCGGCCAACATTGTCAGCATCATCGGAGCAGCACTCACAATACGCGGCTTAGTGTATTTGTTTAATGACCAGCTCACCACCGGATTGATCTTCATCATCATTGGTCGCTGCGCAGATATTCTTGATGGTATCGTGGCAGAATACACCAAAACCAAAAGCCCCCTCGGTGAAGCTATTGATGCTTCAATTGACAAAACACTGATCATTGCCGCTGTCATTACCCTCTTCATTAAACACCTCTTACCGGTACTCATTATTACTATTATGATTATTCAAGCCGTCTATAATAGCGGGGTTTCGGTAGTCGCCAAAGGCCTCAATGCCCAGCTACACCCGTCTCGGACGGGTAAACTCAGCGCCGTCTTTGAATGGTCAACAGTCGGGCTCTATTTACTGGCTCACATCATTCACACCTCTCGTCATGCCACCATAATACGCAGTTTGGGTGTCATCTGTTTCTGCTTATTCGTCATTTTAGCCCTCATTAGCAGCATTAATTACACCAGAAATATTTATTACAAACGGGGCGCTGCATGAACACACAGCCTGCCGGCTTTCAGCGCCTCGTTATAGTCGTTAATCCGTCGAGTTCAAATTATGACCGCGGCCAACGCTATATTCATGAACTCACTAGCATCTTTCCGGCTAAGCAGTTGATTATCATTGAACTCAGGCAAAGTGATTATGATCGTCCGAGCTGGCTTATCAGTCGCTTAAGTCAGGCTCTCAGAGGAAGCCGCTGCCTACTCGCTATTGCCGGCGGCGACGGTACGGACAACCTCATTATAGAAGCCCTGTTAAACAGTCCGGCCATCTCCCCATTGGCCAGAGGGACTGTCATATTGCCACTTTGGGCGGGTAACGCTAATGATCTGGCTCACATGATTAACGGCAATCCACCGAGTTCAATACAGAGTCTATTAGAAACAGCTACTGTTCATTACGTCCATCCTTTGGAAGTAACGTTACTTAACAGAGGAAAAACCACCACTCGTCTGGCCGCCTGCTATATGAGCGTTGGGGCCTCCGCTTACGCCTCAATGCGCATTAGTAACCCTGCTCATCGGCGGCGGCGACTATATCGTTTCCCGGGTGGGCGCAATTTAACTGATGTTGCCAGCGTATCCAGAGCCTTTTTGGGAGCACCGACGTTCAGTGCAACCATCGACGATTTTAAGCGCCCTATCTACGACATAGCCGCCATTAATGGACCACGGATTGCTAAACTGAGTCGCATACCGATCAGCCTAACTGACCAACGTTTTTATGAAATTATTGTCGGCCGTCGTCACCCATTACTCTTGTCATACATCGTCCAAATTGCAAGAGGTGCATCAGTGCAACGTGGACCAACTGACCGTCTTTCATTTAGAGTAAATGAGCCAACCTGGGCTCAAATCAACGGCGAGCCCCTTCGTATTCCAGCGCATACTACTATTACTATTCGCCCGCACACACAAGCATTTTCTATTCTTTCAACCAAGTTAGCGCCCAAAGGTCAAGCGTAAGTAAAACCAATCACCCAAAAAGTAACCTTATTTGCCATGCTTAGCAATGATAGCTTCAGCTACGTTCGGCGGTACATCAGCATAGTGATCAAGCTCCATGCTTGAGCTGGCCCGTCCCTGTGTATTACTCCTCAGCGTCGTGGTATAGCCAAACAATTCTCCAAGTGGTACGTATGCAGTTATTTCTTTGACACCGCTACTGAGGTCTTCCATATTTTCAATCCGACCACGTTTGCTGTTTAAATCACCAATGACATCACCCATAAAGTTTTCCGGGGTAACTACTACAACCTTCATAATTGGCTCAAGAAGTACTGGATTCGCCTTCTTAACACCTTCCTGTAAGGCAATGGAGGCAGCAATCTTAAAGGCCATTTCACTTGAGTCAACTTCGTGGTATGAACCATCATACAGCTCGGCCTTAATATCTACTACCGGGTAACCGGCAACGACACCGCCAGCCATTGCTTCTTTAATGCCATCCTGAACTGGCTTGATGTATTCATTCGGCACAACACCACCCTTGATGGAGTTAATAAATTCAAAGCCAGCACCGGATTCGTTTTGGCTGAGGCGCAGCCAAACATCACCATACTGACCACGACCGCCGGATTGCCGAATAAACTTGCCTTGCACTTCGACACCGTCCTTGCGAATAGTCTCACGGTAAGCAACTTGTGGTTGACCGATGTTAGCTTCAACGTTAAATTCTCGCTTCATACGATCAACCAGGATCTCTAAATGCAACTCTCCCATACCGGAAATGATAGTTTGCCCAGTTTCCTCATTGACCTGAATACGGAAAGTGGGGTCCTCTTCTGCCAGACGCTGTAGCGCCAGGCTCATTTTCTCTTGATCAGCTTTTGTCTTCGGCTCAATAGCAATAGAAACGGGTGGCTCAGGAAAAGTAATACTCTCAAGGACGATAGGGTGTGCTTGCTCACACAATGTATTACCAGTGGTCGTGCCCTTTAAGCCCACTATAGCCGCAATATCTCCTGCCGTAACTTCGCTGACATCTTCACGCTTATCCGCTTGCATCCGGACAATCCGTCCGACTCGTTCTTTTTCGCCTGTCGAACTGTTCAAGATATAACTGCCGGCCAAGATTTTGCCGGAATACACCCGGAAATATGCCAGCTTACCGACAAAGGGGTCGGTCGCGATCTTAAAGGCTAAACCGGCAAACGGTTCACTCTCTACTGGCTTACGTTCAATCTCTTCACCGTTTTTTGGATTCGTGCCCCAAGTCGAACCACGATCCAAAGGATTAGGCAGTAATTCAATAATAGCATCGAGCACTTTCTCAACGATCACGCCACGTCCATCACCACCGGTAACAGCAAAGAATTTACCTGTTAACACAGCGCTTCGAACAGCCTGCTTGATTTCTTGGGGGCTTAATCCTTCTTCGCCCAATTCGAGGTATTTCTCAAGCAATTTTTCGTCTTCGGCCACTGCATTTTCAATAAGTAGTGACCGATACTTCTTGACTTGATCCTGCATGCCCTCCGGAATATCCCCTTTAACCAGCTCATGGTCAGCGTACTCTTTATAGGTATAGGCTTTGAGATCTATAAGATCGACAACACCGCTGACTCCTTGTTCAAAACCGATCGGCAGGTGAATAGGGAAAGCGCGCTTGCTAAGGCGATGGTGAATACTTTCAAGAGATTTATAAAAGTCGCCTCCGGTCTGATTTATCTTGTTAATAAAACAAATGCGTGGCACATTGTACTTATCTGCTTGCCGCCAGACCGTCTCTGATTGGCTTTCAACGCCCATCTTACCGTCAAAAACCACTACCGCACCATCGAGCACTCGTAAAGAGCGCTCGACTTCAACAGTAAAGTCAATGTGGCCTGGTGTATCAATAATATTAATCTGGTGGTCTTTCCAATAGCATGTCACTGCAGCTGAAACGATGGTAATGCCACGTTCTCTTTCCTGAGCCATCCAGTCAGTCGTGGTCTCACCTTCATGAACAGCGCCAATTTTATGCTTTAGTCCAGTTCGATACAAAATACCTTCAGTCGTGGTAGTCTTTCCAGCATCAATATGGGCAATAATGCCAATGTTGCGGAGCTTGTCAATGGGAGTCTTTTTGGTCGGCATGTGTTTTCTTCCTTATCCTAATAATAGCGACTATATCTACCTGTTCCTATTGCTGTGTTCGTGTCAAGGCAACATCGATCACCTTTCTTATTTGGCCCTGTCCCTTTTAACTCATTAGCGTACGCAGATATTTCCATAAGAGCAAGCAGAGCACTTCCACTGAGTGCACCACCCCACCCTCCTGTCCAGAGTCTCATGTTGCGCACATCAGCAGGTGTCCTTGGAGGGCTGACATCATTATTTTCATTGATCGCTTGCATGCAGAGACGTGCCGCTGGACATTCTTTACAAGCCTCATGAAACCCCGCCATAATCTTTTCAGCCTCCGAGATAGCTTGCTGGTTGTCAAAGAATGGAGATTTTTCTCCACCCCCCTGATGAGGTGCACTAGTCATGATATTAACCTCGCGCAAAATGAGCAAAGGCACGGTTAGCCTCAGCCATTTTATGAGTATCCTCTCGTTTCTTAACCGCCGCCCCTTGGGAGTTATAGGCATCAATCAGTTCTTGAGCAATCCGGTCCTCCATGCTCATACCTTTGCGAGCCCGGGCAGCCTGCACAAACCACATGGTCGTCAAGTGAGTTTGCCGCTGGCCTTTTACCTCAAATGGAATTTGGTAATTGGCGCCTCCAATCCGTCGAGACCGTGTTTCCATATGTGGCTGAATATTCTTTACCGCTTGCTCAAAGACATCAAGCGGATTATCCACTTTCAATTTCTTAGCAGCCTTTTCCATGCCATCGTAAACTAGTCGTTCAGCTACTTGTTTTTTGCCATTTAACATGACACGGTTAATAAGGCGCTGCACGTGGATGTTATTGTACATACGGTCCGGCTGAATATCGCGAACTAAGGATTTTGTTTTCTTCCTCGGCATTACTTGCTACCCTTCTTAGTGCCGTATTTCGAACGACCTTGTTTGCGATCATTAACGCCTTGGAGATCAAGCGAACCACGCACAATGTGATAGCGAACACCTGGTAAATCCTTGACTCGACCGCCACGAACTAACACGACAGCATGTTCTTGCAAATTATGGCCTTCGCCACCGATGTAGGCCCAGACTTCGTGGCCATTACTGAGACGAACACGGGCAACCTTCCGAAGCGCTGAATTCGGCTTCTTCGGGGTCTTGGTTGTTACCTTCACGCAAACACCGCGCTTAAACGGCGACGGCTTCTCATAGTTACGCGTCTTTAAATTATTTGTTACGCGTTGCAAGGCCGGCGATTTTGTCTTAGCATTCGTCTTGGCACGCGGTTTACGTACCAGCTGATTTATAGTTGGCATTTACTCTCCTTATTATGTCTGCAATCTACTGCACACTGCCAGAAACATGCCCATTTCCGAGGCTCGGATTGCACAGACTTAAAAACTACTTGCTATTAGTTTTCCTTATTGTAACAGATAGAACCCTGATCAAGCAAGCTGGTTAGGACAAACTGGCAGTGGTTTCAGCTGTCAACACTTGATCTTCGTCGGTTTCTTTGTCTTCTAAGACGCCTGTACCGACAGGTATTTTACGACCTAAAATGACATTCTCTTTTAACCCATAGAGTTTATCGACTTTACCAGAAGTAGCTGCTGAAATGAGAACGCGAGTAGTGTCCTGGAAGGATGCTGCAGACAAGAATGAGTCAGTACTTAACGACGCCTTAGTAATGCCAAGCAGCAGCTGATTGTATTTAGCTGGAGTCTTCTTTTGGGAAACTAACGCTTCATTAGCTTCAACGACAGCTAATTTACTGACGATATCTCCAGTAACGAACTCGCTATCGCCAATCTCCTCAATTTGAACCCGGCTGAACATCTGGCGCACAATAATCTCCAGGTGCTTATCGGCTACGGTCTGTCCTTGAGCGGAAAAAATCTTCAGGATTTCATTCATGATGTAACGCTGTGTTGCCTCGACACCTTGAAGACTCATCAGCTCATGCAAATTAATAGAACCGGTAGTCAAGCGCTGGCCGCTGACAACTTTTTCGCCATCAGTAACTGTTAACTGCTTAAAGCCTGGTATCTCGTAGCGCACGACACTCTGACTGGTTGGCGTAATGATGACAGCCTTTTTAGTAACATGTACTTTACCACCCATTGGAGCAATAAGAGGCTCAGAAGCATCTTCAAGCGCTGCGACCACATCACCAGCAATAACATCGCTGCCAGAAGCAATCATTGCTTTGCGCTCACCTAGCTTCAGCTCTACTTTCTCACTATCGTCAGCAGTAACCTGAACGACATAGTGATCCCCCTCTTCCCATGTATTTGCTACGCCGGAGATAGCCGTTAGGTAAGCTTGCCCCTTTGGTGATCGTACTTCAAACAATTCCTCGACACGTGACAGACCTTGAGCACTACTATCGGCAATGACACCCCCGGAACGGTGTTTTGAATCAAGCGACAATTGCGTACCAAGCTCACCGATGCTCTGTGCTGCAATAACGCCGACAGGATGGTGATCCATCACAGTCATACCAGTAGCCGGATCAATGCCATATGATTGGCGGGAGACACCACGGACATTTGTGCAACTCAATGCACTCATAATTTTAACACCGTCAAGACTATCATCAGCCTCAATCTTATCCGCGACTTCCTGAGTAATGAGCTGGCCCTTCTTAACGACATCTTTAATTGTCTCGGCTGCATAACGGCCAACCAGCCGGGAGCTATATGACGTACCGATATATTCGGCATCTGATCGGAGCATGGCAAAGCCAGGGTCGCTGGTTTCATCTTCAAGTGTAAAAACATCTTGCGAAACATCGACCAACCGACGTGTCAGATAGCCAGCATCAGCAGTTTTCAGAGCAATGTCGATGAGCGCCTTTCTAGTTCCACGGGTACCGGTAAAGTACTCAAGCGGTGACAAACCGGCAATGTAACCAGACTTAATCGGTAATTCAATCACATTACCAGCGGCATCTTGTAAAACACCAAGCATGCCGACAGCATTATTAAGCTGGGTAATATTTCCTCGAGCACCGGAATTAATAGCGATAGCCATCGAGCTATCTTGTCCGATCATTTGCTCTGTTAACATTTCCTGTACCCGTGTCCCGACTTTAGTCCAATTATCTACAGTTAGCCGGTGTCGTTCGTCGTCAGTAATGAAGCCTTCTTCAAACTGGTCGGCAATGGCGATCGTTCGATCTTCGCCTTCGTCAATAACAGCTTGCATGCCCTGAATGGGCTCGAAGTCACTCATGCCCATCGATAAACCAGATCTGGTGGCATAGTAGAAGCCAAGGTCTTTTAGGTCGTCAGCTATTTCTGCAGCCCGTTCTTGACCATATTGATCGTACACCTTGGCCATGACTTTCTGCAGACGCTTTTTTGTCATCGTTTGGTCTTGAAATGAGAAGTCCTCAGGAAAAATCTCATTGAAGAGCAGTCGCCCGAGTGTCGTTGTTCGCTCATGGCCACGGAACACTACCCGAACCGGATCTTGCAAAGCCAAACTACCAGCATCGAGCGCCATGACAATTTCATCAAGCGAGGAATAGGAAACAGGCTCCCTATTACGTCCAGGCCGCTCGTACGTTAGGTAGTAGCAGCCAAGCACAATGTCTTGTTCAATGTGCAAGATAGGAGAGCCATCAGCCGGTTTGAGTAAGTTCCGATTGGCTGCCATAATGTTGCGAGCTTCAGCTTGGGCTTTATTACTAAGAGGTAGGTGCACAGCCATCTGATCACCGTCAAAGTCAGCATTAAAGCCTTTACAAACCAACGGGTGCAGCTGGATAGCTCGTCCTTCAATTAAGACTGGCTGGAAAGCCTGAATACTTAAACGATGCAGACTGGGTGCCCTGTTAAGAAGCACATACTTGCCCTTGATGACTTCATCAAGAGCGTCCCAGACAACAGTTTCTCCCATTTCAATCAGACGACTGGCGCTGCGGATATTGTGAGCCTGCTCACGTGCAATAAGTTCGCCAATGACAAAGGGCTTAAATAGTTCAAGTGCCATCATTTTCGGCACCCCGCATTGGTTAATCTTAAGCTCCGGGCCAGCCACAATAACGGAACGGCCAGAGTAGTCAACACGCTTACCCAATAAATTCTGTCTAAAACGGCCCTGCTTGCCCTTCAACATGTCACTAAGTGATTTCAAACGACGACGTTGCCCGGTGGCAGCTACAGCCCGACCGCTCCGGGCGGAATTATTGTCAATGAGAGCATCAACTGCTTCCTGCAGCATACGTTGTTCATTGCGGCGGATAACCTCGGGTGCATGCAAATCAATCAATTTTTTCAGTCGATTATTACGGTTAATAACTCGACGATATAGGTCGTTTAAGTCGCTGGTGGCAAAACGCCCCCCTGTTAATTGCACCATTGGCCTGAGATCCGGCGGGATAACCGGCAAAACACTTAAACACATGCTGCTCGGTTTGATACCAGCACGGTCCATGCTTTCCAACAGCCGTAACCTTTTCATCAATTTCTTACGACGTTGCCCCTTGGCATCTTCCGCTTCGGCATTCAAATCTTCAATCAGTTTTCTAAGATCAATTTCGCTTAATAGATCTTGCAAAGCGGCACCGCCCATACCAACAGTAATCAGGTTTCTGAGCTCATTTGGTAGATTACGATAGTCTGTCTCACTGATAAGGTTTAGTTTCTCAAGTGAGGTAAGCTGCTCACGGTACAGCTCAAATTCTTTGGTCAGTTCATCCAATTCTTTCGTTTGCATTTCGCTCAAAGCCTTAAGGTTGGCATCTTCTTTCTCGGCCTCTTTTTCGTAACGCAGCTTAACAGCTTCCTTAGCTGCAGCAAACTCTGCCTCCTTATCATCGAGCATCTGTTCACGCTTGTCACTATCGACAGATTTCACAATGTAGCTTGCAAAGTAGGCTACCCGTTCCAAGCTTTTGACTGTCATGCCGAGCAACAGACCCATAGCACTCGGTGTCCCTCTTAAGAACCAGATGTGAGATACCGGCACGGCCAGATTAATATGACCCATACGTTCGCGGCGAACGATAGAACGTGTTACCAACTCACCATTTTTGTCGACAGCAGCTTCGCGGCTGCGCACCCCTTTATATTTGGCATCGTGCGGGTTTATATCCTTGACTGGCCCGAAGATACGTTCGCAAAACAAGCCGTCACGCTCCGGCTTTTGTGTTCGGTAATTGATCGTTTCGGGCTTGGTAACTTCACCATAACTCCATTCTAAGATATCGCTCGGACTGGCTACGGCAAGGCGTACAGCATCAAAGTCGGCAATGTTTGTCGTGTTATTACTGAAACGCTGTGGCATCATCTTACACCTCCTCTACCTTTTCATCTGTCACTTCATCAGCTGCTTGGGCCATAGCCATATCATCGTCGTCAGTGGCCTTCAGATCATCATCCACTCCTACCACTGCAAAATTCTCATCACCGCTTGCTGTCTCTTCGGCAACGTCAACATCAGAAATGCTTTCCTGTGGTACCTCCACATCAGCTGGGTGAGTAGCCTCTTCTTGAATATTGCTTGCCAACACTTCTTCTGCGTCAACTACTGTATCTGAATGGACGAGGTCAACCTTAAGTCCTAAGCCTTGTAATTCTTTAACAAGCACATTGAAGCTTTCGGGAATTTTTGGTCCAACAATTTCAGTCTTTTTAATTATTGACTCATATGCTTTGCTGCGACCATAAACATCATCAGACTTAATGGTCAGCATTTCCTGCAAACTATTGGCAGCGCCGTAAGCTTCCAGTGCCCACACTTCCATCTCACCAAAACGTTGGCCGCCATTCTGAGCTTTGCCACCGAGAGGCTGTTGAGTCACCATGGTGTACGGTCCAGTGGAACGAGCGTGAATTTTGTCTGCAACCATGTGATTGAGCTTAATCATGTACATGCTGCCAACAGTCGTCCGTTCAACAAACGGTTCACCGGTGCGGCCATCAAATAGCTGCTGCTTGCCATCTTCAGACAAATCAGCTTGTCTTAAGAGCTCTTGAATTTTCTCAACCGGCACACCATTGAAGGACGGGCTAACAACTTTCATGCCAAGCACTCGTGCAGCCATACCAAGGTGAGTTTCAAACAACTGTCCAACATTCATTCGAGATGGTACACCGAGTGGGTTGAGCACAATGTCTACCGGTGTTCCGTCAGCCATGAAGGGCATATCCTCAATCGGTAAAATACGAGCGATGACACCTTTGTTGCCATGCCGCCCACCGAGTTTGTCACCAACTGCGATCTTGCGCATTTGGGCCACAAAAACTTGAATCTGCATGATAACGCCAGCCTTCAGCTCATGACCACTCTCACGGCTGAACACTTTGACGCCAACAACTTTACCGTGCTTGCCATTGCTCATGCGCTGTGAGGTATCACGAACCTCTTTGGCTTTCTCGCCGAATATAGCTCGTAGCAGCCGTTCTTCTGAGCTTAACTCTTGCTCACCCTTCGGAGTGATTTTCCCAACGAGAATATCTCCCGGCCGTACCTCAGCACCGATGCGGACAATACCGTCCTCGTCGAGGTGACGCAAAGTTTCCTCCGAGACGTTTGGAATATCACTAGTGACTATTTCTGGACCTAGTTTGGTCTCTCGCACTTCGATCATGAAATCGACAATATGAATACTGGTTAAGGTGTCGTCTTCTACCAGCTTGCGACTGATAATAATGGCATCCTCGAAGTTATAGCCGGCCCAGGGCATGAAAGCTGTAATGAGATCTTTACCGAGAGCCAATTCGCCATCAGCTATCGACATTCCTTCAATTAATACGTCGTCTTTCTTGACCTTATCACCGGCGTTGACAACGACTTTCTGGTTGATTGAAGTACCTTCATTACTGCGCACAAAATGCTGCGGCTCATAGGTAACAGGTCCGTCCTTATATTTCACGACAACAGCATCTGCCCTGGCACTAAGAACTTCTCCGGGACCATCGGCCACAATAAGCTGTCCCGTGTTTCTCGCTACGTCAGCCTCCAATCCGGTACCAACAATCGGGCTGGATGGATGAATGAGTGGCACCGCCTGTCTCTGCTGGTTACTACCCATTAGGGAACGGTACACGTAATTCTTCTCAATAAATGGAATTAAGCCGGCACTAGAACCAATAATCTGGTTCTGAGCGGCGTCAATATGAGTAACGTCGTTGGCATCGACTTCGCCTGACTGTAGTCTATAACGAGCACTGACTCGGTCGGTTGTGAAATAGCCGTGATCGTCTACTTCACTACCACCACCGGCAATAATAGCTGAACCTTCTTCGTAAGCATCAAGGTAGACTATCTCATTTGTTACTTTAGCTTTAACTGGCCAGGTCTTATGGCTCGCGACTTTCGCCAGACGACTTGCGTCACTTGCGCTGATGCGAGCGCCACTCTTCACAATAACTTGACCTTTATTGTCCGTCAGATCTTCACGGGCGATGTGACCGACAGATTCTTTGGCTGTCACGGCATTAATAACCTTACAGTACGGGGTTTCAATGAAGCCGTAGTCGTTGACACGGGCGTAATTCGCTAAGTTTAGTACCAACCCAATATTAGCGCCTTCTGGCGTCTCAACTGCACAAATTCGGCCATAATGGGTGGCGTGGGCATCACGCACTTCAAAGCCAGCTCGTTCGCGACTTAACCCTCCCGGCCCCATCGAACTCAAACGACGTTTGTGCGCCAGTTCGCTCAAAGGGTTTATCTGATCCATAAACTGGCTGAGCTGTGAGCTGGCAAAGAACTCCCTTACAGCTGCCACAATCGGACGAGCATTAATGAGCTGTCCCGGTCCCACGGTCTCAATTTCACTCATACTCATGCGGTCCTTGGTATTACGCTCCATGCGCAGTAAGCCAATACGAAATTGGCGTTGCACCAGTTCTCCAACCAGTTTTACCCGACGATTAGCCAAGCTATCTATATCGTCAGCTGGCTCCTGAGTATTATTGAGCCGAATTATTTCGGCAACGATAGCCTCTATATCCTCAAGTCTCATTACCCGGTTTTCAAGAGTATTTGGAACATCGAGATCAAGGCGTTTATTAATCTTATAACGACCAACACGACTAAAGTCGAAGCGCTTGAAATTATAAAACATATTTTCGATTAAGGATTTAGCATTATCCACGGTAGCAAGATCACCAGGTCTGAGTCGCCGGTATACTTCAATCAGGGCGTCGTTTTGACCTTTAGTCGGATCCTTCTCAAGGGTGGCATCTAGATAGCAAGTTGTGCCGCTGTCGACATGCTTGAAAGCCTCTCGCATCCGATTTTCGGTAACCCCGAGCGCCCTGAGCAACGTTGTGACGGCAATTTTACGCTTCCTATCAATTTTGACATAGAGAGCACCTCCGGATGAGGTCTCAAATTCCAACCAAGCACCACGACCAGGAATAACCTTAGCTCCATATAAATTGGTCGAACCATGCGCCTCGGCTGTGAAAAATACGCCAGCTGAACGAATAAGTTGGCTGACAACAACTCGTTCCGCTCCGTTAATAACAAAGGTGCCCCGTCTAGTCATCCACGGGTAGTCTCCAAGATATATTTCTGTTTCCTTAATTTCCCCGGTAACCTTATTGGTTAGCTCCACAGTAGCCATCAAAGGAGATTCAAAGCTGACGTTATTCTCCCGAGCTTCAGCTTCGGTCATCTTGGGCGCCCCAAAATGATATTCCTTAAAGCAGAGCGACAATTTGCCGCCAGTATAGTCATCGATCGGGCTAATCTCGGCTAAAAGTTCGCCCAGTCCTTCCTCAACAAACCATTGAAATGATCGATTTTGATGATCCACTAAGTTTGGTAAATTGAGCGCATTATCCGTGGCAGTGAACGCCACACGGCCAGCACCCTTCATACTTGCTGCTTTCGCCATACTTCCCCTATGTTTACGTTGATAGTATATTTACTTTAGAGACACCTTCCCCCGACAGATCTCACAGCCTACCAGAAAAGATATCCCCATTTTTTATATATATGTTTATAATTCGGCCGAAGATCCTAAGCGAGGGTGTGTTTGACTTATACATTTACATTGTCAAGCTTTAAGCTTCCTCAACTTACACTACTTCTTAGTTTACTAGTATGAAGCAAGGCATATACGCTTGTCAACAGGATGAAGCAACATTATTGGAGCTTTGCTTCATCATTTATAAACCGAAATCGGGCTCTACCGGTTACCTTTCTGCCAACGGTATCAACTTCCATTTGACAATAATTACCACAATCTGAGCAATATTTTCGGTTCTGATTACTTATGACCCAAATACTGCCCGTATCGCCTTCAACCCCACCTCTTGTGTTGACAATGTTCGAGAGTAAGCTTTTAATCAGCGGGCACTTCGCGATTGGCAGTTCGCCTCCGCAAACAGCTTCAGGGTCATCACTATAAACCGGCGTGGATTCCGTCCCTATTGATACTTTTTCCATTACGTATTAGACCCGACATTGAACATCTTGCTGCCAATTATACCATAAATATTTAGTTATGTGGCGCGCGTGCACCTCGTGAGCCATCTCTATATCTACGCTGCCAGCCGGCATCTTTTCCCGTAAAATTGATCATCGTAACGTTCTATCATCATATGAAATGTTTCATCATATTATTAACTTGTGCTCGTTTCTATTTGGTTTTAGGTGGAGACTGAATGACGGCGTCAACCAAGCCGTACTTCTTTGCGCCGATAGCGTCTAGCCACTTGTCCCGTTCCATATCTTCATGAATGGTGGCCACTTCTTGGCCAGTATTCTTAGCCATAATTTCTTCCAAAAGCTTCTTGACCCTTAACGATTCACGAAGCTCAATCTCTTGATCTGTCACTTTGCCTCGAGTACCAGAAGATGGTTGGTGAATCATCACAGTGGCATTTGGCAATAGATAACGTTTACCTTTTGTGCCGCTACTCAACAAGAAGGCGGCAGCCGATGCCTGAACACCGATACCTACAGTTTGAACGTCGTTCGTTACGTATTGTATAGTGTCATAAATTGCCAGAGCATCGTATACGCTTCCACCTGGGCTATTTATATAAAAGAAAATATCCTTCTTGGAATCTTCAGCCTGCAGAAATAATAGTTGGGCTACAATCAAATTGGCTGTAGTTTCGTTAACGTCACTCCCCAAAAAAATTATCCTGTCTTTTAAGAGACGCGAATAAATATCGTAGGCCCGTTCGTATCGGCCTTCACTTTCAATAACTGTTGGAACTAATACACTCACATACCCTAGTATAGGTAATTAGCACTCTCAAGTCAAGAGTGCTAATTTGTTAAATGACTGTAGTTTCTAGCTGCTAGGGGTCGACCAACTTCTAAAAGACACTCTCGAGCCACGCTAGCATCATTTTCAGGACCACCTTCTGCCATAACTTGCCATTTTTGTACTGCCATTTGGCTTAAGGTTCGTCCCACAATTACAGGCAACTCACATCTTTCATAAAATGATAGGCCTAGGTGAGCGCCTTCATTATATGGTATTTCATGCAGACCTAAAGCAGGGGCCATGAAATGAGAACGATCTTTTTCATTCTCAAGTATAATGCTATCTCTATGAAATCTACCAGCAGGCTTCATACTTCTCCTTAACTAATAAATTATACAACTGCTTCACTACAAGTAAATTGCTTATACTTTTACTTTGCTTTTTTAGTTGCATATTCTTTGAGTTTATCGAGTGTTTTCTCTGTTAGTAGCCTGGTTTGAATGTCCCTCCTATTATCAGGTTTATCAAGCTCTGCTAACATAGCTTCGTCTTTATACTGATTTTTTAAAAGCATGACTCGCACTTCAAGTTCTTCCGGAGTGACCGTGATCTTTTCCTGTTGTGCTACCTCTGACAGGACAAGACCGGCCTTAACTCGTTGTTCAGCACGCAGAAACTGACGCTGACGATGTTCCTCAGCACTCACACCTTCCTGTTTGAGATGTTGCTGCCAGCTGACTCCTTGGTAACTTAGATTGCGCTTCTCTTCCTCTTCAATGCGATCAACTTCTTCTTCAATAAGCGTCTGCGGCACAGCAATAGTACTTTTTTCAACTAGACGACTAACGAGTTGATTGTCATATGCACTTTGTGCTTCCCGCGTTCTCTCTGTAATAATATCTCTCTTAATCACCTCTTTTGCTTGCGTAAGCTTCTCAAATGGACCAATATTACTCGCAAAGCTATCATCCAGTTTCGGTAAGACAAGTTCTGACACGGTCTTGACGTTGACCGCAAAGTTTACTTTCCTCCCTTGAAGTTCACGCACGCCATAATCTTTCGGAAACGTCAGAAGAACATCTTTACTATCTCCCGCCTTCAGCCCAATTAGGCTCTCTTCAAAACCTGGGATAAATGACTGACTGCCAAGTAGTAGCGTGTAATTCGTACTGCTGGCACCACCAATCGGTTCTTTTGTTATAGCATCGGCGCCTTTAAAGTCTATAACTACCTCATCATTTAATTGAGCTGGTCGTTTAACCTGTGTGCGTTTGGCTGAACGTTCTTGCAACCGTTTTAAAACTTCATTGACATCTGCTGCTGTGACAGTCGGCTTTGATGGTTTTAAACGAAACTGCCGGTAGTTAGCTAAAACTATGTCTCCCACTACAGACATTTCAATAGTAAATGAAAGACTATCGAAAGGCACAAACTTGGTGATGGAAATCTTGGGCTGTGAGACTGGCCTCAGTTTCTGTTCCTCGACTGCAGCAACAAATAGCTGGTTGACTGCCTGCTCTAAGAACTCAGTTTGCAACCGGTTCGGATTAAGCTGTTTCTCCACCAAAGCTGCTGGAGCCTTACCAGGCCTAAAGCCAGGCACCTTGACATGCTCTCCTAAGCGGTCAATGGCAGCTTGCTTGATACTACTGAGCTCACTCCCAGCGGCATTAATATCCAGCTTGACGCTTGTCGCGTCTATTTGCTGTTTAGAAATTTGCATTACTGCATATCATACCGGAAAGTCTACTCGTTGGCTAACCCTTCCGCGTAATAGTTAACAAGATAACGATCATCGCTATCGCCCATATAACTTCCACGATCGCCCCGATTGGACGCTCAAACCACTGTATGTCTTTCGCAATGCGCTCATACCAATTCAGTTGAAATGTCTCGTGACGACGAGCAAGTCGGTAGCGCCGAATGGAAGCCAGATCAGGCGCTGCTGCTACAAAAGCACAGATAGCTGCCAGTAACCAGTGCTTAGGTCGTGCAATCGCTAATACAAATACAAGGAGAACGCACAAGAAAGCATCAACGACCAACAGCCACCGAAACCATAAGCTATTTAACAGACTGACTCCTGTGAGATTGCTCCCATGGTGAGGAATGATGTCCAGAACGTAATGTGACACAAACGCTACTGGCACAGCCACGATCGGCTCCGTAATAGTCAGCCCGATAACTGCTCCGGTTAAGGCATGGTTAATGGCACGCATAAGTATGGATCAATCGCGACCTTTTTGAAGTATCTTCACGATAGTAGCTATATCCGCCGATGTCTCTTGGCCGTTTGCCAGATTTTTCAGAGTATATTGACCACTCTTAATTTCATTTTCACCAACAATAAGAGCGAACGGGATATCTTTCTTGCCAGCTACTTTCAACTGATCTCCGATCTTACGGCCATTAACACCGAACGCTACATTGAGGTTCTTGGAGCGTAAATTAGCAGCCAATGATTGAGCTACTGAGCCAGCTTCCTGACCGAGTGAGATAAGATAGATATCAGTAATTGAGTGCAAGACTGGCAGTAAATGGTGAGTTTTTAAAAAGTTAATCAGCGTCACGTCTCCCCAGCCAAACCCGACAGTCGGAACTGGTGTCACGCCAAACAAACCAACCAGTCCATCATAGCGACCACCGCCAAGCATGGAACGATTATTGCTTGGGTCGCTATCAAAGACCTCAAAGACGATACCGCTATAGTAATCAAAACCGCGCATTAAGGTACTATCGAAACTAATCTGACCGACGTTGTCTGTCCGCAAATCACGTATCAGTTTACCGAGTTCTTCAGCTGCTGGTTGTTTGCGTACCTCAAGAGGCAGATCCTTAATGTCTTTAACGTCAAGCAATTCAAGTAAGCGTTCGGCTACACCCTTCTGCCTCTGCTCAGCTGTTAATACTTCATCGACTTTTGTAATAAAAGTCGGGCGGTCTATCTTATGTAGACGATCAATAAGTTTGGCAATATCATGCTGGGATTTTGGCTTTAGGCCCAAGTAATCATGCAGCAGATAATCAATAAGTGCCCGGTGATTAAGATGAATACTGTACATGTTTTTATCCGCACCGTAAGCCTTAAAGATGGCATTGACAAGAGCAATCATCTCTCGCTCGGCACTAGTATCTTCTACACCGAAAATGTCAACATTCAATTGCCAATGCTCGCGTAACCGCCCCCTCTGCGGTCGTTCATAACGCCACAAGTTTGGAATGCTATACCAGCGTAATGGATAAGCTAGTTCCTGGCGACGAGCAGCCACCATCCGGCTGACAGTCGGAGTCATCTCTGGCCTGATAACGACATCACGTCCACCACGATCTTGAAAGACATATGTCTGATGATTAACGATCTCCTCACCAGTCTTTGCGAGATAAATGTCTAACGGTTCAAGTATGGGAGCATCGTATTCTTCATAGCCAAAGCTCTCAACAACCTGTCGCCAGATACCGAAAACATATCGTTGCAGACGTTTATCCTCAGGAAAGAAATCCCGAGCCCCCTTATACGGTTGGGTAGAGAGTGCCATATACCTATAATTCTAACCTTGGTATTGTTACCATACAAATGTGGTGCGGATGAAAGGACTTGAACCTTCACGCCCAGAGGGCACTAGCTCCTAAGGCTAGCGTGTCTACCAATTCCACCACATCCGCGTTAGGTTAAGGGGTATTTTACCGAACTTTTTTGTAAAACGCTAACTGTCCATCTCCGTAATCTTTCACTTGTATAAGTCCCAGATTATGCAGTGTTGGTAGTTGCTGTCGGCCAGGCCAAGACAAGACGAACGTCCCGTTAGTATTGAGATGCTTGGGTAATTTTTCTATGTCATAAAAAGGTATTTGGTCGTAAGGAGGATCAGCCAGAATGATGTCAAAACATTTGTCTTCATTATGATGGGACCAACCTTGTATTGTTGCCTTCAGCACATGAACTTTGTCTGTCAGAGTGAGTTCACGGCAATTACGCTTCATCGTCTCTACAGCCATACGATCAAAATCAATAGCCAGCACTCCAACTGCCCCCCGGCTTATTGCTTCAAACGACAAAGCACCACTACCAGCAAAAGCATCTAGTACCGTCAAGCCTGATATGTCGCCAAGTATGCTAAAGACAGCACCACGCATCTTGTCGCTCATCGGATGAGTATGACGTCCTCGAGGGCTTACAAAGTGATGTCCTTTTAGGGATCCAGCAATAATTCTCATAATAATTTCTTAGTTTAAGTTCGTAATGGTACGCAACCGATCTACGACTACTTTCAGATGTTTATAGTGTAACAAGCTCTCGTCCTTCTCTAAAAACTTCTCTGCAGCATCACGTGCTTCACTAATCAGTTTACTATCAGTTAGTGGTACTAGCCTGAGATCAAGTGCACCATGCTGAGCAGTACCGTAGACAGCACCAGGACCACGTAAATTAAGATCCAGCTCCGCAAGCTGAAAGCCATCATTCATTGTCTCTAGTGCCCGCAGACGCCGACTGGGCGGTTCATTCCCCTCCAGCAGCAGATAGCAGTAGCCCTGGTCTATTCCCCGACCAACTCGACCCCGGAGTTGGTGCAGCTGAGCCAATCCGAAATGTTCAGCTCCTTCAATCATCATTATAGTCGCATTTGGCACGTCCACACCGACTTCAATAACTGTGGTAGACACAAGCACGTCACTCTCATGACTAATAAAACGTTCCATAACAGTTGTTTTCTCATCCGTTTTCATGCGGCCGTGGAGCAGGTCTACTTTACGGTGCGGGAAATCCTTAGTCAGTCGCTCGTAAACAACTTCAGCGGCACGACTATCTTCTTCAATGCCACTGATATGCGGGCAGACCACAAACATTTGTCGTCCAGCTGCTAGTTGACCATCTATTTCCTTATATAACCGTATGCGTTCTGTCGGAGAAACCAGTTTGGTGATTACAGCCAACCGACCGACCGGTTTCTCGTCAAGTATGGATAGGTCCATTTCGCCATAAATAGTTAAAGCTAAGCTACGTGGTATCGGGGTAGCACTTAGGCTTAGCACGTGAGGCATATGTCCAGCCTTAGCGAGCAAACGAGCACGCTGTCTCACTCCAAATCGCTGTTGTTCATCAATAATAATAAGGGCTAAATCATGCATATCAATTTTATCCTGAATAAGTGCGTGAGTACCGATCAGAAATCCGGCTTGACCACTGGCAATCGCCGCCGCTGCCCGCTGCTTCTCTTTGAATCGCATGCCCCCTGTCAGTAATAAAATCCTTTCGCCAAAGCCAAGTGGCGAGATAAAGTCACGCATAGTTTTAGCGTGCTGGCGAGCGAGTAACTCTGTTGGTGCCATTAAAGCTACTCGCTTGCCTTTTGCCAGCACCATGACAGATGCCATAGCCGCCACTGCTGTCTTGCCTGAACCCACGTCTCCTTCCACCAGGCGGTTCATCGGCCTGATATGCTCCATATCTTGACAAATTCGCCATACCACTTTGCGCTGGGCATCAGTTAGACGAAACGGCAGAGACTTCACGAAACTGCGAGCCAATTCGACATTAAATGGAATCGCCAGGGCTTGCTCGCTGTCATTAGCTCGTTTGTTGATGAGACTGGCGAGTCCGAGAGTAAAAATCTCTTCAAAGCCGAGCCGTCGTTTGGCCTGATCAAGTTCGTGGCTAGATCGGGGAGCATGGATGGCATGGAGTGCTCGAGAGCGCGGTAAAAGCTCGTGGTCTTTCACTACCCATGCTGGCAACGTCTCTCCCAAGTGATCGATGATTGGTAGGATTTCTTGAACCAGCGTCCGCAGTTGTCGAGAGCTGACATGCTTGTTCTCTTTATAAACCGGCAATAAGCGTGCGGTATTGACAGGGAAATCGCTGGCCCGCTCTACACTTGGGTTCATAATAGCAAAACGTTGGCGACGAAGCTCATACCGACCAGAGACAAAGTAAGTCTGATTTTGTTTTAAACCACTCGCTCGATAAGCCTGGTTAAACCACACCAAGCGAACGCTGCCGCTCTCATCAGATGCAATCGCTTCAGTAATATGCATGCCGCGCCGAACATAGCGCCCACTGACTTGCTTAATAGTTGCTTCAATTGTTACGTGACCAGGACGAAGATTTTGGATAGGTGTCACCTGGGAGTAATCTTCATAATGTCGAGGATAATAGTCGATCAGATCACTGACAGTACTGAGCCCGAGAGTCTGAAGGTGCTCTACCATGCGTGGGCCAACCCCGCGCACTTCTTCCAGGGATTTTACTAGCGCCATAGTGTTCAGTATAACGAACCTAGACACTCACTCCTGTTTCAAGTTTGTTGAGCCGTTGCTGCTGTTCTTTTAAGAGCCAACCTTGCTCTTTTAAAATTGCATAACATAGTTCGTTACTGTGTTCGAGTCGACTCATGATGACTTTGACTTCATTTACCTCATTCGGTAGAACCTGTAACACTTCTAATAATTCAATAATGCCTGCTAATCGGCTACTCTCTTTGTCAGACTGTGTCCATTGCGCCACCATATCGTTCATTATATGATCCGATTTACTTTGTCAGCAATATGGTTACAGCTTGAATTAACATTTATTTAATATTTCTCCTATAAACTTTTAGAGACACGGTCAATATAGTTCAGGAAAAAATACGTACATTAAAGGGGGGAACAAAGAATAAAATTATTGCAAATTTAGTAGCTTCTCTGTCAACAATACAGCCAAAGCTAAAGATTTTTATACAGATACGCTTGAGCTTGAGTAAAATGAGACTATGACTCAAGTTGCCTGGCAGTCATGGCATAAATACCGCTGTCTACCATTTCTCGTTCCATTCCTCTTTACGTTGTTACAATACAAATACGGGCAGCGTATAGCTCTCATCGTATTTCCTCCTAGTTATGTTTGCACTTACTAGGATACGACGAACTAATTACTGTCCGTTTCCGTTTATTAGTTTTAATGTTCTAATAGCAACCCGAATTGGTTGCTTAACCTTTATTTTATGATTTATTACTTAGTCTTTATGTTAGTTCTACTAACATGGTATCGCGATAGGCTTTCCCTCGACGGATAAGGAGACGCCCGGTTTGAAAATCATCTGCCTGCAAATGCTCGCGTGATGTCTTCTGACCATTCAAACTAATAGCATTATTACTTATCAATTGCCGAGCATCGGTTTTGGACGTCGCCAATCCGCCTGCGGTTAGCACCTCAGCCAGCTCACTACCGATTGATCTTGATACCACTGGGATTTCTGATCGTAACTCTTGCAAGACTGTCCCATCAAGATCACCGACAGCTTTGTTGCCAACAAGCACATCAGTTACTGCTACAGCAGCAGCTGTTTTCTGCTGCCCGTGAACAATGTCAGTCACCGCGGCCGCCAGAGCAGTTTGTGCCGGTCGAGCGCCCGGATCTCGTTGCTGCTTAGCCATTAACTCTTCAATCATTAACTTATCCATAAATGTAAAAATCTTTAAGTACCCCTCAACCGCCTCATCCGGTTGGTTAATCCAAAACTGGTAAAACTGTGTCGGGCTGGTTTTGGCTGCATCAAGCCAGATTGCGCCTGTCTCGGTTTTTCCAAACTTCTGTCCAGTTACAGAATTAACGACAAGCGGGGCTGCATAAACGTGCGCCTCGCCGCCAGCTATCCGTCTGATCAGGTCAACACCGGCAATTGAGTTGCCCCATTGATCTGAGCCACATAGCTGCAGCCGAACGCCTTTATCTTGATATAATTTTAGAAAATCGTATGCCTGAATTAAGATATAAGAAAATTCGGCATAGCTAAGACCACCACCTTCTTCTTTTAGCCGGGTGTTCACAAACTCTCGGCCAAGCATCTGACTGAGTGGCACGTGTTTCCCGATGTCTCGTAGAAAATCCAGAAAGTGTATGTCTTTAAACCAATCATAGTTATCAACAATTTCAAATGGTAAGTTTGTAAACAATTGCCTGTATTGTTCAACCAACCTCTGTTTATTGACGGATACTTCTTCGCTAGACAAAAGCTCCCGCTCCCTACTTTTGCCATCAGGATCACCTATCAAGCCGGTTGCACCCCCGACGAGCAAAACCGCTTTGTGCCCATGAGATATAAAGTGACGCACCAGCATGGCAACTGCAAGATTGCCAACCGTCATAGAATCAGCTGTCGGATCAACGCCCCAGTAAAATATCAGCGGCGAGCCGTTTAGAGCGTTCTGCCCGCCGTCAGGATAAGTAGTTTGATGAAAAAAACCGCGCCAAATCAGCTCTTCCGTAAATGTCATGGTAGTAGTATACCGCACGGAAGACGCTTCAAGTGACTGAGAAAAGCCTGTGAGAGTTACAAAACTATAGTTTTTTAAGGAGAATGTTTGCTATAATAGCAGTAGCTTTTTAATCATGGGTAATATTAGCGTACTATGAACAAAAGTACAGGTCGCCGTAATCGACATCGTTTACGGAATGCCTCTATTACAACCAAAAGTGGCCGGACGATCAAACTCAACCGGTCCATGAGCGACCGTAAAAAAGCCCGGAAAGCCGAGCGCGAAGCAGCTCGGGCCGCTTATCTAAGCACGCTACCGAAAGACCGTTGGAAGCGACTCGCATATCGCATGCACCCCAAGCGTGTCTATCACTATTGGTTCAGTCGTGAAGGCGCCTTTATGGCCCTCAAGGTTATTGGTGTCTGCATCGTTGTCGGTTTCTTTCTGACGGTTGGTTTGTTTGCCTATTTTCGCCGCGACCTACCTGTTATTGACAATCTATCTGGACAAAACCTTGGCGGCAGTATTGATTATTATGACAGTACAGGTAAGGTACTCCTGTGGCAAGACTATAATGCCGTCAAGCGAATCCCGGTAAGCAGTAATCAGATCTCACCATACATGAAGGAGGCAACTGTTGCTATTGAGGACAAGAACTTCTATACAGAAGGGGCCTTTGATATTCGCGGCATTGCCCGCGCTGCTGTACATGACGTCTTTGGCGGCGGGAACACGCTCGAAGGTGGCTCCACCATTACCCAACAGCTTGTGAAGCTGAACGAAGGCTGGACAGACAATCGTACCATCACAAGAAAAATCAAAGAGCTGATTCTTGCCATTGAACTAGGCCGAGAATATTCCAAGAGTCAAATCCTAACCGGGTACCTCAATATTGCTCCCTACGGCGGCATTGAATATGGTGTTCAAAGCGCCGCCGAAGATTACTTCCATACTTCTGCAGCTGACCTAACCTTGCCGGAAGCCGCTATGCTATCTGCCATACCACAAGCCCCAAGCTATTACTCACCATACGACAGCAGCCAATGGAATTCAGCTATTACCCAAGGCACGTTCAGCGCCAGCGCGCTCTTGGCCAGGCAGCACTATATCCTTAATCTGATGGCTCAACAGCACTACATTACACAATCCCAGGCTAATGCAGCCAAGAAAGTTAACGTGCTCGCACTTGTTCACCCGCTAGAATCAAAGTATCAGAACATTATTGCACCATACTTTGTTTTAGAAGCCAAGCAACAATTGGAGCAGACGTACGGCGCCACAACAGTTAATCGCGGCGGGTGGAAAGTCATCACTACCCTCAATCTTCCTCTGCAACAAGATGCTGAAAAAGACATTGCAGCTAACGCTAGTAATGTCGCAGCAGTCAACGGTGATGAGGAAGCAATGGTGGCCGAAGATGTCAAGACCGGACAAGTAGTTGCCCAAGTCGGCGGCGAAAACTTTAATAATCCTATTGATGGACAAATCGATTATGCCTCAACACTGCTGTCCCCCGGTTCTAGTATGAAGCCATTTATGTATGCCGCCCTTATTCAGAATAATAATAATGTCGGTGCCGGTTCAGCTTTCTATGATAGCCAGCAACCTTTGCCTGGTTACCCATGCACCAATAAAGCTCAGCCAACCGCTACGAGCAACGGAGGAAATTGTCTCTGGGACGACAACTTCACCTATCCAGGGCCAGAAACAATCCGCTATGCCCTAGCAGGTTCACGTAACGTGCCGGCGGTTAAAGCCTCTTATGAAGTGGTACCTGCTCCTGCAAATGAGTTAAATAGCGGCAATGGAACTATTACTCAAGCTGACGTCAATTCAGTTAACAAATGGATTAGTATGGCCAACGAAGCTATTGGCACACCCAATGCCTACGCTTGTTATCAGCAGGGCGTAAACCTAGAAACAGCAACCAAAGCTCAGCAAACACAGTGTTATGGCTCAGCGGCCATCGGTGGTGGTTACATTGACCTCAATAATGAAGTTAATGGAGATGCTACTCTAGCCCGTTTGGGTCAAGAAATACCACAGACATATATCAAACAAATTATTGATGCTTCTGGAAAAACTATTTACCAGTGGAAACAGCCGAAAAGCAAGCAAGTCTTCTCACCAGAAAGTGCTTACATAGTTAATTCAATGCTTGATGATCCACGCGCGACATATTTGTTGTCATATCAGAAATTCCAGCATTACGACGGTTGGGATATAGCCGTCAAAACCGGTACTGAAAACCAAAACTATAACGGCCTAATGACCGCCTGGAATACACAATATGCAGTTGTTGGTTTTGCCGGCTATCATACACTTAGTCAACCGCTCATAGAAGGGCACATGGAAGATATCACCGAACCAATTACCAGGACATGGCTTGAGCAAGCACTGACAGCACTCCATACTAAACCCGTTAATTGGGCTCAGCCCGCAGGAATCAAGATTTTACCAGGTTATGTTCAAGAAGTTTCCCCAGGATATGGAGCTGAGGTGCCGGGTCCAACTGACGATCTCTACCCTTCTTGGTACGTCGGTGGCAATTCCTCAGGTAAAAGTAGCAGTCAAACTATTGATAAAGTATCCGGTTTACTTGCCACCAGTTGTACGCCTCCGCTCGCCCGAGAAACTATCTATAATGGTGGCGGATCTGCCAGTGATTGGAACGTAGACGTCTTCAAGGGAGGCGAAGCAAATATTGGCACAGCAACTCATACGAGCACCAGTAACTCAGCCTCAGCCTATGACGACATCCATAATTGTAACGACAGCCCGCCGACAGTGACTCTGACTGCGCCGGCAACCTGTACCGATTCCTGTACTATCACTGCTACCGTTACACAAGGAACACACCCCTTAAGCAGTCCTCAATTCCCTCAGTACCCTGGTATCGTCGAAATTACACTAAACGGCACCAGAATATATAGTTCTTATGTTAGTACATCGCCAAGTACGGTCTCATTTACCTATACGCCCAAATCATCAGGAGGCGGAACTCTAAGAGCGATAGTGACCGACAGTGTGTTGTATGAAGGTAGCGCCAGTCAAAGTATGAGTTACGTTGCTTCTAGTCCTATTACTACAACGGTGGCATCATCACCAAACTCTTCTAGTGCAACTGTTACTTGGACAGGCGGTCAAGGATCCTTCACTGTTACAGACAATGGTCAAGGCACCGGCTGCACTAGCTCAGGGTGTAGCATTACTCTTACACCAGGCAATAACGCCATTCAGGTAACAGATAGTGACGGGGATACCTCAAATACTGTCAATGTGACCTACAGCGGACCTTAATCTAAAAACTGATTTAACGCCGCACGCACATCTTTCACTCCAAAAAGTCCCGCTAGTCTTTTGCCGCTTGAGACTGGGCCAACGGCCCCCATAAACCCTAGCTTTCTACCTTCTGCCAATCGTTTCTCAGCGTGCGAGACATGCCGGACTTCACCGCTTAAGCCAACTTCGCCAAATACGACTCTATTCTGCTTTAGCTGGAGTCCTTTAGCGGCTGAGCCAATGGCTAAACAGACTGCTAAATCAGCAGCCGGTTCACGGACACGAATACCGCCGACAATGTTTACGTAGATATCATGGTCGGCTAGTTTCAGTTTCGTACGCCGCTCAAGCATAGCAATGAGTAAGTTCAGTCGGTTTAGATCAAAACCACTAGCGGCCCGTTTGGGGTAGCCATAGGCTGTCCGATTAACGAGGGCCTGTACTTCAACAAGTAGCGGTCGGGTACCTTCCAGCGTCGCCAGTACGATCGAACCATCAGTAATCTGACGCTCAGCGAGAAGTGCTGCCGAGGGATTCTCGACATCTTTTAGGCCGTTGTCGGTCATTTCTAATATAGCTGTCTCAAGTGTTGAACCGAACCGGTTTTTGTTGGCTCGAAGTATCTTAAACCCACCATACGCGTCGCCCTCAAGTTCCAGTACGCTATCGACGAGATGTTCCAATACCTTCGGACCAGCAATAGCGCCCTCCTTTGTAACATGCCCGACTAAGATAAGCGCTGTGTTGGTCTGCTTGGCGGCTTGAGTTAACATATTCGTGCTGTTAGTGATCTGCGAAACAGTACCAGCTGCAGCGCTTAATGCACTGCATGTAATGGTCTGAATAGAATCAACAATCACCAATTTGTATGGCCCGTTCGTAATAGTGGCAGCAATATCGTCGGCCAGATTAGATGTTACCAGCTCAAGTTTTGAATTAAGCGTCTCGAGCCTTTGCGCTCGTAAACCAATTTGATGAACTGATTCTTCGCCACTGACATATAGCACCGGCTGGCTAGCGGCTACTGTATGAGCCAGTTGCAATAGCAGCGTACTTTTGCCAACCCCCGGTTGGCCAGCAATAAGATTAACACTGCCGACCACGAAACCGCCACCGAGTACATTGTCTATATCGGCCACACCAGTTTTCAATCGTTTTTGGTCGCTACGAATACTGTTTGTAACTGTTTCGGGTTTCAGCGGGCGCCCCTGAGCAAGACTGCCTGTAACACTTTCCTTTGTCAACTGTTCTTCTAGTGCGTCCCACTCATCACACTCCGGACAACGCCCGCTCCAGCTACTCATCACGAAGCCGCAATGACTGCAAACGTAACGACTTAATGGTTTCTTTGGCATAGTGTATCTAAAAGTGTACACCGACCTAGCTTCAGTGCCTATGGTGTAAGAGGCTTGGTTGTCTCAGTAATACGAGTATCCAAGGCCCCAGCTAAGACAGACAATTGCCCTGCTACTTGGTTGCGACTATCGACTAACTGGTTATACTGACTGATTAAGGCCTGAATCTGCTTAACTTTCTCGTTATAACTATCCACGGCACTGTTATATGTTGAGACACCTTGGTTATAGGCAGCAATATTGCCACTTATTCTTAGGCCATTTAGGCTCGCACTTTGAGCGTTAAGAGACATAAGCAAGGTTTTCAGCAGCGCCTCTAAAGAATTAATGTCAGCCTTCCAGCTCATTAGCTGTGTATCGTCACTAGCAATAATATTCTCACGGGATGCAAATTCTCCCTGGTAATGGTTTTCATAAGCAACAATAGCCTGTCGGTTATAGAAGTACTTTTTGTAATAATTGTTTAGTCCGGCCGGCAGATCAGCAATCTCCGTACCAAACGTACAGCTCATTTCATCATAGACGCTGTTAGGCTCTGTTTTTTCATATAATTTTACTTCCGCTTTAACAAGTGGGCTAGTCAAGCCATGACGATCATATGCCACTAGCTCGTTATCCAACTGGGTGCGCTGGGCGCTTGTTAATCGAGCATAGACAGCATGAAGAACTTCATGCGCCGCCGTTACCTGCTGAACTCCATATAGTGTCGGATCAGTCACAGCGTAGATAAAAATACCGTCCTGGTCAGGATGATAGCAACCGAGCACGATAGTATTTTCATCCTCAGGACAGTGTAACCGAAAGCTGGTGACCGACGTTAATAACTGTGGTCGATTTAAGTAAAACAAATGCCGTGTATACGGTGTCATGGTATCATCGTTGGCAAGCGTAATGACTGCGTTCGGCGGTACATACCCAAGCAAGCGAAACCAATCAATAATGCTCTGGCGATTATACAAAAGCACACCGACCAGAATTAACCACGTCAGCACACCAATTACAGCCAGCCAATAATGATGTTTCGGCGCTGGTGTTGCACTTAAAAAATTATTCGAAAAATTATTCGTTGGTGACGGCATATTCAAGGACGCCCTTTTTGGTATCAACTTGAATAATATCACCTTTCGTATATTTATCGTCGAGCAGATTGAGCGACAGTTGATCTTCAATAGTGTCCTGTATCAGGCGCCTCAGCGGTCGGACGCCGTTATGAGCATCATATCCATTTTTCAGTAGATAAGCCTTGGCGCCACTGGACAGTTCAACACTTAAGCCTTTACGCTGCAAACGAGCGCGCAGTTCATCAATCTGAAGATCAATAATCTTATAGATATCTTTCTTGGTCAGCGAATGGAAGACAATGGTTTTATCGATTCGATTAAGGAGTTCCGGCCTGAGCAGTTTCTTTAATTCATCAAGTACCCGGCTCTCATTCATTTTATGAAGTTCTTCCAGATCTTTAAGGTCATCGGCATTATTAGCATGGAAACCTAAATTAGCTTCTTTTTGAAGTTTCTCCGCTCCGATGTTACTGGTCATGATGACTATGGTATTTGTGAAATCAATGCGCCGCCCTTTGGCATCAGTCAGGTAGCCATCTTCCATTATTTGTAGAAGCATATTGAAGGCATCAGGATGAGCTTTTTCGATCTCATCAAACAATACTAAGCTATATGGCTGCCGTCGAATTTTATCAGTCAACTGTCCGCCGTCATCGTAACCGACATAACCGGCTGGAGCTCCGACGAGACGGGCTACGTTGTGGTGTTCGCTGAATTCGCTCATATCTATTTTCACTAATGCATTGTCGCTGCCGAAAAACTCGCGCGCCAGTACACGCGCAAGTTCTGTCTTGCCAACGCCGGTTGGACCAAGAAAAATAAATGATCCGATCGGCCGCTTATCGCTGCCTATGCCGCTGCGGTTACGGCGAATGGCCTTTGAGACAGCCGTGACTGCTTCTTTCTGTCCTATCACGTATTTACTGAGGGTTTTCTCCAAGGTGAGTAAGTATTTCGCTTCACTACGAATGACTTTACGAACAGGCACACCAGTAATGCGAGCAACGACATCCGCCAGATCCTCACTACTAATGTTCAGCCTTTTCTGCTGTTTCTGGGTAGCATGAAGACTTTTAAGTTTCTCATTAATCTGAGAAGCTCTGGTCTTGGCTCGGGCAGCTCGCTCATAATCCTCACTGTCGACAGCTTCTTCAATTTGGGCATTGACTAGTCTCAACTCCTTTTGCAGCGCCCGCACCTCGGGTGATGTCTTGCCCTTATCAACACGTAAATGGGCAGAGGTTTCGTCAATCAGGTCGATTGCCTTGTCCGGCATATAGCGGTCATTGAGATAGCGCTTAGCAAAAAATGTAGCATCTTCTAAGACCTCATCGCTTAAGCTAACACCATGAAAGTTTTCATAGTGCTTGCGCAATCCTTTCAATATGGCAACCGTTTCTGCGACGGTAGTTTCTGGTACTTGGATCGGCTGAAAGCGTCGTTCGAGAGCCGCGTCCTTCTCAATATGCTTTGTATACTCAACAGTCGTAGTGGCCCCGATTAGTTGCATCTTGCCTCGAGCGAGAGCCGGCTTTAAGATATTGCCAGCATCCATGGCGCCCTCCGCTGCACCGGCTCCGACAATTAGATGTAGTTCGTCAATAAAAACAATAACACTGGAGTCTTTTTCCAGTTCAATCATAACTTTTTTGAGACGCTCTTCAAACTCACCGCGATACTTTGTGCCAGCAATCATTCCAGCCAAATCGAGGATAACTATTCGTTTATCTAGTAAATTATCCGGCACATCTTCAGCGACAATCCGCTGCGCTAATCCTTCCACAATGGCTGTCTTACCAACTCCTGGTTCCCCAATTAATACGGGATTATTTTTGGTGCGGCGATTTAAGATTGTAATGACTCGGCGGATCTGGCTATCTCGTCCGACAACCGGGTCGAGCTTGCCTTGTCTGGCCATGAAGGTCAAATCAGTACCGAAAAAGTCTAAGGCAGTTTTTTTGGGAGCCTTCTTGCTTCTAGACCGGCCACTGCCACCCACTAGTTGCTCTTCATATTGCTGATGGTTTAAGAATTGCTCCAACTCGCTCGTCAAATTGTCTATATTGACATTCATGTCCCTCAGCAAAATGGTAGCCCGGGCATTCTTTTGCGACAAAATACTGTAAAGAATATGCTCAGTTCCGCAGTAGTCTTGATCATAATCCTGAGCAATGTCATATGCCATCTTGAGAGTCAGCTTGGCTGTCTCGCTTAAGCCTTTTGCGCCGCCAACATTAATAACAAGCGTTTTTGGAGTCATATTGAGCGCCAGTCGAGCCCTATCGAGCGTTACACCAGCCCCGTCTAATAGTTTCGCGCCCATTGAAGTATCTTGTGCCAACACCCCGAGAAGTAAATGCTCCGTACCGATATATGCGCTGCCAAAACTCCGAGCAATAGCGTCAGCGTGCTTTAAACTTTGCAGGGCATTATTAGTAAGATGATTTAAGAATTCTTGAAAGTCTGGGGTATTTGGCATCATATATTAATACTCTCCTTTAATAGGCTTTTATTAAGTTCAGGTTTTGGTACAGTAGCCTGTATCCATAATACCACTTGGCACTCTTAGGTCAAGAGTGCTAGTTAGTTTTCCTCTTGTTGTCAGGAAGGATAGGGTTGTAAATTATTGGCTAAAAAGTACATCTGAAATGCGCTTAGCCTAGTGTGCTGCCCATGGATGGAGAAAACATAGTAGGTTAGCTAATAGATTGAAGGTGTCATAAATGTGTCATGCGAGAAACGACGCCACCAACGATCCGTTCAATTTGAGCCAATTAATCCCCAATAAATTATACGAAAGCTATAGGAGTAGAGACACTGAAAAGAAGACGGTCATTAAAGAAACCTTATAACTCAGCATTCTCATGCAAAACTTTGTCCAAGACATATCGAACGGTTGGAATTGCAACCAATTGTTGAACAAAATACTCTAGATTAACTTGCTGCTGGCTGATACGGACTTTAATAATATCTTGGTGTTTAATACCAAAAAGAGCACAGAGGCCGCGACCAGTCAGAAGCTCATCTTTATTAAACTTCCGTTTTAAACCCTGGTAGACGTCCTCAACATTTTCGGAGTTAAAGGAACACATGTAAATCTGCATTGAAAACGGTAGCTTTTGTGAAACATCATGAGCAAAATTATGTAGACTCTGGTACTCAGCACTTGCTTTCTTGGTATCAAATTGATCTCCGTCTTTGACTTCAACGACATAACAGATACGTTTATCTAAGCGAAAGCCGACGAAGTCCGGCTCGTAACTGGAATGGATAATTTTTGATGTTTTCACTTGACGTTTGGTCGCCACGAAAACACCTGGCTCATTGTCATGAAGTCGCTCTGAGAGGAATTGATCGAGATTATCAATATGCTGACAGCGCTCAATAATTAAGTGTTCCAGTTCGGTGCCGGCAGATATAACAGCGCTCTGCACTCGACTCATGAGATTGCCGAGATCCGGTACACCAAACAAACGAGTATAACCACTCGGCGTTTGGTGTTGTCTTCGTCCCTTGGCGTTTTGAATCAGTGCCATTTAGACTTCGAGTATATCACAGCCAATAAAGTGCCTATTAACACTCCGTGTCGATTTCAAAACAGAGTAGCCACCGGCGGCAGGATCAACCACCACATCACCTGGATTAGTTACCGCTTCAATTAGGCGAGCTTGTAGTTTAAAAGGTTTAACGTGCGTGTGATTGCGGTCGCCGTTTTCTATTTTCTCTGGCCAGACATCAGGGATATCATGCAATTTCCAAACACCTTTGGCGCGAACAGGCGGTTTCTGCAAGATAACCAAATATTCACTGTGCCGTCGGGTCCTGTACCCCATGCCCATGCGCTGCTTGTCCCAGGTGATCATATCGACAATTTGTAGCCGTGAGCCAGCTAGCAATTCTTGAATTCGACCGCTGACCATAATGTATTTATCTACCCAGAGCATCAGATGACCGCTAGACATCAGGTCTTTTTCAATAACCGCAATAAACTTGGCGATGAGGGCGTCTGACATTTGCGGCAACTCACTGCGCTTTTTCCCTCGCAGCTTACCTTCATTACCATAGGCTTGCTTATCGAGGATGCTCCGGTATTGAGGATCAAAAAAGACAAGGGGCAGGGAATTGTTTGGCAATTTAGCAAGCAATTTGAGGCCATCCATCTGCTGTGGTTCATCAACTTTTATACCTGATACGGTAAGCAGTGGTTGTGTCGCTTCCCGATGATGACTAAATACCGTTCTCCTCTTATGAGCAATTGCAGCTACATGCTTATCTACCCTTATTTGTTTCCCCATATGTGTTTCTATCTTATCACGAAGAGAGACTTATTCGCCGTGCTCCTCAATTGCTTCAAGCAGCGAGCTTTCCAGTTCATTCTTCTTTTTTAACTTTGGTTTTTTTGGCAATTCAATAGCCTTGACGTTTCCGCTTTCCTCTTCAGGGCTTGATGTCACAGTAGCTGTGGTCTTCTCTGCTTCAATATCTAGCTCATAACCCGTTAGTTTGCTAGCCAGACGGACATTTTGTCCAGCCTTACCGATAGCAATGCTTAACTGGTCTTCAGGCACGATAACCCGAGCTTTTTTGTCCTTTTCGTTAACAACTACTTGGCTAACTTTGGTGGGGCTGAGTGCCTGGGTGATGTAATCCACTGCGTTGTCAGCCCAGACAACAATGTCTATTTTCTCTTGCTCGCCAACTTCTGATACAACGGCATTGACACGTGTACCGTGGCCGCCGACGAAAGTACCCACAGGGTCGACCCCAGGAACATTACTGGCCACTGCAATCTTGCTGCGAACGCCAGCTTCGCGAGCAATTCCCTTAATTTCAACTGCGCCACCTTCCATTTCTGGCACCTCAGCCCGAAACAGCCACTCAATAAACTCTTTATTGCCCCGACTAACGACCAGCTGGGGTCCGCGAAAACTTCGCTCTACATCTTTGAGATAGACCTTGAGACGTTGTCCAGGATAGTACCGTTCACCTTGAATTTGTTCACTGCGCGGCATAATACCCTGCGCCTTGCCAAGATCAATGCGTACAATGTTCCCCTCTACTCGAGCTACCGTGGCATTAATGACAGTACCAATCTTATCTTCGTACTCAGCCATAACAATCTCCCGTTCCGCTTCACGCAAGCGTTGCAAGATAACCTGCTTAGCAGTTTGGGCAGCTACACGGCCAAAGTTCTCTGGTCGTTCATGTATCTCAATATTGTCACCAGCTTTCACATTCTTCTTCCGAGCACTAGCCTCTTTGAGGCTAATCTGGTAGGCTTCATGCTCAACTCGCTCTACGACCTCCTTAGTAACATAAACATCAATATCTCCAGTGTTTAGGTTCATGTTAACCCGGATTTCCTGTTCTCTATCACCATAGTCTCGGCGGTAAGCAGCTGCTAAGGCCTGTTCGACTACTTCTTTGACACTGTCTTCCGGCAAGTTCTTTTCTTCGGCAATCGACCGAATGGCCACTGCCAGTTGTTTCATATCCAGATCCATTATATTTTTATCCTTCCTGTCATTAAAGACTACAAACTGAAATGAAAAAATCCGACCGCTAGTGGCCGGATCGACTAGCACTAGTATAGTTGGACCTGGTAGTGAAAGTCAATAGAAGCTTATGTAGCTTATAAAGATGTGGCACAATTATTGTCAGCTGGAGGCAGTGTAGGCTACACTATGCCAATGGCAAGACGTGTAACTCGTTTGTTTGAACGATTTCAGCCTGAGCATTATGAACTGACTATAGAACCTGACGCTAAGGCTATGCGCTTTGAAGGTAGTGTTATCATTACCGGCCAAAAGGTCGGCCGCCCGACTAGGCGATTAACACTCCATCAAAAAGACTTGAAAATTACAAGTGTTACAATAATCCGCAAGCAAAAAGACGGAGATCAAGTTATCTCTATTGACCGCATTAACCACCATAGTTCGTACGATGAGATACGGCTCCATAGTAAAGAACCTCTGTCGGCTGGCAGATATGTTATTTCGCTATCATTCACAGGTTCTATTACCCGGCCGATGCACGGCATGTACCCATGTACCTTCAAGCATGAAGGAAAAGATAAAAAACTTATTGCTACTCAGTTTGAAAGTCATCATGCTCGTGAAGCCTTCCCTTGTATTGATGAGCCGGAAGCCAAAGCCACCTTTGATCTGACACTAAAGGCCCCAATGCATGAAACCGTCCTTGCAAACACCCCCATCAAAAGAGCTGAAAGAGAAGGCAAGATGCAAATCGTTAGCTTTGAAACGACTCCACGTATGTCTACTTACCTTCTGGCTTTCGTTATTGGCGAAATGCACTGTGAGGAAGGTAAGACAAGCAGTGGCACGCTTGTCCGCAGCTGGGCGACGGTAGCACAGCCCAAAAGTCATCTGAAATATGCAACAAGTGAAGCAATTAAGGTCTTAGAATTTTTTGTCGACTACTTTAAGACTCCCTTCCCTTTACCAAAGTTGGACCAAGTAGCCTTGCCGGATTTTGAAAGCATGGCCATGGAAAACTGGGGGTTGATTACTTACCGAGAAGTTGGTTTGTTGGCTGATCCTGTTAATCGATCACTCTCCAGTGAACAGCTCATCACACTCGTTGTATCTCACGAAATTTCTCATCAATGGTTTGGCAATCTCGTAACTATGCGCTGGTGGGATGACTTGTGGTTAAATGAAAGCTTCGCCTCTATTATGGAGAACATCGCGCCTGATGCACTGCATCCAGACTGGCATCAGTGGGAAGAGTTTGCCACCAGTCGAGTGTTAAGTTGTTCGCATCGAGACATATACAAGGATGTACAGCCAGTGGCCGTTAATGTCAAACACCCTGATGAGATTATGACCTTGTTTGATCCTGCCATTGTTTATGCGAAGGGGGCACGATTGTTGACCATGTTATATAACTACCTGGGAGAAAAGACATTCCGAGCCGGCCTCGCCTACTATTTTAAAGCTCACGCCTATAACAACACTACTCGCGATGATCTTTGGCAAGCGCTGAGTCATGTCAGCAAGCAAGATATATCCCAATTAATGACTCCGTGGCTAGAACAATCGGGTATGCCGTTACTCAGAGTAAAGCGAGAGCCTGAAACACTCCATCTCAGTCAAAAGCGCTTTCTTATGGACGGAGAAGATACAAGGTCGCTGTGGCCCATTCCATTATTAACAAACATTATCCTTGAACCGGCTATCTTAAAAAACCGCTCATTAGATATTACCTATAACTCTGAACAACCGTCACCAATCTTCAATATTCACGGTGATGGCCACTACGTCGTCAGATATGAAGATCAATCAACGCGCGATATGATAGATAAAGCTATCACTACACGAAGCGTTGATTCCCTTGCCCGCATCAATCTTTTAAACGACATGCTCCTGCTCTCAAGGGCCGGTGAGCATTCCCTGGCCACTGTACTAAAACTTATTGCTGATTGCACCAAGGAACCACGTGACGCTGTCTGGTCACTGTTTTTTAGAATAATTGGTCAAGCTTATGTCTTGACAGATGGAGATAAAAACAGCGAAAAATATCTGCATAATTTCGAACGACAGTTAACAACATATTGGTACGACAAGCTTGGTTGGACAGACAAAAAGAACGATGACACTAATACAAAGCATCTGCGCAACACGATGCTATCCCTTAGTCTATCTGGTGAAAACCCCGTTGCCATTAAGCATGCTCTCAAATTGCTTGAAGAACGTGGCAGCGTAGAGAAGCTTCCTGCTGAACAACGTACTATGGTCGCTAGTGCCGCTATCCGCTTTGGTAAGAAATCTGTAGTGAATCAGCTAATGAAAGAGCATGAAACATCTCAGAACTCTGATGTCCAACAAGCCATTGCCGGCGCATTATGTTCCACCCGTGATGAAGACGTAGTCAAGACAATTATTGCGTGGGGACTCCGTCTTGACGGCCCAGTTCGCCATCAGGATATAGACCGTTGGTTCGCCTATCTTATGCGCAACCATTACAGCCGCAAGCTTGTTTGGCAATGGCTAACTGCCAATTGGGACCATCTTGCCGACGTCTTCGGTGGCGGCAAACATATGGACTATTTTATCTGGTATGCTGCCGGACCATTATCTACACCCGAATGGCAAAGAGCCTTCCAAAAGTTCTTTGCCTCAAAGATGAAAGAGCCAGGTTTGTCACGAAATATCTCTATCGCACTCAATGAAATAGCCACGCGTGTAGCCTGGCGTCTACGTGAGGAACCTGAGCTGAAGAAATATCTGAAAACTATTGGTTGAAACTCAAAATTTCATACGTCTGTAGCGCCACTTCCAAGCTTGCCAGCGTAGTTAATCCATGCCATTTATTTTCCTCTACCCAAAGTTTGCGAGCTCGTTCGGTGCACTTTTCTCGCTCTGCCATGCCTACGTCACTGGTATCAAAACGAACCGTTATAAAGTAAATTGTCTCGCCGTATCTAGCGATAATATCGACATGGTTGCCTACTTGCTGCCAGCCATGCTCAATGATATGAAATCCGCGCATCTCCAGGTAATTGCTAGCGCTAATCCGGGCACGACGCAGAATTTCTGGACTGTCCCTGAAATCGTTCGCTCTTCTCATATTTTCTCTTTACAACAGCGCACTAATCGGCTTAAACGAACGGCGATGCAGAGCACAGATGCCGCGCTTGCTCAGCTGTTGACGATGCAAGAGCGTGCCGTAGCCGACGTGTTTGTCAAAACCGTAACCTGGATATTGAATAGCTGCATCACACATATAGCTATCCCTCGCTACTTTAGCAACAACACTGGCCGCACTAACTGCCGGGACACTATGATCCGCCCGTACTATTGCCACTGCTCGTGGATTATCCGCTAAAAAGTTATATGAACCATCAATAATAATGCAATCATACGTACATGTAATGGCCTCAAGAGCCTGGATCATCGCCAGACGTATTGCCAGCGTTAATCCCTGCTCGTCAATCACCTGCTGGCTAGCCCAACCGAGACCAACTGCTTCGGCTTTCTTATAAATCTGTTCTGTTAACGCTACCCGCTTATGGCGACTGAGAAGCTTTGAATCGTCTAGTCCATCGATCCGGCTACTAAGTAGTACTGCTCCAACGACCACCGGGCCAGCCCAGCAACCGCGGCCTACCTCATCAACACCAACAATGCCCATAATCGGTATTATACAGCCTGATTTACTTTTATTCCTCTTCGTCAGACTGCTTATGACGGGCTTCCACCTCAGCAGCTTTAGCGGCAAGTTCAGCTTCTTCCTTAGCTTTGACTTCTGCTTTGGCCGCTGCTTCGGCAGCTTTCTGTTCCCGTAGCTTTGCTTCTTCAGCTTCTAAGGTCTCGTCGTGTACGGCATTGACGGCTTCGTGATCAAAATCTACACCGGTCATCCGAGCAGCTTTACCGGTTCGACTACGCATATAGCTTAAGTAATTACGCCTAACCCGGCTACGCTTTACAACCTCCACTTGGACTACTAAAGGGCTGTGAAGCAAAAAACTTTTTTCGACACCAACTCCGCTGGCGATCCGCCGAACGGTAATCCGATTAGTATGACTGTTCTTTTGATCGGTACGAATAACCAAACCTTGGAAAATCTGGATACGTTCCTTACTACCTTCTTTGATTTTTTGATGCACCTTGACATTGTCACCGCTCCGGACATCAACGACCGCGGTTTTCTTGTATCTATTGTTAATTACACTTACTAGATCCGGCATATCCGGTAGATTGTACAGGAAAGAAGGATTTCGCGCAACATAATGAACAGTTGATGTCGCACCAAAATAGAAATGTCCTGAATTCTCCAAAATAGAAATGTCCGGTTTTGCTATCCTCCATGGATTAAATAATGGAGGAATAGTTAGTGCCAAAAACAATAGAACTGACAGAAAAAGAATT
>JAJZAF010000011.1 GCA_021799595.1 bacterium | reverse complement strand
CCAGCCCGTTCTTTGTGGGTCATGAAAGCCGACAACTCGGCAATTTGTTTGGTAGATAATTTTTGTTGTTTTGTCATCCTAACAGCTTACGCTGTTTTGGTGCTATTTGAGAGTGTTATGTGTATAGCTCGTGGTGCTACCACTCTGTAGTCGGTAGCTTCCTCATAAACCGGTTCACTCCTCACTAGTGAGTTATTGTCTGTCATTAATACCTCGGGGCATGATAGTGCCAACAACTGAAGCTGCTGCCAACAGAGCTCCTAATGCTTAACGTGCAACGCGGTTCCTAATAAGTATCACTTTGTCCTTGATGCATACTGGCTAATTCCTCTTCCTCAGAATTCCAGTTACCTTCATTATTCATAAAGACAATCATCAAATGTATAGGCCTTATCTTAATCAATAATTGAACTACATGGGGTGCCCGAGGAGATTCGAACTCCCGATCTTCGGAGCCACAACCCGACGCTTTAACCAGCTAAGCTACAGGCACCATAAAACGTAAAAAGAATGATCTCTTTCACGATTCTCTCTATTATGATGCCGGTTATTCTGTTTGTCTAGTGAACAAAGCAGTCATTCTTAACGTTGACAGCAATCAGCTACTGACTGCCCGGCAGGGACGTTGGGGCAATTACATATTGTTGGTGCCCTGTCGCAGTGCTTTTTTGTATTGTCTAACTGAAAGTGATTGCGGTTCATACCATACTCTGCTTGCGAAGCCGACAACAGCAGCGAGTAGGGCGATAACCGCAAACAAATGATTAACATGTGTGTAGACCTTATTGTTTTTCGTGCCATGACTTATGCTTTACGATCATCCACTTTGTTTCGAATAAAATGATAATACACGAGATTGAGCAAACCAAAGGCAAAGAAGAAGCTCAAAATATTCACCATTGTCCATAGAATATCATTACGGCGCCAAGCATCAACAATAGTAAACATTAAAAACAATACCCAGCCAGTCAAAGCCCCAAAACCAATATATGAAATAACCAGAACTTGATCATTACTGAGCAACAGATTTGAACTACTGCTTGAGCTTGGCGGTTTAGACAAAAAATCTAAAACAGCAGTTAATGTAAGGGTAGCTATAAGTAATAACGCGCTCATTTTAACGGTGACGCTATTAACTGTAAAACCAACTAATTTTCTATCCTGATTATCTTTGACATAACCGAGTGCGATACGCGCCGAATCAATAATAAGCCATATAAGTAGGCCGCCGCCGGTTACTAATTTGATAATCCCAGTTCGCCATTTACCTAAGTAAAAACGATCTGCTCCAAATACGCCGAGAAAAAGGGATAACCATAGGGTGGTTAAATATAGCTTACGAGTGTTTGTTTTAGCAGCTAATTTCGTCGGCATATCGTCTCCAACCGGTTATTCTTTTACCAAGGTAGCGTATCACAAGCATATAAATATCGAGAACAACTATGGTGAATTTAAGAAAGGTCAGATGGATCATGCGTGGTGTTACGAAGGGGTGTTTCCTTCAAGAAAAGTGCTATCATAAACGAAAGCAACATGACTGGTATCGCTAATAGAAACATGTCATGAAATGACAATACAAAAGCCTTATATATATCGTGACTGATCGAGCTCGGTAACTTTTGTAATGTAGTTGGTGCAACACCTGACACCACGCTACTGGCAAGATTATGTGAATCCTTAAAGTTTGGCAGTAATTGCTTGAGGTGAATAGTTAATCGGCTTGTTAGAATTGCTCCGAAAACAGCACCACCGAGAGAGCTGCCGATGCTTCTGAAAAATGTGGCTGAACCGGTAGCTACACCGAGCTCAGAGCGGGGAACGGCATTCTGAACAGCCAACGTCATAACCTGCATGAATGAACCAATGCCGATACCAACTACTATCATCCAGAGACTAAGCGTTACCTGACTGGTATGAAGCGTCAAATTACTAAACAACCAAATGCCAAGAGCTGTAACAAGAGTTCCAATAATGGGAAATAGGCGGTAACGCCCAGTCTTTGTAATAAGACGGCCAGACATAATTAGTGCTGCCAGCATGGCGAAGACCAATGGCAGCAGGAGTAGTCCTGACTTGACAGCTGAATAGCCACGTACTATCTGTTGATATTCAGGAATAAACAAAATGGAAGCGAACAAAGCGACACCGGCCAGTAGCGATAGAAGGGCAGATACAGTAAAGATACTGTTTTTAAAAAGATGCGTTGGCAGCATAGCTTCAGCTGGTGGTTGACGTTGTTCCCAGAGAGTAAATAAAATTGCCGCTAAGATACCACCAACAAAAAGACTTAAAATGGTTGGTGAGCTCCATGGATATATAACACCTCCCCAAACAGTAGCCAGAATTATTGGTATCGTTGCAGCTGCCAATAGAGCAGCGCCGACGTAATCTATCTTGTGATCTCCGCGTTTAACTGGCAAGTGTAGTCGACTTGCCACAGCTATTAAAGCAATAATTCCAAGCGGCAGATTAATATAGAAAACCCAACGCCAGGAAAAACTGTCAGTGAAGAAACCACCGAGAAGGGGGCCGGCGACGCTAGAAAGAGCAAAGACACTACCAAAATAGCCCAGATATTTACCTCGTTGCCTTGGCGGCACGATATCACCGACTATAGTCATAGAAAGTGTCATCAGACCACCGGCGCCAATGCCCTGAAGTGCCCGAAAGGCGACCAGCTGATCCATATTACGGGATTGTCCGCACAAAGCCGAGCCAACGAGGAATAGCATGATTGAAAATTGGAAAATCTTCTTGCGGCCAAATTGATCACCGATTTTACCATAGAGAGGTGTAGATATAGCGCTTGTTAGTAAGTAGGCAGTGGCTACCCATGAAAGTTTATTTAGTCCATGCAGATCGGTTGCGATACGGGGAAGAGCAGTAGCTACCACGGTTTGATCAAGCGCAGCAAGTAGCATAGCTAACATCAAAGCGACTAGTATAACCATGATTTCCTCATGTGTGCGCTCACGCTGAAAACCAATGCTTTGCGCGCTATCTGTGTCTTTGCTCACTTCCGCTTATTGTAGCACGGTGGTTGATAAGAAGCAGGCGAGTAAACCATTCAACTGAATGGAGTTAGACAGATTGGCACACGTGGTTAAATCCTAAATATTATGTGTATGTAGGCTACATAGGATTATCTCCAGCAGGATTCGCTTGCATCCCACGGACTTGTCCCTAAAGTATGTAGTAGCTGTATCGCTTTTTGATCCTGGATTTTGGGCGACGCATCTTTAGCTTCTTCATAGCCATCATAATGATTCCAAGTTTCATATTCAATTTGAAAACCACCTGATGCTGAGCTGGTCGGGTTCTGGGCTCTGTAATTTATTGGCGCTGTTTTTGACCCCGACGACTCACAGCCTCCAATTTTAATTAAAATGCTCGGTAAAGTAGATGAGTTAGCCTCATCAAAAGTAATATGATTTGATGCATGATGCGTCTGATATTCAAATATTGCGGCATTACTTATTGTCAACGATGAAGCAATTCCATTAAGTGTAATTCTCTTTTTGTTAATAGGACTGTCTGGGCTCCAAACCGACGCATCCTTTTTAAGATGCGTTTTCTTGTTGTCATGATCTATTTTATGATGTTCATAAGTATGAGTTATAGCCATGACTCCTATAGCTATAATCGTACCCGATTTAACAAGAGACTTAACCGACTCGGGTTTTAAAGCCATAAGTTACCTCCTTCTGGCTTTGAGGGTAAAAATATTGATTGTATTACTTGCGTGTCAACATCAATTATACACACTAGTCAAAAATCTGTTATGAAATATATTACTTAACATGTTTAGTTAGCAGTAAAAAATGTAGGCTCTTGTATCCCTTCTTATTAATGAATCGCGGGTTAAGCACCCGCTTATCCCGCTTCGTATTTTTCGTATTCGTAACTTAGCCGGCGCAGATTCACTAATGCTTCTCATGGCTGCCGGCTTGTTTTCAGTGTTCTTCTTTACCACACTATATATGCAAGACATATTGGGCTATTCTCCAGTAAAGACAGGTGTGAGCTTCCTGATTATACCGATCATTATTGCTATTGCTGCCACCAATGTTCCGAGATTGATAAAAAAAGTGGGGTATAGGTCTATTCTGATGGTTGCTCCCCTATTAGTTTCAGGAGGACTGTATTGGTTGTCACATATTCCTGTTCATGGAACATATTGGGGCAATGTTGCTCCGGGTTTAGTGGTTATGGCCTTTGGCATGGGAGCGACGTTTGTGAGCGTAACAATCGCTGCTACTTCAGGTGTATCAAAGCACGAATCCGGGCTAGCATCTGGTTTACTGAATACCTCTCAGCAAATAGGAGGCTCTGTGGGGTTGGCAGTGCTGACTGGGGTTACATCATCTGTCGCTGCCAGGTATATAGGTAACTTGCATTTGTACCACAAACCAAGTTATGCAATCACTGCTGCCGCATCAGTGCATGGTTTTCAGAAAGCATATCTTATAGCAGCGAGCTTCGGCAGTTTTATGTCGAGAGATATCATAGCCACCCAGGGAGACGATGAACGCTATAGGCGCTATAACTAAAAGAATAGAACTGCTCTATAATTTTTTTCAATCAATTGGATCATCGGCAAAAAAGTGCTAATGGGCCCGATCCAATTACCTGCGTTGTTAACCAGCGACAGAAGAGCTTCAAGTATTTTTCTTTCGATAAACTAATGAGGAATACCTTCACAAAACCGATGACAAGTAGGGATCGTCAGCTGTATCAGAACACTGCTAGCTAGTAAGTGTAACCACTACTGCCCGTGCCGTTACCACTATTGCCGCTCTTGTGTATAAAGATCAAGTAAATCAAACCGTAAACGACAATGGCAATAATAACGTACAAAAGTATCCATTGCCAAATAGGTCGTTTGCCGTAACCTTTAGGTTTGTGAGGTGTTTCTGGCGATTTATATTTATCTGGATCCATGAGCAGTCCTTGTGTTACTAAAATTAGTATACAGGACTAGGGACACAATGTCCTAAATATTTTAGCCTCGTCGTTTTAATACTTTGGCCTCAATTGATTTAGATGAACTTGGATTAACAATTCCTCTATTACAGAGGCAACCCTGCCAATAAAATAAGTATAGCTACAGCAATTAGCCACCGACGAAAGTCTCCCAAACCAAGTTGCTGCCTAACCAGTAAGCCAATCAGGTCAAAAGCTACAAGCTCGGCAGTTCGGGATGGTGCATTGTTAACTGTAGAGTCGATTCCTGCCTGGTTGGGAGCAATACCACCAAGTACCGTCTAAGTTAGTGGCGCCACGACTATAGTTAACCCAAAACCAAAACCATGAAATTGCCTATAACTTATAATTAAAGACTAACCCCTTTTACATTATTCGTAACGCAATGCCTCGATAGGGTCTTTCTTACTTGCTCGTAAAGCAGGTAATGTACCCGCTAAGAAAGCAATTAGCATAATACCAATTATTACCGTAGCAACTGTTGTAAGCGGGAATGTAAGCAAAGATAGACCAGTAAAGTCTTTAAGAAAACCATGCCGGCCGATAGCGTTCACCGCTTTACCAATAAGAGCTGCAAAGCCAACTCCCAAGGCACTACCCCAAAAACCTATTAATACTGCCTCAATACTAAAAAGCGCAAAAATTCGGCGGGGACTCATACCAAGAGCTTTCATCAGCCCAATTTCTTTAGTTCGTTCCTGGACAGACATTAGCAGGGTATTCACGATACCAAAGGAAGCAGCTAGCAGGGCAATTGCACCAAACATATCAAAGACAATGATAACGACATTAAGGGCGGTAAAGATAGTATTTTCTTTATCCTTTATAGTTTGTCCGGTGTAGCCTTTGGCTTTTAGCTCGTTCTCTAAGGATGTTATCTGAGTAGGCGTGAAGTTACTTGGGAATGTTGCCGCCACTGTTGAATACGAGTTAACAATAGCTGCTGGCAAGCCTGTACTTTGAATACCATAAAGCTGATTAGCCAAAGCGGTGTTAGCATAAGCGGCCGAAGGTCCAACTACAGCTATTTGCTGAACGCCTGTTACTGTTGCCGTTACTGTGCTTTGATTGCCCTCAGCGCTGGTAATACCTATTGTGACTGTTTTACCAATGATGGCTTGATTATTGATGTAGCCCAGAGAGCGTACATAATTAGCAGGTACAGTGATTTGATTTTGTGAACTATTATCATTTACTCCACCACCGGCTAACATTTGTGCTGTCGTAGTGCCGAATTGCTGCTCGAGAGAAAGTTGGTATTTACCACTTGTCCCCATGATGTAGTCGGGTGTAATTGCTCTAGCTGGTATAGCACTTAATATATTCGGTATAGATTTTATGCGGCTAATGTCCTTCGCGGTCATTAATAGTTGCTTTTGGGCTTCTCGACCGCCACCTGTTGTAGCAATTTTTTGGTTTGGGTTGTATGGTGCAGGTGCGCTACTAGCTGACTTTGGACCTGATGATGTTGTATTAGTCAGTTGGATTGTCAATACGTTGGTAGCACCGAGATTACCTATCTGCTTATTAAGGTAACTCTTAATACCTGTACCGATACCGTTTGTAAGAGTAATAGTCATTGCTCCGATAAAGATAGCAATAATGGTTAAAAAGGTGCGAGCTTTACTTCTGAGCATACTGGAGCTAGCAGTTTGCAATAAATCTATAAACTTCATGCGTCACCCCGACTAGTTAATCGACCGTCTTTAATGTGTATTTGTCGGTTGCAACGCTCAGCAATGTCTTTGTCATGGGTAACAATAATAAGGGTAATGCCTTGCTGCTTGTTGAGCTGAAACAGTAAGTCTTCTATTGTCTTACCAGTGTGGCTGTCAAGATTGCCGGTTGGCTCATCGGCGAAGATAACACTTGGATTATTGATTAAAGCCCTGGCAATACAGACACGTTGTTTTTGACCACCACTTAGCGCCCCGGCTTTACTATTAGTTTTTTCTTCTAACTCCACAGCTTTGAGAACCTGCAGGCCACGTTCATTGCGCTCCTTACGACCAACTCTGCCAATTTTGAGTGGTAGAATAACGTTATTTAAGACTGTGTCATTTTCATTTAAAAAGAATTGTTGAAAAACAAAACCGTAATGCTTGTTGCGTAAAGTATCCAGTTGTCGACCGTTCATGTGCGAAGCGTCTTTATCTTTTACTAACACTGAACCTTTAGAGGGTTTGTCTAATAAGGCTAGGATATGCATTAAGGTACTTTTGCCTGAACCGCTTTTACCAACAACCGCTACAGACTCACCAGCATTAATAGACAGACTAACATTGTCTAGAGCCCAAAAGGCTGCTTCACCTTTACCATAAGTTTTACTGATATTTTTAGTTGCCACTACAGTGCTCATGTAGTTTCATATCCCTTGTCATTGGTTAGTTTTTGGACTTCAGTAAGACCAGTTTGGATGTCTAGAAGTTTATTTTCGATTACCTCGGCTTTAACGAACGCCACACCTTTTCTAGCTGGATTACCTACAACAATAAGCTTAGCACCCTCTTTAATGTCTAAGGCTTCTCTTGCTTCAGCCGGAATAACCACTTGACCCTTAGAGCCGACCGTGGCTGCGCCCCAAATCTTTACCTTTGCGAACATTGCGGCAGCAGCTCTGTAATACTTTTCATACTTGTATACTAAAGCAAGCTTCCCTTAAGAACAACTGAACATTATTATTAGGGTCTGATAATTTGGGTACGATCAGCACTTACTAAGTGCAGTACATGGTCGAATTAGATTTATTGATTAGCTTATAATTTGATTACCGCTGCAGTGTTCTGTATAGCTTAGCATTAAAGGGCTTGTGTTTGCGTGCAAGAAGACATAAACCTGAACCTTACTAGCTTTCCCCCTAATATATTAACTTTTAGTTATTGTTGGAAGTTTGTTGCTATTGATAAGCAGGTATACCCAGAAGCTCATCAACCGTTACAAACGAGTAACCATCTTTCCGGAGCTTATCAATTACCAAACCAACCGCCTTAACTGTTTCGCTCCTATTACCGCCTTGGCTATCGCGACCGTCATGAAAAATTATAATTGACCCTGGTTTTGCAACCTTTATGGCTCTACCAGCAATTTTTTTACCATCAACTTGCATTATCTCAAATGGGTGACAGAATACTCCAGATATAGGTGTAAGCCCGAGTTCTCTTATGGTTTTAAGTAAAATGGGTTGTCGCCACAGCCAGGGAGATCTATATAGAGCTGGTTTTTTACCGATGTGATTTTGTAATATTACCTGATTTTCTAAAATCTCTTGTTTGAAATTCAGACTTAAAAAGTAACGATGAAATTCATGAGACAAAGAATGATTACCTATGGTATGACCCGCCTTAAAGGCTCTCATTGTTATGTCTGGGTACCTTTCGACACATTTACCAACCTGAAAAAATGTGGCTTTTATATCAAATTTATCCAGTAGGTCAAGGATTTTAGAAGTGTAAGGTTCGTTTGGGCCGTCATCAAACGTTAGGGCTATAATCTTATCTGACGTATTGATTTTCCAGCTATATGAACCGAAAATTTGTGAATAAGGAGACATGAAAATCCAATACATAACTGCAAAAAATATTACAACTAACAGGATTACTACTAAAAATATCATTATTTAGGTTAAGTCTCTCCAGATGCCCTTAAAAACACCACTGGTATCCATAATATTGTCGGTCACAAGGCGTCGCAAAAAAGGGATGGCGATAAACCCCACGGCCACTAATGCAAAGAAAGAAGCAAGACGGATTGATAAAATGGGAGAAGCTCTAAGTTTTCCGTTACTCCGAAAAGCCGGAGCTGAGCCTATAAAAGTTCGTTTGAATATCTTGTTAATATAGTAAGCGCCAAGATAGTAGAATAAGAAAGTAATGAAAAAATTATAGGTAAAACCTTTACACAAACGCCTACCCGAGGTATAAGTTGGGTTTGAATTATCAAAACGAACCTCGCCCTTATTTCTCAAACTATGCAGCAAATCCAGCTCGTCACCACCCTGTACTGATAGCGTGTTGTATCCTTCCCAAGCAGACTTTCTAAAAGCCACATTTGTAGCAGTTATATAAAAAGGGCGACCAGTTAGAAGGTAATAGACATAGACACTCGTAAAAAGAAAATGTGTGTATAGTTTGCCCCACCAAGGGCCATCAATATATCTACATGGACCGGCGACTGCAATAAGTTTTTCGTTATCTCGAAAACTTTTATCGATAGTACTTAACCAGTTTGGCGAGAAGGTTGTATCTGCGTCTGTAGATAAAACTATTTCTCCCCTTGCCTTAAGAGTTCCTGTTTGACGAGCAAAGCAGACACCACCTCTTTTTTCGTTGACTATTCTAGCGCCATACTGTTTGGCTATCTTGACTGTTTCGTCAGTACAATTATTATCAACTACTATAACTTCATATTTTTCAGAAATATCTTGAGCTCTCAAAGAGCTTAAGGTAGCACCTATAAAATCAGCTTCATTAAAACAAGGAATAACGACGCTGAAACGATATTTATAAGCTCTAGTCACAGCAGCTATTGTATCAATTTATTCCTTAAATCTTTCTACTTTGATTGTAATTATCGGGTTATTGATAAAAAATTCGGGCGTCCTGAAGATAAACTAAAAAACATGTAAATAGAAATAACTGGTGCCCCGGGTACATCTTATATCTTCATAACGACCAACAAAAGGCGCTACCGTTACTGCCGGTGCTAACAAGAAACCTCCACTGAAAAGATAACCAGCAAAAAACGACCCGATCATTTCAATAGTGCGGCCTTTCGTTAAGGCAAAACTTCTTTTTAGGGCTTTAATGGGGCCTACGTTTTCTGTAAACATTACTAATATTGCCAGCGATGCTCTCGCTATAATGATGACACCAGGGATAATAAGTAGGACAAGTCCAATGAGCGATATAGGTCCAACGAGTATAATTAAGCAAACTAACGGGAAAAACTTTTTAATTGATAGTTTTATTGACTGTTTAAAGGATATTGTCTGTTTTTTAACGCTTGCAGCCGCTATGGCAAACCACATCCCGGTAATGATAAAAATGCACAGGAACCAAAAGACAAAAGCGCTTATTAATGAGTAAACCTAAGATTAGATGTATAGTTCGATGTAGGCTGAGGTTCTGTATCATTAATGCTCGGTGTAGGTGGTGTGTAGCCTGGCGCAGAGTTTGAAAGATGTTCAGTAACTACCGGCACAGGCTTATGTGCCGATTGGGTTTCATGATTAGGATTAGCTGATCATAAAAGTGATCTTATTTTCTGGTATTAGTAACAACGCTTATGCTAAACTGAGACCAATATGGAAGAACAAACACAACAACCGAATGTACCTTCATCCGAACCAACGCAAAATCCAACTGTTTCAGCGCCTCAAGCCAATCCAGTGTCAACCACTTCGCCTCAGCCTGAAGTTAAAAAATCAAAGAAAAAGTTAGTCATTTCCGTTGTTGTGGTTATTTTGCTATTAGCAATTGCTGGCAGTGCTTTAGCTTATTCACATTTTCATAAAACAAAGGTTACCAAATCTTCTTCTACAACTGCAATAACTAAAAAGACTTCTAGTACGAAACCTCAACCAACTCCACCTTCATTTCAGTACGTTAATATTCCGATAAGTTCATCTTATGAAAATCAACTTTGTCCCATAAATATGAATCGGACCTGCAACGTTTATACTGCCGGTGGTAACTACTATATTATATACAAAAACAGTAGTGGTAATTGGGTCTCAGTTTACGACAATAAAGTAGAGCCGATAAGTCAGAATTGGAGCCAAGCCGGCTTAACTAATAATGGACTTCACTACTATTATTATGATGGTTCAACTGGTGATATATATGTTGACGGGCAAGACATAGGTGGTGCGCAAGGAATATCAAATCCTCAACAAGATATGTCAAACCTTCAGGTGTCAAATGATGGCAAATCTTATAGTTATGAATCGTTATCAAACGCAAACTATGCTTACTATAAAAATGATAAAGAATTCCTTGCAGTAGGACCAAATAATGGAAGCGTAATTTTTGACTCAAATCTTGATAACTATATAGCGCAGGAACCTTCTAATCCCAATACTGAGTCAGGCAATTATTCAATTGTGTATGATGGCAAATCCTTAGTTTCTGAGTCCACTGGAGGTGCTACGGTACACCTGGCTATTAGCCCCAACGGCCAATACTATGGTTACGGTTTTACTGACCCCAGCAATAATGCAACCATTAATGTTAACGGAACAGCTGTTGGCACATTTTATTCATACGATACTGCTCCGACCAGTTGTGGCTCTGCACCAGACTCATTTCTATTAGCAAATAGTGGGTCTTACGCTTATTCTTACTGCACAGATTCTAATTCAGCTGGAGGTATATTTAAATTTAATAACCAATCATTTAATTTATCGCCATATTATGCTTTCACGCTATCAATCTTGAGCGGTTTAAGTAACGACGGCAAACATATTTATTGGGTTAATGAAGACTACGGATACAAAAGTCCTAATGTGTACATAGGAGACAACGATGTTTACCTAGATGGTAAAGCACTAAGCTTATCAGGCACAATAGTTGGCGTTAACTTCTCTGGTGACACCTTAGACATATATCGCTTAACACCAAATTGAACTTAAAACCTACCCAAAACTACTGCTTCATACTTGTTAGACTTGGGTCAAAGGGTAAATGAGCTGTTTAAAACGTCAGACAACCTCCATAAACAGCAAATCCTAAAAGGCTTGGTTTATAACGTTGAAATGTTTGACCAGAAGTTGTCTTACAACCTAATTAACTGTTATGAAGCCTTTAAACAACTGAACGAAATACCTGAATCTGACGTAGATATGTCAACTTGGTACCCCGGGTAGGATTCGAACCTACGACCTTAGGCTTAGAAGTCCTCTGCTCTATCCAGCTGAGCTACCGGGGCGTCCTAACATCCGTCTCTAGTGTATAATATATATGGAGCTTATAAACAAAAATCTTCTACAATAATGTTACTTATCATTCTGCTCACTTTTGTCTGTGTTACTGGGGCACTTTCTTGGTTTCTTTTGAGTCATGATCGTGGGCCCAAAGAACCGGTACTAGCTTTATGGTTGGCATTTGGTTTGGGTGCTCTTTCTGCCTTGGCTGCTTACTTTATAGAAAGAGAATTTATTAATCCAGCGAATATTGCCATAGGCGCTCCTAAAGATGTATTGTTGCGTAGTACCATAACAGTGGCGGTCATTGAAGAGTGCTGTAAGTTTTTGCCTCTTGCTCTCTATATATACAAACGTCGTTACTTTAATGAACATACTGACGGTGTTATATACTTTGCGCTTGTTGGTCTCGGCTTCGGTTTGCCCGAAAATCTACTTTACACATTGCAGCAGGGTACACAAACTGGTATAACACGGATATTTCTCACGCCCATTTTTCATGCCGCTATTACTGGCATGGTCGGCTACTTCCTCGCCAAACAAAAACTAGACCATAGATCGCCGCTTATAGTCGTGATAGCACTTGGAGTCGCTATAATCTTGCATGGATTCTATGATTTTGGTCTCCTATCCGGCGTACTTATATACCAGCTAGTATCAGTTATTATTACAATTAGCTTAGCCGGCAGCTTATTTGTTCTTTTGATTCGAGCAACAGATCACGATCAAGATATGGGCTTAAGTGTGGTGGGACGTAACAATTATTGTCGCACTTGCGGTTGGCCGAATCCACGCCACTACCTCTATTGCACTCGGTGTGGTAAAAATGCTTAAATAATTTTGAGTAATCTTTAAACAAAAACATATGAACTGTCAAAATTGTCATGAACCGTTAGAGCCAGGTGCTGCCTTTTGCGGCAATTGCGGTAACCCAGTACAATCCCCACTGACATCCAGTGGTCTGCCGAGCATGACTGCAAGTCCACTCAATCAAGTTGTACCAATGGGGCCTAATGGAATCATTCCGGCCTATGCTTTGACGAAACCGTATCAACATGCTGGTGAGACTACTGCCGCAGTAGCAATTATACTTGGCACACTAGGAATCGTTGGCTCAGTCTTCCTTATCCCGATTGCCGGCTTGGTTTTCGGAATAGCTGGTTTGTGTCTATCGACTATATCTCGTCGGAAAGCACGACGTCGACTGGCCCTGATTGGTTTAGCAGTGGCTTCCTTGGCAATCACTAGTGGTCTTGCAGCACTTGTTTGGAATATGAACCACGATAAAACGGTAGCCCGTGATGCTCAAACTGGTCAAACCGATAGCGCTTCTCAAGTGCTATCATTCCTCAAAACGCCATGTTACTCATTTAACCTTGTCGATACATATAATGTGAGCAACCAGAAGGGGAGCTGTACTACTACGATGTACAATAACCAGACTTTTGCTACTTCGACTGATGTATACAAGATTGTCGCTACAGATGTGGGAACTATCAATCCAGATACATTTACTGCTCTTGCCAAGCAAGCAATTAATACCGACGTGCAAACTAACTTGCCCGACTTCACTATTACTAATCAAGGACCATCCAGCTTCGCTGGCAGTCTCGCATATAGTGTCTATGCAGACAACAAAGCTCAAAATACGGCAGTCGTTGAAACGGGTGTGTTACATCAGACCCCAAATGGAGAAAATGCCTTCGATATCCTCCATGCTGTTAATGGACCAAGCACAAATTTAGAAGATCTAGAGGTAGATTGGCAGTGGAAGTGAAGCGACATTCTAAGCGTTTGCACCACCAGAGTCTACCGTTTTTGGTGCTTGCAGTCGTTGGTATTGTGCTGTGCCTCAACGTAGCTTCACAGAACTACACCGTTGGATCGCAAAGGAAAGCACTACTTCATGATCTCTTTACTCGACCGGTTGACCTATCACATTCCTCAAGCGGTCTTATACATTTGCAGCTTAATAGGAACAATCAACATATCAGTCCAGACGTACAGCAGGCAGGTCGGACAGCTCAGCTCATATTTAATTTTAGAAAGACAAATCAATAGTGTGGTGCGGACGGGGAGAGTCGAACTCCCATCACTAGTTTGGAAAACTAGGATAATAACCGTTATACGACACCCGCGCTTCTGAAATTATATACCAGTTGACTCTATATTTCGTGTAGAACCGTAATGTGTGCCCCGAGACTATTCAGTCGTTCTGCCAGATCCTCATAGCCACGATTAATAGTATAGACATTTCTGAGGATAGAGATGCCGTCAGCAGCTAACATGCCGATTAATAGTAAACTGGCTGGTCTAAGTGCTGGTGGACAGATCACATCGGCGGCGCTGAATTTAGTTGGACCATTGATATAGATACGGTGGGGATCAGCCAGCTCTACTTGAACCCCAACCTTACTCATCTCCGTATAGTAAAGTGCTCGGTTCTCATACATCCAATCATGAATGAGTGTCCGGCCATGACAGCAGGCAGCTATCGGTACGAAGTAAGGCAGGTTGTCAGGATTAAGTCCAGGATAGAGATTGGGGTGCAACTTCTCTGCTAAGGCTTTCAGTTTTCCATTATGTTTCTCTATAGTGATGTCGGCTAAGTCTATCATGCCATTTGCGGCCTTGTATGGCTTGCTCATAAGAAACTTGAGGCCCATCTTTTTTAGTTTTAACAATTCCAAGCCGATCCACTTATAGGGCACGCGATGTATGGTTATTTTTGAGTTAGTAGTGACTGCGGCAGAAATGAAAAACATGGCTTCAATTGGATCTTCAGTCGGTGTATATGTGATATTTTTCTTAATACGTTCCGTGCCATGAATTGTTAGAAAATGACTGCCAATACCATCGATTTGTACGCCGAGAGTACGCAGAAAATAGCAAAGATCTTGCACCATGTAGTCACCGCTAGCGGCCTGTACGATAGTCTGTCCTGGCGTGCGGGCGGCGGCCATCAATACGTTATTAGTAACAGTATTGCCAGCCTCGTAAAGCACAATATCTTCTGTTGGTATTCGTTTACGGACGCTAATGTTATAGTGACCGTTTTTGGCAATAATGTTAACACCGAATTCTTCTAGCGCAAACAGATGTGGCTGAACTGTACGGGTACCAAGTTTACAGCCACCGGCATAGGGAATCTGAAAATGAGCATAATCGTGGAGAAGGGGACCAATGAGCATCAACACGCTTCTAGTCTTGCGAGCGGCTACCGCGTTAAGTGCATTGAGATCTAATCGTTCTGGCCGCCGAATTTCAAGATCGTTATTATCGATCCATTTTACCTGGACACCGACACTCTCCAGCACTTCAATAATCCGATAGACCTCTTCGATACGAGGAAAAGAACGAAAACGGGTCACTCCGTAATTAAGCAAACTGGCACAGAGCAGTGCGACAGCTGCGTTCTTGCTTGTCTTAAGAGTGATATTGCCGTGTAGCTCTTGTCCGCCCTCAATGCGTAAGTTCAGCGAACCGCCACTGAGACTGATCAGCTGCTTGTTCAGCACTTCGCTAATACGACCCAACGTTTCTACGCTCAAGTTTTGACGACCATGCTCTATACGATTGACAGCTGATTGTGAGGTTTGCAATCTTCTCGCAAAGGCCGCTTGAGTCAAGCCCTTTTCTTGTCGGACCTGAGAAATTAATTGGCCAATTTGTTCATTGGCACTTGGCATAGAACTTGTATATCATATATGGTGTTTGTTTTGCAATAGCTAATATCAGTTATCGTTGTGACGATATATAGTATATCACTCCGGACCTGATACAATAAAAGTAAATTAAAACAACGTGGTGGAGATAGGGAGCAGTACATGCAGGATAAGGTAGTAGCGGCGTTAATCAAGGAAGAGGAAAAGCGTCAACGAGAAGGCTTGGAGCTCATACCATCCGAGAACTACGTTAGTAAAAACGTGCTCCTAGCTATGGGCAGCATCTTCACCAACAAATACTCAGAAGGCTATCCGGGCAAACGATACTATGGAGGGCAGGAAAATACAGATAAAGTAGAGCAACTGGCCATTGATCGAGCCAAACAACTCTTCCGAGCTGATCATGCCAACGTGCAGCCACACTCTGGTGCACCGGCTAATGAAGCAGTCTATTTTGCATGGCTGGAACCAGGCGATACTGTGCTGGCCATGGACTTAAGTCATGGCGGCCATTTAACTCACGGTGCGCCGGTAACTCGTTCGGCACACCTGTATAACTTTATCCGTTACAAGATGAAAGACCCAAGTACTGGAGAGATTAACTATGATGAGCTGAGAGACCTTGCTCGTCAATATAAACCAAAAATAGTCCTCGCTGGTTTCAGTGCCTATCCGCGTGAACTTGATTACGCCAAATTTGCTGAGATCGGCAATGAAGTAGGGGCGCTCTTGATGGCCGATATGGCTCATATTGCCGGTCTTATTGTTGGGGGTGTGGCTAAAAATCCATTTGATTACGGTTTTCACGTCATTACCACCACGACTCACAAAACACTCCGTGGTCCCCGAGGCGGCTTAATTTTAAGTAAGGGAACTGTTTCTAGCCCGCTTAAAGCTCCGGAAAAGAAACTAGAAAATATTCCTACCCTTATTGACCGTGCTGTCTTTCCCGGTATTCAAGGGGGTCCTCATGAGCACATTATTGCCGCCAAGGCCGTGGCATTTGGCGAAGCACTCCAACCAAGCTTCAAAGAGTACGCGAAACAGATTGTGATTAATGCTGCTGCTCTCGCTGAGGCGCTGAAAAAAGAAGGCTTTGTTTTAATTACTGGCGGTACCAGCAACCACCTCATCTTAGCTGATGTTCACACTAGTTTCGGACTGGATGGCAAGATTGTTGAAGAAGCCCTGGATAAGATCGGTTTAACGCTGAATAAGAATGCCATAGCTGATGATCCATTACCGCCATTTCGTCCAAGCGGTATACGTCTTGGTACACCGGCCATTACCACCCGCGGTCTAGACGAAAAAGATATGCAAAGAATAGCAACCTGGATGAAACAGGCTATTGACGCAAGAGAAGATGAGATAACACTTAAGAAAATTCATGAAGAGGTCCGTGCATTTGCACTCAACTTTCCCTTGCCAAGTGATCGTTAGAACAACTCCGGCTCTTGTTCAAGTGTAATACGGAATTTACCTTGCACTGCTGTTACAACCTTTTGTTTGAAAGCTAGTAGGCCAGCTGTATTTTTAGCGTGTTCATTCACAAGTACCAATGGCTGCTGCGGCCAAGTTGCAATACCGGTCTCTGCATCATGAATACCTTTAAAACCGGTCTGTTCAATAAGCCAGGCAGCCGACAGCTTAACACCGGAGTCGCCTGCCGGCCAATGAGGTACCGAGCTATATGTTTCGGCTAGTTCCTCATACTCTTCTTCGCTAACAATAGGATTTGAGAAGAATGATCCGCAGTTATGAACAATAGCTGGATTTGGTAGTTTTGCTGTGCGAATAGCAATAACTGCTTGGCGTATATCGATTGGCGTTGGTGCGGTGATGTTATGCTGCTCAAGGTAGGTCTGAACGCTGGCATAAAAAGGTGGCAGCGGATTACCCTTCATAAGATGCAGTGTAAGAGCGGTGATAAAGTATCGACCTCGATCGGTTGTTTTAAAGCGACTTGTCCTATATGCGAAGTTGCAATCACTAGCTGCAATTGTGGTGAAATCTCCTTTATGACGGTCATAGGCCTCAACTGTAACCAGCGTTTGAGCAATCTCTTGCCCATAGGCACCCACATTTTGAACTGGCGTTGCTCCAGCTGTTCCAGGAATGAGACTCAAGGCTTCAATGCCAGTCAGACCAGTTTGAACACTGCGCTCGACGACACTATCCCAGACCTCACCACCACCAATTGTTAAATAGGTATTTTCGTTATCTTCTTCATATGACTCATAGCCAACGATTTGATTAACAATGACAAGACCGTTAAAACCTGCATCACTCCAGACAATGTTACTACCGTGTCCGATCATGATGATTGCCACGTCTCCATGTTCATGAGCCCAACGTGCAGCTTCAGCAACGTCATCACGTTTATAGACATCAGTCATATATCGAGCCGGACCGCCTAAAGCCATGGTGGAATGCTGAGCCAGACTGACATTTTCTTGTATCTGTACCACGACGTTCATTATATATGATATACGTACTCATATGCTCTTGCCTCATCGTCCATCAGGCGGTAGTATGGTATAGACAATGAGTTCAGACGAAAAACCATACGCAAATCTGGGGCAACACATACGAAACGTTCGGGAACAATCCAAACGGAGTCTTGCCGAAGTCTCTGGTGCCATTGAAATCGATGAACCAACACTAAAGAGAATTGAAACTGGTCAACAGCGTCCAGAAGAAGATGTCATGTTGCTTTTGATCAGTTATTTTGGCATACAGGATCAGGAAGCATTACATCTTTGGGAACTTGCTGATTACGACAGTGAGCTACGTGATCACCTTGAGTTAAATGAAAGAGTTAGTTCTCAAAAGTCAGCAGATACATCTGGCCTAATAAATAAATCGGTGGTGATGATGTTGGCCATGGAAGTCCGTACGCTTTACAGTGATGGTTTGAACATCCATGCTAACAACAATGGCTTGACCCTCAATTTTACACAATCGACTCCGTCGTCCAGCGATCAGCTAATTGATGTTTCTGTGGCCCGGGTGGGTATGAGCTATAGTCAGGCAGAACAGGTTTTAAAAAGTTTGGAACAAGCATTACTGAAAGCACGCTACCTTAGCACAACTAAACTCCTACCACCACCAGCTGTTTATCAAAAAAGAAATAAAAAATAGGAATTTACACTTAAGGAACCATTTAACGTTATCGCCGCAATGGCAAAATCTCAAGATTGGTACTCCCGGAGGGATTCGAACCCCCAACAATGGTTCCGAAGACCATCGTGATATCCATTTCACCACGGGAGCGCCAACATTATTATAGATTAGCTGCATTACTAAATACAGCTAATCTATTAAACTACAATCCATGATTAACGTATACTGATCTTATCAGAGAAGCGAGAAGCAGCCTAGTTATGATACGTACTCTTAATGAAGCAAATGCGGCTCTTGAACCATATATTCCGCTTGTTGCACAACTGACGGGGAAGGACACTACCTTAAGGCGTATCCGACCGATCATGGGACTGCTCAACCATCCAGAGGAAAAATTACGGGTGATACACATAGCTGGAACAAGTGGCAAGACATCCACGGCATACTATATGGCTAGTTTGTTACATGCTGCAGGAAAAACGGTCGGACTCATTGTATCTCCTCACGTCGATAAAGTAACAGAAAGGCTGCAAATTAATGGTGAACAACTTGATGAAGCGATTTTTTGCAAAGAGCTTGGTACATTCTTAGAGATTATTCAAACAGCCAAAGAACCACCTTCATATTTTGAGTTGTTATATAGCTTTGCGTTGTGGGTCTTAATGAAGCGCCACGTCGATTATGTAGTAGTAGAAACAGGTATGGGAGGCTTGCATGATGCCACAAACATAGTAACCCGAGAAGACAAAGTATGCCTTATAACAGACATTGGCTTTGATCATATGCACATTCTCGGAAATACACTGTCGCAAATTGCTGGCCAAAAAATCGGTATTGTCCATAAGAACAATCAAGTTTTCTGTTTTGAGCAAGCAGAAGAGATTATGAGCGTTTTCCATTCTTGGACAAAAGACCACCAAGCAATTCTGACGGTGTTAAATGAAAAGCAGCTTTTAAAAAAAGCTGAACTTGACACAAAGGACGTAGTGCCATATCAAGTACACAATTGGTTACTCGCATTCGGGGCCTACAATTTTCTAGTTAAAAGAGATAAATTACCTTTCTTAGCAAGTCATGTATTAAACCAGACTGTGCGCATACGTATACCTGGACGAATTGAAAAGAAAATAATCAAAGGTCAGACTGTTATTATGGATGGAGCCCATAATACGCAAAAAATGAAGACGTTTATAGCCAGTTTCAAGAAATTATACCCAAACACGAAACCGGCTGTCATGATAGCGCTCAAACACGATAAGGCATACCAAGAAGTGGCTGATCTAATCTCTGACTTTGCATCTGAAATTATTGTAACTACCTTTCAAGGAGCCCAAGATTTACCAGTTCACTCTATGGATCCGAAAATATTAGCTCGTGCTGTAAGTCATCCTAACGTCACAGTAATAGATCAGCCAGAACAGGCCATGGAAAAACTACTGGATACTCCAGCCAAGATTAAGGTGATTACTGGATCGTTTTACTTGTTAAGTGTTATACGGAAAGAGTTAATAACATGATACGTCTTATAGCCGCTATCGATCGAAAACGAGGTCTAGCCAAGCATGGTTATGAGCCATGGCATATTCCAAAGGACGGCGCATATTTTAATAATCAAACAAAAAAATATGGTGGTCATGTGCTTGTCGGTGGCGCCACCTTTCGAAATGATTTGAAAGGCAAATCCTTGCCTGAACGCACTACCTACGTTTTTACCCATGAAACTGAAATACCCGGCAGCATTATATTAGTACATGATATTTCGCAATGGTTAAAAACAATGCAAACCCGTGATGTTTGGGTTGCTGGCGGTGCACATGTCTTTGAAAGTTTCTTTGCTCTCGATGCGGCTGATGAGCTATATCTTACCCACATTGATGCAGACTTTGGTTGTGATCAGTTTTTCCCTGACTATAAAATGGGCTTTAGTCTCGTCGAGCAAAGTGAAGTTCATGAACAAAATGGCTTTCGTTTTTACTTTGCTCACTATGAGGTTCGTAAGTAACAGGTTAGTAAAACTACCATGTGAGAAAGATTATAGTCAACTCTCAGTCTCTGCGTCTATGCTTTAAGAGCATAGATGTAATGAACAAGAAGGGAGCATTCATGCAGACCAAATGTCACCTACCAACAAAATCTTACTTTGACTTCGGCTATCCGTATACGAGTAGCCTTAGTATCTGCTAAAGGTATATAAATTCTCATTTACCTTGATAACCTTTCTCTGCTTAGGCTATACTTGCATTGAAAGATGTCAGTATGACCAAAGTGCTACTTATTGAAGACGATCCGCTTATCTACCGCCTATACCAAAAACTCTTCTCGCTGGAGGGTTTTGAGGTTGAATTAGCCGAAAACGGACAGCAGGGTTTAAAAAAACTTGAGACTTACCATCCAGATATTATGCTGATGGATATTATGATGCCGACTATGAATGGATTAGAAATGCTGGTAAAACTGAAAGCTAATCCAGATACCAAAGATATACCTGTAATCGTACTAACAAATATTGCCGACATGAATGTTACGCAACTGGCGCTTTCTCAAGGCGCTGTGCTTTGTATCATTAAGAGCCAGACGGAACCGTCTGAAGTAGTTAACTCTGTCAAAGCGGTACTATCTAAATCTGCATCAGCTTCTCCGGATCAGCCAGCGACACCGCCATTAACAGAAACACCTGAGTAGTACTAGTAGGCAAGCGGTGGGATATGAATGAATCGTACCATCCACTCCTTAGTCACCAACTACAGGAGGTCGCGCTCATTGACCCCAAATTGCTTTCTGCAATTAGACCACTCCTCGCTCTCGTGAATACTACCTATATTAACCAAGATAAAGACATACAATCATTACAAGAAAAAGTAAAGCTTCGGACTAATCAGCTAATTACTTCAACCTCCCGAGCCTACTCCTTTTTGGATAGTTTGAAGATGGGTTTTATGCTCTGTGATCTCACTGCAGAGATTGTTGTCAGCAATCAGGCGGTAAAACGCATGCTCACCTCTTCGTTAAGTGAAACTGAAAGACTGGAACAACCGACAACACTATCAATAGAACTCGTTGACCGTCTCTTTGGCAGCGAGTTTGGACTCAAGCAGTCGATACTAGATAGCCTTGCCCGTAACCAACCACTCGAAGGCAAAGAAGTCAATGTGGGTCAGCGGGTGCTCCTACTTTCAATTGCACCAATAGGAAATGAGCCTGGTGTGAACGGTGGCAACCAGCCGATCGGGGCTGTACTTCTCATTGAAGACATTACGGAGCAGAAAATCCTAGAACGGTCTAAAGACGAATTTCTCTCGATCGCTTCTCATGAACTACGAACGCCACTCACGGCCATACGCGGGAATGCTTCACTACTAACCCAGTACTACGCCCAGAATTTACCGAAGGATACGCTGGTGATGATCAATGATATACACGAGTCAGCTATTCGTCTCATAGAAATTGTTAATGACTTTTTAGATGCTTCCTCACTAGAACAAGGCAAAATGCAGCTATCACCCACTTCATTTGCTATCGTCGACGTTGTCGACAACGTTATCCGAGAGCTATATAGTCTGGCGGCTCCCAAAGGTTTAAAGCTGAGCCGAGACGAAAACTTAGAGACGCTTCCACCTGTCTGGGCCGATAAGCAACGGATTAAACAAGTAATCTACAATTTGATGGGTAATGCCATTAAGTTTACGGATCAAGGAGGAATTGAAGTCCGTGCCCACGTCGATGATGCATTCGTGTATCTGACGGTCAAAGATAGCGGACGTGGCATGTCAAGTGAAAACCAACGGTTATTATTCCGCAAATTTCAACAGGCAGGCAAGAGCCTTTTGAGTAGAGACGCTACAAAAGGTACAGGTTTGGGCCTCTACATCTCGAAGCTCATTACAGAACAAAGCGGTGGTAGTATCAGTTTGAAAAGCTCCACCGTCGGTATCGGCAGCATCTTTGAGTTCAGTGTGCCTATAGCCAAAGCGCAATAAACTTCTTGATAGTGATATCATAAGTTATTAAGTGCAGTTTAAACTAACTCAATTTGGTAACCCCATTTTAAGGCAATCAGCCCATCAACTGACACGTTCCGAGATATTCTCCAAAGATACGCAGAATATCATCACAAACATGCGTGCAACCTTAGCTCAGAAACGCTACGGAATCGGTCTGGCTGCTCCACAAATCGGACAGTCTCTAGCGGTAGCCTTAGTTAGTTTGAAACCGACGCCAACTAGACCAAACGCGCCAATACTTCATCTGACTCTTATTAATCCAATGATTGTAAAAACCTATGGTCGGCGAAGCCCATTGTGGGAGGGCTGTATCAGTGGGCCGGCTATGTTTGCCAAGGTTCCACGCTACAGGCATCTTCGTCTGCGCTGGCTTGATGAACGTGGCTGCCGTCAAGAACAAGATTTTACTGACTTGGCAGCTCACGTCATTCAACACGAAGTTGATCATCTGCACGGTATTTTATTCGTCGACAAGGTTAAAGATACAACCTCTTACGTAACAGCAACAGAGTACAGAAAGCTCCGTAGGGCCGAACAGCAACAGAATTCCTAAACGATAGAAATTGCTTTCAACACCATCTCCACTTCTGGTAATTGTAGCTCACTTTGCTGTTGCACAACAGGATCGATAAACGGTTTACCGGTGGTTAGCTCGAAACCGAAACGTTTATAGAAACTAATAGCAACTTCATTGTAGGCAACAACCTGTAAGTAAATATCCTGATCTCTGCCGAACCATTCGATGGCTCGTTTTAGAAGCTTTGTTCCAACACCATGACAACGAGCTGAAGTGGTAACGTAGAGAGTGGCAATTCGACGTTGTTCACGAATAAAACGAGGAGCAACAAAACCGATAACAGCACCATCATGTTGAGCGACGTAGGTAATGCTATGTTTGCCATCTTCTTTGCCAATTTGTCGCTGCCAGTGCAAGAGAGTCAAATGTTTGAGTTCACCGGTTTCACCGTCGAGGTGACGATATAAATCAGTTTGCGTAATGCCAAGAGATGGATTAGGGTAGATACTTAACCAGGCCTCGCGTCTTATGCTGACAATAGCTTCTGCATCTTGAGGTGAAGCTCGCCGAATGGTGATATTGGAAAAGAAAGATCTGTCCATTTTGCTCACTCATACTATCCATGTTTACGAATAGGTCCAGTTGTCCAGAGCAAATAACGCCAGGCAATATAACCAATATTAAACGACACCGCCATATTCCATAGGCGTTCGGCAATCGCGCTAATTGTCACGTTGGTGTCCCAATCTAAAAAGGCGAGTGTGATCACTATAAGCACAGTACAAAAGCTGAGCCAAAGAAAATCTCTATTGAGCCGATGGTGTTCTTGCCAGACTGTGAATAACGTAAAAACTGCCAAAACAAGAGTCGCGTAGGCAGTTATCCGACTTTCCTCGTTATGTAGCTGATCACTTTGGCTGATATGGTTGTCATTGATCTGATCCTGACAGATAGGATTATTATATGTGTTGCAATCCAGAGGATGAGAGACATCAAACATAGTCAGGCCACCGATGGCCATAATGTACGCAAGTAGTGCGAGCGTGATATAACCCAACAGTACGCGGCGGACTATTAGTAGGCCAATACTGCCAACTATTAAACAGATTCCCGAGGCGTCTTCTAGCACATTGAATAGTTCAGCATGGGGCTGGTGTAGAACTTCCAATTCGCTAATTGACATATGAAGGTAACCAGCTATTCCGTGATTAAGATAACCGAAGATCCAACCGTTCCACAACAAGGCTCCAGCAAGCATTAAAATAGCGAAGAAAGCGACAAGGTTTTTCATTGCCATAATTTAATTTGATCATACCACACCAAGAGCTGACAGGGTTTCTTCTTTTCTTGAACATCGCAAGTTGGGGATAAAAAATGCGCTTCCAAAACAGCTAGCGTATACTTGATCTATACAAGTAAAGCGAGGAAGTCATAATGGAAAATATCCTGGTCGTAACAACCAATAATATACCTGGCTATGAGGTAGTTGAAGTACATGGTGAAGTCTTTGGGTTGATTGTGCGCAGCCGAAACTTGTTCAGTAATTTCGGTGCAAGCCTGAGGACTATCTTTGGTGGTGAAGTGCGAGGCTACACTAAACTACTAGCTGATACAAGAGTCCAGGCCCTCGATCGTTTAAAGAATGAAGCGCAAACGAAAGGTGCCAACGCCATCTTAATGATGCGCTTTGATTCTGGTGACATTGGTCAGCAAATGAACGAAGTAGTTGCTTACGGTACGGCTGTTACCGTCAAGCAGACAGCTGACAAAGCATCGACTGTGGGTATTTAATATGGCTAAGGCTACCTACCGTCAAGAAGCCACCACCCGAATAAGCTATTTGTCAGTAGTTACTGCTATCTCTCTTATTGTTGGTCTGGTCACAGCAGCCGTAATAACTTCCTTTTTCCCTCATAGTAGCGGGCATGTGCGTGATAGAATATTTTTCTATAGTGCAGCAGGCATCTTCGGGATAATTTGCGCCATACTTGTCTATAAGGTTGATCAAAAACTGAATAAGCGCTTTAGTCAGAATCCTAAAGCATGACCTCATCGTCTATTTGCTTATGAGTCCCGTGTTGAGACACTATGCATAAACGGTCGCGCTGAAGTTGCTCACCTCTTCAGGCATTCGGCCAGTCTTAAGAACCGTGACATGCGGTTGGAACCTCGCCGTGTCTTATCTGCTTCATCAACTATCCAGGCTGCATAGGTATGTAAAAATCGGCGGCTCTGGTCTTCCAACTTCAAAAGCTCTGAAGCAACAGCAAGCGTAGTTTAGCAAGTGTCGACGACCCAGCAAGAAAACAAGTGGCGAACGAAGCAAAAACAGCAACAGTAGTTAATAGTATAAGGAGGTAATAGGCAGACGATAACAACTCACGCCAATTTGGCAACCATACTGACACGCAGGATAAGGCCAGTGACGTCGGTAAGAGGGAGCGGGAGCAGCCACGCCGGGAGCCGACAAAACGAAAACGAGTGATTTATTAGGAAAAGTGAACTCTCTATTTCTATTAATTATTGAGCATATAATCGTAAAAGTCGTAGCAATTATCAATAATCATAGACGTAGTTCACTATCACTTAACTGTGGTACGCTTGAGTCAATGAAGCGGATAAAAGTTTTTACTGATCGTTATCCTTACCTCGGGCCTGCTATTTGGATATTAACCGTTGAGTACTTCATTATTCAATTAATTGTTGCAACCTCATGGAAAGTTACTGCGTATAGTTGGCGTTTTAACACTATTAGCGACTTAGGAAGCACCACTTGTGGCTATTTAGACGGCCGATATGTTTGCTCGCCACTGCATTCTCTTATGAACATTTCATTGATTGCTTTAGGTTTTCTCATGAGCAGCGGTTCTTTACTGATTTATCAAGAATTCCGCGAAAGGACAAGTACTTTTCTCGGTTTTAGCTTAATGGGTATGGCAGGTTTTGGTACGCTCGTTGTTGGTATTTTTCCCGAAAATACCGTGTCTTTATTGCATATATTGGGTGCCAGCTTACCCTTTTTACTTGGAAATATAAGTTTAATTATTCTAGGCCTAAGTTTGTTTTCCCGTTCTAAAATACTACAGACCTATACCGTACTGTCTGGAGTTATATCGCTTATTGCCTTGGCTTTCTATGTGACGCATCATTACACGTTGCTAGGTATAGGCGGAATGGAGAGAATTATAGCTTATCCACAAACAGTATGGCTTATATTTTTTGGGCTATATATGTCACATAATGAATACTTCAGACCCAGAAAAATAAGTAAATGAAAGCCTTCTAGTTTGAATTAAACAAAAAGGTTTGATCTTACCACCGAAGTTATTACTATTGGGTACTATCACTGTCGCTACGATTAGGTTGAAAAGGCAACTGCGCCAACTTTATATTATTCTTCGTGTATATCCCCTAGCGTCATGTACCGCCAGATAATTGGTTCTGTTACTGTTATAACATGTCCACAACCAGACTGGAAGCGTCAGTTCGGCACAACATAAACACACAACTGGATAATCTCGGCTGGGTACTTGATGAAAGCTCAACCAGTTGTAATGTTACGCAAGAACGGGCAAAGACGGAAGAGCAGAACAGAAAACTAGGCGGTAAGCGTCCAGACTATGTTTTGTATGAGCAAAATACCAATAAAGCTATCGGTGTAATTGAAGCCAAAAAGCCAGGTCAAAATCTTGATGAGGCTCTCATGCAAGCTGAGGAGCTATATGCTCGTCCACTAGACGCACCACTCGTGTTCGCCTATAACGATACATTCACTGAAACCCGCTTTTTATATAACAACCGTGTACTAAAGATTGATGGCGAGGACGTTAAGCAACTTATAGACCATTACACTGCACTCAGGTTTTTACATGAAGGCCCCGAAATACTATCCGCTCCGCCTGAGATAAATTACTCTCGTGAACAACTTATCAAGATATTTAAGCAGACCTCTAACTTGCTCCGAGAAGCTGGACTGCAAGCAGGACAAGAGCGGTTCAGTGTATTTTCAGACATTCTATTTTTGAAGCTGCTTGACGAAGCCACTGAGCTACAATTACATGCTGGTAAACCAGCCACATTACAAGACCATTTACGTTGGCAACATTTTAAGACCATGAGTGGTGGTCAAATGCTGACCTACCTTAAAGATGTAGTGTGGCCTGCCATGTCACAGCAATATGGTGATGTGTTTGGTAGGGATTTTCTTATAGAGTCACCAGATATTTTAGAGGATATAGTACGGCAGTTATCTGATTTAAACCTAACAAGTGCTGATACAGATATTAAAGGTGACGCTTTTGAATACTTCCTAAAAAATGCCTACCAAGGCGTTAGTATCAAAGACTTAGGTGAATACTTTACACCCCGTAACGTAGTACGCACTATGGTTAGTATGGTTGACCCTAAGTTAGGTGAAAAGATTTACGACCCTTTTTGTGGTACTGGTGGCTTCTTGATTGAGAGCTTTCGTTATATCAAACTCCGCACTAAACTGACCGACCAAACCGAAAAGATATTACAAAATGATACGGTTTATGGCGGCGAAATTACAACCAACGCCCGTATAGCTAAAATGAATATGATACTTTTTGGTGACGGTCATTCAAACCTAGAGCGACACGACAGCTTTGCTCACCCTCAGACTGGCAAGTATGACATCGTTATAACCAACCCTCCTTACTCTCAACACACAAGACACGGCAACCTATACCCAGTGCCGAGTACCAGTGGTGACGCTATTGCTATGATGCATAGCTTTGACAGCCTAAAGCCCGATGGCAGAGGTTGTGTACTGGTAAAAGAGGACTTTTTAGTAGAGGGTGGTGATGTAGGAGCTGCTAGAGAATACATATTCAGAAACGCTAAAAACTTTTCGGTTGTTTCGTTGCCTCGCAAAATGTTTGAACCTTACACGCCAACTAAAACAAGTATCATTTATTTTGAGAAAAAAGGCACTCGTAATACAACCTTTTTCTATATCGTAAAAAATGTCGGACATGAGCTTACAAGTCGCAAGAGACCAACACAAAAGAATGATTTACCCGAAGTATTGGACTCAATGAATGAGGAAAAAGTAGCTCCAGCTATTAGGGGTGATGTAGTTTCAAACGATGATATAAGCAACAATAAATACTCGTTATGGTTTTATGACTACTTTGAGGAGTTACCAAAAACCGACCATGTTTTAGGTTATCTCGGCGACTATATTGAGGAGCAAAACGAAAGTGTCGTGCCTAAAAACACACCAGAGGATGAGTTTGATATTCTTGGCGTAAACAACATTGACGGAGTTGTGTTTAATGAAACCCTTATAGGTGGCGACATCAAGCAAAGATACAAGAGAGTTTATGCTGGTGATTTGGTTTATAACCCTCACCGTGTCAATGTCGGCTCAATAGGAATTGTGCCAGACAAACTAGACGGCAAGTATGTATCAAACATTTACGTTGTGTTCCGCTCAAAAGACGTAAATAAAATACCACCAGAGTTTATACACTTTTTGATGAAAACGCCCATGTACAAAGTAATCATAGGGGCTTACGATACTCGGCATGGAGCGGTACGAGCCAACCTGACCTACGATATGCTATGCAAAATTAAAGTGCCTGTATTGGCCGAAAAGGAATTGGGAGAGTTTATGAAAAACAAGGTTGAAGTTAAAAAGGCTGCTCATAATCTTGAAGAAAAAGAAAAACGTATGAAAGACTATGTTGACAGTATTATTGATAAAGACCGAAACCCGAACCATGAACAGGACTTTAATACACTGCTTACGAAAGTCGCACAAGGTTCAGGAGCAGACGGTCAAACATCGGAATCTCAGTAGAGCGTTGGTTGTAACGAAAAGCAAACTCGTCTACATATTTTTGTAGATGCTGCTCTGATACCCAAACATGAGTACCAAGCACACCACGTTTTAATTGTGACCAGAATCCCTCAATGTTATTAGTGTGTACACCTCCCCGTGCAAACTCACGGATACCGTGCTGTACCGTGTCGTGGTTGAAGTTGTTGCTAGTTAGTCGGCGATAACTTCTGAACTCGTCAGTGTATATATGAGCTGTTTGGTCTACAGTTTCAGCAATAATTGGCAGTAACGTTTTAGCCTTGGCATTCGGTACAACATAGCCATTTACGTTACCTTTACGCTCAACAGCACCAAAGACTACCGACTTACCCTCAGCACCACGTCCACGCTTACCACTTTGCTTGCCACCAACATAAGTCTCATCAAGCTCAACCTCATTTTTGAGTATACTCGACTTACGCAAAACCACTAACATAGTCTAAAATACTTTTTGTAAGCGAAAATAAAAAATAAGGAGTAAATATGGCGAAATTTGTAACTTCTGACTATGCTCAGACGCTGCTTAATGGTGTA
>JAJZAF010000028.1 GCA_021799595.1 bacterium | reverse complement strand
AGGTGCTGGAGGTTATGCAGCATCTGCATACGTTTTTTGATGGTAGCAGGAGATAACTTTTTGGGCATGTTGTTTGTTTTAAGTGTACTGGTGCTAGTTTAACACAAGAGGGTGGGAGCACTTACGTTAACTTCTGTCGACAGATAGACCGTAATTTGTTAAAATAAGTCAAAATTAAATAACCATTTTGGTTGCATAGATGCCTCAACTTGAATCAAAAAATATAGCTGATTATATTATGCCTTTGAACATCAATGGGATGGATGGGCGGATGTTGAACTTGCCGCCACCCGAAGGAAAATCAGCTGAGATCCTATTTGTATATGGCCACCATTCCAGTATAGAGAGGTGGTGGGGACTATTACAGGTACTCAACCAATACGGTGCTGTCGCAATGCCAGACCTTCCAGGCTTCGGGGGAATGGATAGCTTCTATAACATTGGCAAGAAGCCGACCATCGATAACCTGGCTGACTATCTCGCAGCTTTCATTAAGTTGCGCTATCGCAGGAAGCGTGTGGCTATTGCCGGTATGAGTTTTGGTTTTGTGATTGTCACCAGAATGCTTCAGCGCTATCCTGAGCTTGATAAGAAAGTTACTCTGCTCATTAGTCTGGTTGGTTTTGCCCATAAAGATGACTTCACTTTTAGTAGGATACGATACAACTTCTACCTGTACGGTTGTTATGCGCTGAGTCGTAGCTCCGTTACTGCTAATCTATTTCGTAGTACAGCTCTAAATCCAATACTACTCAGAGCCTTTTACGCTCATACACATAATGCTAAACATAAGTTTGCCGACATTGCCTCTAAAGAACAATACAATCGCTTAATGGACATGGAGGTTAGTCTCTGGCGAGATAATGATGTGAGGACTTGGGCTTATACATGCACACAGTTTCTACAGTTTGACAACTGCAAGACAAAAATTCCTCTGCCTGTTTGGCATGTATCTGTTGAGGCGGACAACTATTTTGATAACCATCTCGTGGAACAACACATGCGCATTATCTTCACAGATTTCATTAGTGTGCCGATCAATGTCCGAAAGCATGCTCCCAGTGTTGTCGCAGACCCGAAATCAGCTGCTGTCTTACTTCCACCAAAACTGAGACGAGCGCTCATGAAACTACAGTAGTAATGATATAATTTAAGGTGATAATGAAAATTGGCTTAGTCTGTCCGTACAGCATAAATCGACATGGTGGAGTCTTGGCAGTAGTGCTGGCGTTACATGAAGGACTTACGAAACGCGGTCATGATGTCAAACTTATTACGCCAATGCCGCGCGGTGGTGATAGTAGTGAGCGACCTGATGCTATTTTTATCGGTAGCTCTACAGATTTCCGCGCGCCATCTCACACTACTGGGCAGGTTTCGAGTATTACTGACACCGACAAGGTAGATAAAATATTAGCGGCAGAGAATTTTGATATTCTTCATTTTCATGAACCTTGGGTGCCACTACTTAGTCGGCAGCTTCTTCAGCGCTCGAAAGCGCTGAATATTGGAACGTTTCATTCAAAAATACCAGAGACTTTTATGAGTCGCACTTACATTAAGGTTGTCACTCCATACCTAAAATCTGTCATGAAGTATCTGGATGTACTGACAGCTGTCTCTGAATCCGGTGCTGAGTATGCTTCTATGCTAACGGACTTGCCGATCACTATTATTCCGAACGGTATTGACTTGACTAAATATAAAAGGAACCGGTCGAAAACGAAACCGATAATTCTCTACATAGGTCGTTTGGAACGCCGTAAGGGTGCCAAATACTTGCTACATGCATTTAAGCTGTTTTCTCAGCAAAACCCTAGTGTAAAACTTCTCATTGCCGGTGATGGACCCGACAGAGAAAAACTTGAGCTGTTGGCTGAAGACCTCAAACTAAAAAACGTAAAGTTTCTTGGCTTTATTAGTGAAGAAACAAAATTGAAACTGCTCAATGAAGCCGCGCTATTTTGTTCGCCGGCTTTATTCGGAGAAAGCTTCGGTATTGTACTGTTGGAGGCTATGGCAACAAGTACGGTGTGTGTTGCTGGTAATAATTCCGGCTACATTGGGCTTATGCATGGCGTCGGTGGTCTATCCATCGTTAATCCTGAAGACACTCCTGAGTTTGCTCGCCGTTTAGACTTATTGCTGCACGAAACAAGCTTGCGTAAAATATGGAAATCTTGGGCCCACAACTATGTCAAACAATTTGACTACCCAATAGTTATTGATCAATACGAAAAGTTATATAAAGACTCACTAAAAAAATATGGCTAATCTAAAACCTCTGAAAGTAGGGTTGGTATTAGATGATGGACTTGATAGTCCTGATGGTGTTCAGCAGTATATGCTGACGCTCGGCCAGTGGCTGACACAAGAAGGTCATGACGTTTATTATTTAGTTGGACAAACTTCTCGTCAAGACATTCCACAGCTTTACAGTCTGAGCCAAAACATCACCGTTAAATTCAATGGTAATCGTCTTGGAACTATTCCTTTGCCAACTAGTCATAGAAAACTGAAAGAGTTACTAAAGCACCATGACTTTGACGTTCTCCATGTCCAGGCGCCGTTTAGCCCCTTTATGGGTGGCAAGCTTATTAAATTTGCTGGTCCAGATACAGCTATCGTTGGCACGTTCCATATTGCTCCAAACTCCCTACTTGTCAGCATTGCTAATCGATTGCTCGGCATTTGGTGTTACCATTCTATTAAGCGCATAGACATACTTCTCAGCGTTTCTTCTGCCGCGCAGAGCTTTGCGAGTAACACTTTTCATCGCTCATCAACTATTGTGCCAAATGTTATAGATAGCAATCGCTTTCAAAATGCTGAGACTTTAAATGACTATAACGGCGTCACCAAAAACATCTTATTTTTAGGTAGATTGGTGCCAAGGAAAGGTGTTCGGCTGCTCATTGACGCTGCTGCACGTTTAAAGCAAATGACAGAGATACCACATTTTCGAGTGCTTATTTGTGGCCGAGGGCCACTACTTGACGAGCTTAGACGAAGTGCTAACCGTCAAGGATTAGGTCAAGATATCATCTTTACTGGTTTCGTCAGCGAAGCAGACAAACCCCGTTACTATGCTTCGGCTGATATAACTGTTTTTCCGAGTAGTGGCGGCGAAAGCTTTGGTATTGTACTGCTGGAGGCTATGGCCAGTGGCCGATCTGCAGTACTGGCTGGGAATAACCCTGGTTATGCGTCTGTGTTAGCACAACGTCCCAAGCTGCTATTTGATCCTCATGATCCAAGTGCCCTGGCCTCAACGTTAGCTTTTTATTTGACGCATGAAGAAGAACGCGAAGCTGAGGCTCTGTGGGGGAAACAATATGTAAAAGCTTTTGACATTAAACAAGTTGGCCCCAAGATTGTAAAGATATACTATCAGACATTGCTTAAAAGGGCTGGTCAGTAGATACTAAAGATATGTTTAAGTTTCGTCGTCCTGCAAATGGTCAAGAATATACTGTCACCATCTCGAATGAAACGTTTATACGATTAGCTTTTTTGACACTTATTCTAATTGTCCTACTCCTAGCTATTCATAGGGCAACGCATGCTTTACTGCTTATCTTCGTTGCTTTCTTTTTAACGCTTGCCCTTAATGCACCAGTGTACTGGTTGAGTAAGCAGATACCTGGCAAACGCCGTGGCAGTAGGGCTGTTGCCACTACTGTTTCTTTTCTGATCGTCATTGTTTTGCTCGGTCTTTTTCTTGCCGGCGTTGTACCTCCGTTAGTTCGTCAGACAAATGATCTTATTAACGCCGCCCCGCGCCTTATACGAGACCTGCATAATGAAAATAGCGGTATCGGAAGGGTAATTCACAAATATCACTTACAGAATGAAGTAAACGCCTTCTCAAACCAATTGGAAAGTCGCTTGAAGGACCTTAGTGGCACAGCTATTTCATCGCTGAGTCACATTTTAAACAGTGCTTTTTCTGTGTTGGTAATTTTAGCGTTGACCTTCATGATGCTAGTTGAAGGACCACGCTGGATAGTGTTCGGGCGTCAGTTAGTGCCCGCACATCAGAAAGCACTAACTGACGATTTAGCTTACAAAATGTATAACGTTGTTCGTGGTTTTGTGAACGGTCAAGTTTTACTTGCTGCCTTAGCTTCTATCCTTATAACACCCGCCATATTGCTGCTTGGGATCAGTTACCCTGCAGCTTTGATCGTCGTTATTTTCGTTTGTGGTTTAATCCCGCTCGTGGGTCATACTATCGGTGCAATCATTGTTACTCTTGTTGCATTATTTCACTCAACTTCAGCCGCTGTCATTATTCTGATTTATTACATCTTATACCAGCAAATCGAGAATTACATTATCCAGCCTCGTTTACAGGCCAATACAACCAAAATGTCCCCGCTTACGGTTTTCATGTCCCTCACTATAGGAGTCAGCTTTGGCGGCATCTTTGGCGGGCTGTTAGCTATCCCCATAGGTGGCTGTATCCGCATTGCTTTTTTGGAGTATCTCCGAAGTCGTAACATGATTAATGATCAGGAGTTTGCAAAGGCCGTATCAAAGGGAACCAAAGACTAGACCCGTCAGGTTCATCATTTAAGCCTACCCCTTTAGCCTGAAGTTCGTCCCTGATCTTATCAGATGTATTCCAATCATGACGAGCACGAGCTTCCGTTCTTGCTTTAATTTTTTCTTTCTGGTCGTCCGTAATATCCCGTACTTGCATGAGACGAAGGCCAAGCAGCCGGTCTATATCTTCAATCATTTTAATAAGAGTCGGTTTACATGCACTAGCTAAACGGATACTCAATACTTGGTTAACTACACCAGAAAGGTAAGCCAATGCAGCTGGAGTATCCAGGTCGGTTACTAAATGCGCCGTCAGTTGGGCTCCAACTTCTGACAATTTGCCAAGCACGTCACCACTACTTACCTCGTTATTAGACAATTGGTAGCGCAAAGCAGAGATGGCATAGAGGTCTTGGAGACGGTTAGCGGCAGACAAAAGACTCTGCCAGCTAAATTTGGATTGGCTTCTGTAGTGTGATTCTAAAATATGCAATCTCAATATTTCAGGAGAAAAACCTTTTTCGGCTACTTCTTGCAAGCGAATACCATTGCCACTACTCTTAGAGATCTTATCGCCATTGATAAGTACATGGTTACTATGTAGCCAATAATTAGCAAAACGCTTGCCAGTGGCTGCTTCGCTCTGGGCAATTTCATTAGTGTGATGTACGGGGACATGATCTATGCCTCCAGTATGAATATCAAGGGTTGGACCTAAATAGTGCATACTCATTGCTGAACACTCGATATGCCACCCGGGGAAACCCATGCCCCAAGGACTATCCCATTCCATGTCGCGTTGCTTATCTTTTCGAGAAAACTTCCAGAGTGCAAAATCTGATTGTTGATACTTATCAGGGTTAACAGTCACCCGGGCACCTGCTTGTTGTTCATCGAGATCAAGTCTGGCAAAGCTTTCATAACCAACGAAGCGAGACGTATCATAATAGATGCCGTCATGTATTTGATACGTATATCCTTTTCCTTCAAGACGCTTTATAAGTGCAATCTGTTCTGCAATATGCTCTGTTGCCCGAGGCATATAATCTGGCTCGAGGATATTGAGCGCTTTCATGCCGGCAATAAAATCTTTTGTATAAAAGTCAGCAATCTCCCAAGCTGATTTACCTTCCCGTCTCGCACCTTTTTCTAATTTGTCTTCACCTTCATCATTGTCGCTCACTAAATGACCAACATCGGTAATATTCATAACCCATTTTGGCTTTAAGCCTGAGGCTATGAGCGTTCTGATAAGCATATCCATGCGCACATAATTGAACCAATGCCCAACATGTGCGTAATCATAAACAGTGGGGCCACAGGTATATACGGTCACAATTGGTGGAGCCAATGGGTACACTTCCTCTATCTGCCTAGACAATGTGTTATATAGCCGCATTAGTTCTCACTCTTATACAATTCGTTCAACAGTTCATCTGAAACTTGTAAGCAATCTGCTGCGATGTCTTTAAAGCTGCGTCCGTCAGTAACCTTGAAACCGCTGGCAAAGGCGTGACCACCACCGCCGAAACGCTCTGCTAGCTTTGCCGCTATCGGGTAACCAGCATTGGATCGGATGGCACCTGTTACTTTACCATCTTTATAGTTTTTAAAGACAATAGCAACTTTAACACCACTTATCTGTAGCATATCTCCTTGAATGAGCGGCCCTGGATTATATAAGGGACTAAATTCATTTATTTCATCTTGCGATATGCTGACGCTGGCTACTTGGTTATCATGAGAGAAAACCGTTCTTTCAATCAAATGAGCCTTGTATCTGTAAATACGCGGTGGCATCTTACTATATTCTCGTCGGTTTTGCTCGATAGCAGTCCTATCTACGCCAGCTTCTATCATATCTGCCAAGATCCGATAGGTTTGCGGTGACGCAAGGTCATTGCTGAGACCTTGGGTGTCGCCAAGAATAGCAATCATAATATACTCCATGGTTCTTAGTGATAGTGGCCAGCTTAACTGTTTCGCTAGCAAATAAATAAGTTCTCCCGTTGCTGCTCTGGTATGATCATTAATGGTAATGGTGGCAAACCCTATGGTGTCCTTCACGATTTCATGATGATCAAGCACAATACAGGCTTTATTGGCGAGCATCCGTTCGTAACCGGCGGCAGATAGCTTTTCTAGTAAGGCCATCGTCGAAGCGTCAACTATAATGCTCAAATCAAAAGCGGAAGGAAAATCTTGTGATACTCGGTCCCAACCGATGACATAGCGTAAGTAAGTCGGCATATCCATCCCGCAGTACAGCAACGGCTCTTTGTCCATATCGCTTAATATTTGTTCCAGGGCTAGCGCACTGCCAATTGAGTCGCCATCCGGGTTGTCAGCCTGAATGATCAATATTTTCTGGGCACTTTCAATCAGAGTTTGAATGTCTTTAGCTTGTTCATACATTATCCCTTATTGTAGGAGGTTTTAAGTTGATCATCAAACAAAAGAAACTTCATAAAATTTACTTTTCGTGCTTTTTGGCTTTCTTCTAAAAGAAGTTTGACAAAGAGCTTTAGCATGAGAATATCAGCTTAATGCATGACACCTTCAACCTCCTTCTTGGTTCTGCTTTTTGCTCTCAATTCAGACGTATTATCTTCTAACTTTTGTCAATAAAACAATGAGGAGTGCTTAGAGTACGCACCAACACCTGTTCTGCTTAAAGAAAAGTAACGTCCTGACTTGACCGCTTGGCCAGATTTTACACCTTCTAACAGGTACAGTCTTATGGTTTTCGGGGACTAATGTGTGCTCTACAATGGGTAAGTGACATATATCCGGACAGTACCGACAGCTAGTGGTG
>JAJZAF010000010.1 GCA_021799595.1 bacterium | reverse complement strand
GACTTATGCTACTGGTAACTCATCAGGTTATACGCCAGCTAATACCTCAGGGAGCACACCAGTAAGTGGCACCTATATAGACTCAGGCGGTGTAGCCCTCAGCACTGCTGCTAATACGAGCATTACCTCAAAGGTATTTGAGACTCTGACATTTTGTGTGTACGAGGGAAGCAGCTGTTCTGGAGGCTCAGCTCCAGCACTTATTCTCGGCGATCCCACGACAGGCGCCTTGAGTGTATCTAGTGCTTATGTTAACAACGATGCTAATTACCAGATTGCCACTAATGCTGGTAGTGGTGTGAACGTCACCATGACAGGGACAACACTATGTCGAACGACTGGGTCTAATTGTCAACCCGGAGCTAATTACAGCGCCGATACCATAGCAGCCATAGGTACTACTCCGGCAACTTCTGCAGTAGGAACCTCACAATTCGGTATGTGCGCAGACACGCAAGGGTCAAGTGTCCTCACAGCAGCTTCAACTTATGCCGATTCGATTAATAACTGTAATTCAGGACTTAGTACAGGTATTTATTCTGGAACCTCAAAATTCGGTTTTGATGACTCTACTACTACTGGCACAAACAGTGCATCTGGCAGTCAGGTGATTTCGTCTACAGCAGGAGTACCGTCCTATACCGGTAGCTTTGCCTTTCTTGGTAACATCGCTAGCACCACGACGGCTGGTATATACACGACTAGCCTGAACTTTGTTGCAACGGGGACATTCTAGAAAACGGTGGGCAAAGCATGCCTACTTTTAAGTTGGGGATAACGTTATTACTCGACGTTTTAATCTGTCTGTTGTTTTTGGCAGCGTCTTTCTTTACAACTAAGTCTGTATATGCAGCGGAGCTAGGTAATCGTAGTCTACGATTACTTAATGATGGGCCTAGTGTTTCTACATCGTATGTATTCTCGTTTACTATAAGCGATACCTCCACAGTTGGATCCCTGAGTATTTTATTTTGTACTAATTCTCCACTTGAAGACGACAGTTGTACCGTACCGGCTGGTTTGAGTGTACTCAACTCAGAACTTAGTTCCCAAACAGGTATAAGCGATTTCACCTCTTATCCTTTGGCAACGAATAGTCTTTTATTAAGTCGAACGCCATCACTTATTACTGCACCAACAACTGTTACGCTAACGTTTACCAATGTTAGTAATCCAAGCGCAGTTGGTCCATATTTTGCGAGACTGGAGACATATAGTTCAAACAATGAAACTGGACCACCAGTGGATTTTGGTGGTCTGGCATTTTCTATAGCTAGTAATGTGCAAGTTAGCTCTGTGGTCCCCCCATATTTAACATTTTGCTCCGGTGTAATAATTAGTACATTTGCTTGCACCACTGCCAATGGAAACTACATAGATTTTGGTAATTTGAGTCCCAATCATACCAGTCAAGCAGATAGTCAACTACTGGTAGCAACGAATGCTGCGGGAGGCTATATGATACAAGTGTATGGCACAACAATGACGTCAGGAAACAACGTTATTCCTGCTATAACTAGAGATAGTTTCTCGCGACCTGGCACTTCGCAATTCGGAATAAATCTTCGCGCAAACACTATACCGTTAATTGGTCAAGATCCAACTGGAGTGGGTATTGGAGGACCAACACCAGATTATGACGTCCCTAATCTTTATCAGTTTGTCAATAATGATATAATAGCGTCTTCACAAGGTCCTGACGATCTAAGAAAATTAACTGTTAGTTACATAGTTAATACAAGCAATACGCAGCCTCCGGGAATATATGTCAGTACCTTAACGTACGTCTGTTCCGGTAGCTTTTGATTCCTAAGGTGTAATACGTATTGGCAAGACATTATTATTCTGATAACATAAATCTTGAAGGGCTTATGAGCAGGGAAATAAAATGAAAAAAATCAGCAACGTATTACTATTTATTTCCTTCACGGTGTTGCTAACCCTTACACCCGTTAATGGTGTTCTTGCAGCTACAAACACTTCTTCATCGGGTCCGAATGGCTATAGATTATATCCAGTGCGCACTGACCTGGTATTAAATAAAGGTAGCACCGATATTGTTACTGTTTATATTCAAAATGCTACCTCCGACGTTGAAAACTTGCAAACAGTAGTTGATGATTTCGAAGCTCCTACGAATGAGACTGGCAATCCTGCATTACTTTTAAATGGGGCGACTGCACCGAGTCATAGCCTTAAACAGTTTGCTACTGTATTAAATCCAAAATTTACTCTTCAACCGAACCAGCAGGAAGCTGTTAACGTTGAAATTAAAATCCCGCCTAATGCAGAAAGCGGTGGCTATTATGGTGCAGTTAGATTTGCTCCGATTGGCCCAGGCGGTAATAAAAACGTTAATTTATCAGCAAGCGTAGCCTCTCTAATATTATTGACGGTACCGGGTAATTTAATCCAACGGGTATATGTTAGTGGGTTTGGTGTTGCTCAAGGAAACAGTACCGTAACGCACGCCTTCTTTTTCTCGAATAAGAACTTGAATGCCATTGTACGTTTCAAAAATATCGGGAATGTGCAAGAGGAGCCTTTTGGTAAGATTTTACTGAAAAAAGGTACGACTGTTTTATCTTCGGTTGGTGTTAATACTGCCAACCCACCAGGAAATGTGCTGCCAGATAGTATTAGAGCATTCAGTGCTAAGTTAACTAAAGTCGGCTGGTTTGGTAAGTATACAATTGAGGGTAACTTTGGCTATGGTAACAAAGGTCAGTTACTGATGGCACAGGCCAGTTTCTATGTTATTCCTATAGCGGTAATTATTATAACTCTATTGATAATTTTGTTTATTCTATTCCTTATATTCGGTCTGCCAAGACTTATTAGAGCTTACAATAGACGGGTTATCGCTCGCGCCAGTCGTCGTCAACAATAATATAAAATGAGGATGTATGACTAAGAGTCGTGTGGGCCGAAGCCTCATAAGACCGTGTTTATTCTTAGCGGTTATTGTGTTGATTGTCCTTAAGCTCCAAATGGTTTGGGCAATAAACAACCCTGGTCCTCAATCAGGTTCAATTGGGCTTGAAGGTACAATCTCTTCCTCGCCACCATCTAGAGGTGCTGTAATTGCTATTCCGACTAACGGTTCAACGTTTACCTCTATACCTATTACGGTTAGTGGACTCTGTCCCTCTGGCTTATTAGTCGAGGTCTTTGATAATAATATATTGGTGGGTTCTATGGTGTGTTCCAATGGTAGCTACTCAATTCAGATAGACTTATTTAACGGGCAGAACACTTTAGTAACAAATGTATATGATGCCTTAAACCAAGCGGGGCCATCATCGAATAGTGTTAATGTTAACTTTAATAGTACTCAGTTTAGTCAATTTGGTACACAGCTGACCCTTTCAAGCGCATATGCAGAAAAAGGCGCTCCTCCGGGAATACAATTGAACTGGCCAATTGTCATAAATGGCGGCACGGCTCCATATGCTCTTAGCGTAGATTGGGGAGATAATTCATCGACAGATCTTATAAGTGAAGCTAATGCTGGGGCAGTCAATCTGACACATACGTATAGATCCGCCGGAATTTATACTATTACTATTCGGGCAACGGACAAGAATGGAGAAACAGCCTTTTTACAGCTAGTTGGCCAAGCAACAGGAGCTATTCAAAGTAATTCAAAAAATACCAATGCTGCTACGACCACTAAAGAAGAGATACAATGGTGGCCAGCAGTTGCTCTATTACCATTAATCTTTATTGCATTTTGGGCGGGCACAAAACATGAGCTAGACGTTATTCACAAGAGATATTCAGGAAATAGTTAGAGTAATTTAAAGAGCTTGTGGATAACTTTTTAAAGCTTTTCTTATACATAGTGTTCATAGATTGCTAGCGAGTAAATCAGCAAAAACTGATTGCCGATACAAATAACAGGGCATAGTGGACGCTCGTGTTAAAAAATTTACAACTATTTTAATATGATTAACAAGATTCTATTAAAAATACTAAAAATTTTTGCAGTGTTTTCTTCTTAAATACACCTTGAATATCTCTAACTAAACCTTAATAATTATATCTAGAGACGAAGTGCCAGAGGCGCCTAAAAATAAAAACACTATAGCCAAAGCTTTCAAATAGTTATCAAACGAAGTATTTTGTCTATGGTTAAAACAAAAATAAATGCAAAAGCCAAATTTGATTAAGCAAAAAAATTTTTTGCCTAGTTGTATCTCAACGATTACTAGTGCTTTTGCTAACATTTATCTACATGCACTAGGTGCCCCTGTTTTTTTCTATACGCGCGCGCGCGTACGCGTAAAAAAGCACAAACACAGCATTTGTTTCATTGCTTTATTGGTTACTTTTTTGACAGTATTTATTGGCTTAGGAGTTAACTCTTCCCGCGCAGATGCCACTACTAGTGATTACATCAACTTCCAGGCTCGCTTAGAAAACAGTTCAGGTGCAATTGTGCCTGATGGCAACTACAACGTTGAGTTTAAGCTATATAACTCTGCATCAGGAGGCTCTGCACTATGGACAGAAGATTATCTCAATAGCGCCAGCCAGGGCATTGCTGTATCTAATGGTTATCTAACTGCAAATCTTGGATCAATTACAGCTTTTCCTAATACGATTAACTGGGATCAACAACTATGGCTGACAATAAACATCGGTGGAACGGGCACAAATGTGGGCCCATCGAATACTGATCCATCGGCTTGGGATGGAGAAATGAACCCAAGACTTCAGCTGACCGCTATACCCTATGCCTTTAGAGCGGGGGAATTAGCTGCTCCGGGCTCTAACCCTTCCACCTTGGGTTGGGTTAGTCAAACATCTACCAATAGTCTGCTATTGCCAAATGAAAGCGGTACTCTTTGTGTCGAAGGTGACACAACAAACTGTGGTTTTGCACCAATTAGCGGGAGCAGTAACTATATTCAAAACACTACTTCAGTTCAGAGTGGCGCAAATTATAACATTAGCGGTAATGGAACGATTGGCGGTAACCTTACCGTAGACACGATACAGACTGCTTCAGCACAACCACTCAGTATTACTGCTAATGCAGCAAGTACTTGGAGCACAAGTGCCGGTAACTTAACTATTCAGGCAGCGGGCACCAATACACTTGCTTTAGATACGGCAGGAGCAGGTACAGTTACTATTGCGGCAGCTAATGCTACTACAGTCGATATCGGCGCTACTGGTACTACAGCTAACGCTACTAGTGTAAATATCGGAACGTCTAGTACGGCAGTACAGACAATTGCTATAGGATCAACATATAGTACAAGTACTTTGAGTCTTGAGGGAGGAACTGGGTCTAGTGCTATTTCCATCTCTGCTGGAGTAGGTGCCAATGCTGCTACGGCTGGCAACGGTGGTGGCATAAAGATCGCTGCCGGCAATGGTGGTAATGGATCAACGGCTAACGGAAATGGTGGAAACCTTACTCTCAGTGCGGGTGCGGCAGGGGTCGGTACTGGCACAACCGGTACCGCCGGTAGCGTTATTGTAGACAATCAAAGTAACTCCACCACTGCCTTCCAGGTACAGAACGTGAGTGGAGCAAATATTCTCAATGTTGATACCGCAACTACCCCAAATCTTTTAACTGATGGTGATTTTGAGGGAGATGGCCAAGGTAATTGGCTAGGCAGCAATGCTACTTTAAGTGTCTCTAACGCTCAAGCCTGGCAAGGCAATAATTCTCTCAAAGTCCAGATAACAGCGGCAAACGGTTATGCGTACTACAACTATAGCTTCGCCGAGAACGCTCCCTATACGCTATCCTTCTATGGCTTAGCCTCTGGCTCTAACATTAGCACTATTAACATAGGGTACACCTATAATGGCACCAGTACTGATAAGTGTACGAGCCAATCTCTCAATACCACTAACTGGACTAGGGTAATTTGTAGCTTTACTACACCAAACACTACCTTAACGGGCAACGCCAATATCTACATTAAGGACACTACAAACTCTCAAACCTTCTACATAGACGGGGTGCAGCTACAAACCGGCGGTAGCGTCACGCCATTCAATCCTGGAGGAGGCGTCCAACTTAACGGTGTTGTTGAGTCGCCGCTTACCCTACAAAGTCTTAGCAATTCTACTACAGCTTTTCAGGTCCAAAATGCTGCTGGCACCTCTAATTTACTAGTTGCTGATACAGCCGATAATACCATAGGTATTGCTGGGGCTTCCACGACAGCTGGATACAATCTTAATGTTGCTGGATCTATCAATGCCAGTAGCAACATTACGGTGGGAGGTACAGCGGTATGTTTAGTAACAACATGTGCTTCATCTAGTGGTAGCGGTAACTACATAGATAACGCTATTACTACCCAGAAAGCCAACTTTAATATCCAAAGCGCCAATGCGTCATACGTTGGTGCTGTAATAGAAGGAGCTAGCGGACAAAGTGCTGATTTATTGGATTTAGAAAATACCTCGGGCATAGTAGCCTCTGTGGACAAAAATGGTAATTTTACTACAACTGGCAGTGAATCTGTCGGTACCACATTAAACGTTACCGGCAACACAACTCTTAGCGGCACCCTAACTGTTAGCAATAGTGCATCAATTCAAGATACTTCTGCTACCGCTTTTCAGATTCAAAATACAGGAGGTAGTTCTTCATTACTTACCGCTGACACCACTAGCAGCGATATGTCCATAGGTATTGATGGCGCCTCCACCTCGGCTGGGTATGCCCTGAACGTTACCGGTTCTATCAATGCCAGCAGCAATGTATACGTCAATGGTACGGCTGTTTGTACAGTAACCCTCTGTGCAGCCTCCAGTGGTAGCGGTAACTACATTATTAATGGTACTGCTACCCAGAATGCCAACTTTAATATCCAAAGCGCCAATGCGTCATACGTTGGTGCTGTAATAGAAGGAGCTAGCGGACAAAGTGCTGATTTATTGGATTTAGAAAATGGGTTAGGAAATAAAGTATTCACGGTTAGTGCTACAGGAAGTACTTTTATTCAAACCACAACTAACTCCACTACCGCCTTTCAGGTTCAAGGCAGCAGCGGTTCTAGCGCGACTTTACTTAACGCCGACACCAGTAATATGCGTGTAGGTGTAGACGTAACATACGCAAGCATGACCATACCAACAAGTTTAACCGCCAGCGCAGCTACCACCGGAAGCGGTAGTCTAACAGATGGTACTACATATTACTATGTAGTTACCGCTATTGATTCGGTCGGGGGTGAAACGACACCATCAACACCTCCAGCTTCGGCAACTGCAGGCAGTAACAAGATTATTGATTTGTACTGGAATGCTGTCAGTGGTGCGAGTGCCTATAATATTTATCGCTGTAGTGGTAGCAGTGGTTGTACTGAAGAATACTTAACAACAGTCCTATCTAACTATAGCTCTAGTGATCCTTATCAGGACACCGGTGTCATTACACCCCAATCAATTTCTCCACCGAGCAATAATACTGCCTATGTAGCTACCAATAATAGCAATTCAAATTTACAACTTACCATCGGCGGTAATGGTACACCCACTGGCCAGGTTTATGTCAGTGGAACTATACCGTCTAAATCAGTCGGTAGTGTATCTACCGGGAGCAACCCACGGGGTGTAGCAATTAGTGGAAACTACGCGTACGTTGTTAATAGTGGATCAAGCTCAAACAGCCTACAAGTTTTTGATATTAGTAACCCAGACGATCCTCTAAGCGTCGGAAGTGTTACCACGGACAGTGATCCATATGCCGTTGCAGTGAGTGGTATATATGCCTACGTAGTCACTAATAGCTCGGATGCGTTTGAGATATACAATATTAGTAATCCTGCGTCGCCAACGCTGGTCTCAGGAGGGACAGTCTCACTTGCTGGTCCAGGTACATCAGTGTATGTGCAAGGTCGCTATGCTTATGTTATAGCTGGTAGCGACATGCAAGTAATTGATATATCTAATCCATCCAGCCCATCTATTATTAGTACCACCGGTAGTCCAAATGGCGGTACCGAAACGCAAGTCTTTGTTAATGACGGTTATGCTTATATAACACCTGACACCAGTGGCTATTCAGAGAATCTTAATATATCTAATCCTTACAGCCCCACGGAGCCTGATAGCTATGGTTTTTATTATGGAGGTTCGGGTACTGGTATTTATGCTCAAGGTAGTTATATATATGAGCTATTGTCTGATAATTTAGAGATTTTTGACGCGTCTAATCCTTCAAATGTAGCATTACTTGACACATTAACTCTTAGTGGAAGTCCGCAGTCTATTGTTGTCGAGGGTCGCTATGCATATGTTGCTAACTATTACAACCATACTATACAGGTTATTGACGTCAGCGATCCTGCTAACGCTGTACTGCTACCCAATACAATGCCGACGAGCGGTTCTGTTATAAGTCTAGCTGTTGAGGGTCGCTACGCCTACGCAGTTAATTACAATAATGGTAGCCTGCAAGTATTTGATCTAGGAGGTGAATATGCACAACAATTTCAGGCTGGCGGGGCTGAGGTCGGTAACTTAACAGTTACTTCCAATTCAACATTTGGAGGCGACGTTAATCTACAAGGCGGTCTCACAGTTGGCAGCACCACACAACTAGATGGTAATTTAGGGGTATCTGGCACAGCCAATCTCGCTGGTGGCATACAAGGTGATACTAGCTCTAATGCTAGCTTAGGTTCTGAACTTATGGTTTCTACCACCAACTTCTCCAGCAACTGGAGTGGCACCAATTGGTCTAACACTAGCTCAGGCGCTACCCATAGCACCGGTTCTACTGCTGCTGATGTCTACTCAGGCTTCACTCCAGCAGCTAACACAACCTATCAAATTGTCTATAGCTTCAACGGCGCTAGTGGCAACGGCACCGATAACATCTATGCAGAGATAGGCGGCGTTAGTGGCCAGACTATCTATGCAGGTAGTGACACGAATGAAACCCAAGTTATCACTACCACTGGTACTGGCAGTCTCCAGTTTGTCCCCTCTACCAACTGGAATGGTACTATCACCAGCGTGTCAGTCAAAGTACTAACGACCTCTAACGCTGCCCTGCAAGTTCTAAACTCTAGTGGTGTGTCCAGTCTTGACGTCCGCACTTCAACGAACACGGGGAATACCTTCTTAGGTGTTAGCTCAGGTAGGTCTAACACCACTGGTTCCTACAATACTACCCTCGGTTATTACGCCCTCCAGGACAACACCACTGGTTCTTACAATACTGTCATTGGAGATTATGCTCTCCACAGTAATACTACTGGCAACTACAACACCGCCACCGGTTACCAGGCTCTTCAAGACAATACTACTGGCAACTACAACACCGCCACCGGTTATTATGCTCTTTTGGACAATACAACGGGATACAGCAACACCGCTCTTGGATATTATTCTCTCCAAGACAACACCATAGGCTTCTATAATACTGGCCTGGGAGTTAATGCTCTCCAAGACAACACCAGTGGCGAGGCTAATGCTGCCCTCGGCTTCAATGTCCTCCAAAGCAATACTACTGGTGTCGATAACGCTGCTTTGGGAGTTGTTGCCCTCCAAGACAACACCTCTGGTTACGATAATACTGCCTCGGGCTATTATTCCCTACAGGCTAACACTACAGGTTATGACAATGTTGCTCTCGGTTATCAGGCCGGCTATACCTCCAATGGTTCAAATGCCAACAGCACTGGTTCTAATAATACCTTCGTCGGCTACCAGGCCGGTCCTGGTACCTCCACCCAACTACAAAACGCTACAGCTATAGGTACCAACGCAGTTGTTAGTGAGAATAATGCCCTCGTCCTAGGCTGCATTAGCGGTACCAATAGCTGTAGTGCTAATACTGAAGTGGGTATTGGTACAGCTTCTCCAATTGGCCAATTAAACGTACAGAGCAGCTCTTACCAAACAGGGCAAGTTGTTTTTAGTAACGGCTTAACTGGAACGCCGCCAACTTACCCAAATAGTTATCTACCGTCGCTAGTAGTTCAGGATAACGAAACAACATCTAGTCGACCTTTGTTTTTTGGATACAGTACTGGTAGTGCATGGGCTGCCTTCTTAGATAGTGGCTCGTGTGGAAGCTTCAGTCAGATGTGCCTAGATTTGGGCAACGGAAGTACCGCATATACGGCTCTAGAAAATGTTGGGACTACTCTCAGGGTTGGTGGTGGTGATGACGGTTCCTTTAGTAGCGTCGTTGTAGGTAGTGGTTCAGCATCTTCTAGTCCCTCTCTGCTAATAGTGGCTAATGGCAATTCTAGTACCGATCCGACCGAGAGCGACGGAGCAATCTATTACAACTCGGTTGATGAAAGTTTCCGCTGCGGCGAAAATGGAGTTTGGCGTAGCTGTCTTGGCGGTTTAGTAAACTCGAGCACTGGTGCAAGCTCGGCGGTGTCTGCAACTACGACAAAAACTAATTTCACTGGGGGCATAAATAATCAATACACTATGCTGGCCAATGATTGTCAGCCAGGGGTTGTTTATCTTATAAAGGCTCAGGGTGTTTATTCAAATAGCCCCACTGCCAGTACGTTAACTTTTGATTTAACAGATGGTGGTACGTCGACTAACTTAGTAGCCAGTGGAGCTATTCCTACGGTAGCCAGTGCTTCCAATGCTGGATGGGAATTGAATGCCCAGATAATTTGTGATACAACAGGTAGCTCAGGTACTGCAGAAGTTCAGGGAGATGTTATGGTGAGCTCTAGTACTGCTGGTGCTGGGAACTCTACGAACACTGGCTTAATGGCCAACTCTGGTACTGTTACATTAAATACTACAACTACTAATACGCTGGCGATTGCAGTTACATGGGGGGCAAATACACCCGGTAACACGATAACAATGCGCCAGTTCATTGTGCAAAGGATTGGTCCATAAGATCACTTCAGCGCTTAATGACTAACGACCAAGCTGTTGAGCATACGAGTTAGCTGACTCAAGGCTAATCCAGAGCCGGTATTTGTTAAAATCCAAGTTTTCTCTGTTGCCAGACTACCAATCTCGGTTTGGCCATTATTAATTCGTCCTACAGCTATAGTACCACTTGCAACCACAGTTTCTTTGAGATCAGAAAACTCTTTGTAGTAACCGCCAAAGTTAAATGTATCAGGCCGTGATTCCTCACTCATATAAAGATGTTGATGATCAGGTCCATCAAGAGTAAATACAACAACGCCAGATTGCGGCATATTTACTGATTTGGAGTCAATCCTATAGCGAGGAGGTAAATATGTCGGGTAATAAAGAGGAAAGTCGACTGCTTCCAAAGTTTTAGCATTAAATGGGTTAACATCAGCTCGTTGCCTTATAAAAAAGAAATAGAGGACGAAGATAATAAGAGCAAAGATTAATATTAATAAGGTCCACGCAAGTTTGGAATTTTTTCTAGGCACGTTATTAATAATACTACTTAAAAGTATAGGGCCCTTTACGGAAGAGCCTATATCAGATATAATTATTATTAATCTTACAGACAGCAATTTAATTGGTCTTTGAGGTCACGCGATAAGACTACAGTATGCACTAAATAAGAACTGCTATCTGCTGCTGAAGAAATATCACAGGTAAGGAGGTGTGAAGACGTGGCGACGAATATGCTAACCATGGATGAACTACTCGCAAGTAGCACTGTCGCTAGCTTGAGTAGCGGTGAAGTCATTGAGGGTGTTGTTATAGATGTACGAAAAAATGAAGTATGGGTAGATCTCGGTGCTCGAGGTGTTGGCGTTGTGTTGCGTCGGGAGATCGGCTATGGTCAAAAGCTTGAAGTCGGCCAGAAGGTTACTGTTAGCGTGGTAGACCCGGAGCTTGAGGAAGGTTATGCGTTGCTTAGCATGAAGCGAGCGGTCAAAGATCGTGGTTGGGATGAGCTGCAACGACTGCACGAAGCAAATGAAATTGTAGAAGTCATGCCGTATGATGCAAACCGTGGTGGCTTGCTTGTGGAGTTGGAGGGAATTCGCGGGTTCTTGCCGGTATCTCAATTAGCTGCCGGTCACTACCCTCGCGTCTCTGGTGCCGATAAGGATGAAATTCTGCAGAAATTACATGCCATGACCAATAAACCGCTCAGGGTGCGTGTATTGGACGTCAGCCGCAAAGATAATAAGCTCATTTTCTCTGAGAAAGAAGCCGTTAAAGATGATTTACAGGCTCGTTTCAGTGAGCTCAAAGTGGGTGATATTGTCGAGGGCACCGTAACAGGAGTAATCGACTTCGGGGCATTCGTCAATGTCGATGGTATCGAAGGACTAATTCACATTTCTGAAATATCCTGGGACCGAGTGGATAACCCCCGAAATTATGTAAAAGTAGGTGAGAAAATTAAAGCTAAGATCATTGCTATAGATAAGGACCGTCTAAGTTTAAGCCTAAAACAGATGACAGAAGATCCTTGGCTAGAACAAGTTAAAGCATTTAAAGCTGGAGATATTATAGAGGGCAAGGTAACCCGTATTACACCATTTGGTGCTTTTGTTCAATTATCATCAAGCGTTGAAGCACTCGTTCACGTGTCTGAGATGAGTGATAATGAAACGGTTGACCCAGAAAAGCTATTCCGCCTAAACGAGAAAAAGAAATTCAAGGTTTTGGATATAGATAACGAGAGTCGAAAGATTGCTCTCAGTTTGAAAGATACAAAAGTTACTAAGACAAAAGAAGCAAAATGAACACGTAGAGCATTGGTCACTAGAGGCCAGAAAGGAGATGGCGATCATGGCAGAAAATACAACGAACCCGCAAGCTACCATCATCGAGATCGAGGACATGATCACCGTTGGTACTTTGGCTGAAAAGCTGTCAATTCCTGTGTCGCGTTTAATTGCCGAGCTCATGAAAAATGGTGTGATGGCAACCGTGAACGAACGCCTTGACTTTGATACTGCTCAAATCATTGTTGAAGAGCTTGAGTTAGACTTAACACTTAAGAAAGCTACTTCTGTAGAAAATGAGAAAGTCGTGCGAACAAAAACACAAAATAGTAAAAATGCTGAAAGTAGGCCGCCGGTTGTGGCTGTTATGGGTCATGTTGATCACGGCAAAACCAGTTTGCTTGATGCAATTCGTGGCGCAGAAGTAGTAAAAAGTGAAGCTGGTGGCATTACGCAGCACATTTCTGCCTATCAAGTGGAGCATAATAAACGGATGATTACCTTCCTTGATACTCCTGGTCATGAAGCATTCGCAGCCATTCGTGAACATGGAGCTCAACTGACCGACATAGTAATTATTGTCATTGCTGCTGACGATGGGATGAAGCCACAAACTTTAGAGGCTATCCGGTTTGCAAAAAATGCTGGTGTGAAAATGGTCGTAGCCATAAATAAGGTAGACAAAAAAGGGGTGGACGTTAATCGTATTAAGCAGCAGTTATCTGACAATAATATACTTATTGAAGAATGGGGTGGCGATACAGTTGTCGTGCCAGTTTCTGCCAAGACGAAGGAAGGCATAGACCAACTGCTCGACATGATCTTGCTCATAGCCGACGTTGAGGAGCTAAAGGCTGACTTTAATACTGCGGCTCGTGGCCTTGTCATTGAGGCACATGTTCAGAAAGGGAGAGGTCCGGTAATGCAAGCATTAATTGAAGCTGGCCGGTTACATCCGGGCGACGTGATTGTCGCAGGAGCTAGCTATGGGAAGGTTCGTAATCTTGAGACGACCGAAGGAAAACCTATCCATGAAGCGACACCATCCATGCCAGTTCTCATCAGTGGCCTTAAAGTCTTGCCCGAGTTTGGAGATGAGTTTTTTCAAGTAGACAATGAAAAAACAGCGCGTACTCGAGCTGCTCTTATTTCAACGAGTAATAGCCAAACTTCCGCTGGACGTATGAACATTGGTAGCAACGAGTTGATACGTCTTATTAATCGAGACAATACGTTAAAACAGTTAAATGTTATTGTAAAGGCGGATGTCCAGGGGTCGTTGACATCAGTCATCGATAGTCTAAAGGCGCTTGACACTGATGAGGTGTCTGTCCGGGTGGTTGGTTCCGGAGTTGGCCCTATCAGTGAAAATGACCTATACCTAGCTCACTCCAGTCGGGCTATCATCTACGGTTTTAGCGTGTCTTTGCCGACCAGTGCTCGTCAACAGGCTAGTCGTGACAAAATAAGCGTCAGATTATACTCAGTCATATACGAGTTAATTGATAATGTTAAAGAGGAGCTATCGAAGTTATTAAGTCCGGAAATTGTCGAAACTGACCTTGGTCGTCTCATTGTCAAAGGTGTCTTCAAAACCACAAAAACAGAAGTAATCTGCGGTGGTGAAGTAACAAAGGGTAAGCTTACTGTTCCGGCGTTGGCTCGTATTTTCAGGGATGATACAGAGTTAGCTGAAGCAAAGATTAAGGGGTTAAAGCGTGGCCCAGTCGAAACTAAAGAAGTGGTAGAAGGGGAACTCTGTGGTATTAATCTGGAAACAACTAAGCGCCTGGAGCTTGAAAAGGGCGACAGGATAGAGGTCTTTACTCGGAGCACTGTGCAGAGGCAGCTGTAAAGTGAAAAGTGATATAATAGAATCATGCTGAAGATCAATAACGATTTACTTGTAGAGGTTGGTCTTGGTTCACTTCCAGACTCAGATAAAAATGGCTTCTTGAAGCACATCTATGAGACTCTTGAAATGCGGGTTGGGATTCGTTTAGCTGATCAAATGAGTAATAAACAGCTTGATGAATTCGAGCGTTACTTTGAGGCCAAGGATGACGCTGGTGCTTTCCATTGGCTCGAAACCAACTTTCCGAATTACAAGGAGATTGTCCAACAAGAATTTGATAAATTAAAAAATGAGATGATACAAAATGCTCCCCAGATTTTAGCTGCTAGCCAAGGGCAGGCTATGCAACAAACACTCTCACAACCCAAGGCTCCACCTCCATCTAGCGAAACACTGCCATCCCAATCCTGGGACCCTAGTATGACCTCCCAATCACAGCCGTCGCAGCACCAGCCCGTACCACCTCAGTATCCATCTCAACCACCATATCCAACTGAGCAGCCACCTGCTGATCCACTGTCACAACTCTAAGTTTAAGGAATAATGTGGTAGCCATTTATGAAAGCCTGCGCAGGCATTTCTTTCTTGCCGGCTGGAATAAGTCTGTCAATGATGAGTATATCTTTGGCGCAATAAACTCCAAGGTCGTGATTAAACCGGCACAACTGACCGGCCACACCATTGCCTTTTTTAACGTGGGCAGCAGTAATAATGATGTCAATCCCCCGTAGGGAAGTGCGGCTTCGAGGCCAATTGAGAAAAGCCCGCACCTCTCGTTCCAATATTTGTGCTGGTTTATGCCAATCAATAGTGCCATCAGCTTTTGTAAGTTTTCGGGAATAGCTTGGTTTGGTATGATTTTGCGGGAATGGCCTTATAGAGCCTGACCAGTAGCGGGGTAAGGTGTCAACAAGTAGTTGGTGGCTTATGCCAATAAGCTGATCTGTTAGCTGCGGGCTGGTTACTGTCTTTGGTAGCAAAATAGACTGTTGAGCTAGCAAATCACCTTCATCTAATTTATCGTTAATGACCATCAAGCTTACACCAGTTTCATGTTCGCCGCTTAAAATGGCAAAACTGATAGGATCAGCACCGCGCCAACGGGGCAGAAGAGAAAAGTGACTGTTAATAATACCATAAGCAAACCGGTCGATGATATCGCGGGCAATTAGGATGCCATGATCAATAACCAGACCAGTATCGCTCGAGAAAGGGTATCTATCAAATAAAGCACTCTGCTCGGCTTGAGAAGATATGGTCAGTGTTGGCAATGTGAATTTATTGGCAACAGCGAGAACGGGAGGCAGCTCCTTATGATGGGATGGTTGTGGCTTAGTAATGACTGCTTCGATCTTGAAATTGTCTTGCAAGAGCTGTAATGATCGAGCTGCAATTGGGCCACTACCAAAGAAGACGATTGTTTTTGATAGATTCTTCATAATCTAATGGTTGTAACTTCCCATTTCTATCCAGGCGAAAGAACGCCTCCGGATCATCTTTAATATGGTCAATGAACATAATTCCATCACAGTGATCAATCTCATGCTGAAACACACGGGCCAAAAACCCTTCAGCGGTTACACGAAACACTTTACCATCAAGGCTTTGTGCTTTTACTTTGACGCGGGAATAGCGGGGCACTTGACCATAGACGTTCGGTATGCTTAAACAACCTTCAAAATCCTTCGTCATTCCTCCGTCGGCCTTGACGATTTTTGGATTAATAAACACGGTGAAGTCATGATTGGCCTTATCGTTATAATCGTTACGTAATACAACTATTTTGTATGGTTGGTCAAGCTGGATAGCGGCAAGAGCAACACCGACTTCATGCGCTCGACTTACGTCCCAATCGATTGTAGCGGCTTCCATTTCCATCACTACTTGTCGAATAGCATCAGTGATAACGCCAACACGCTGAGATTTTTGTCTTAAATGCGGGTTTGGTAGAGTAATAATATTATCTTTGGACATAACTGTAGGGCCTAGTATAACAGTGAGCCTCTGTTTTGTCAGGAGAGAGAGTATCACAGTAAATCAGATGGGTCGATGTCGTAGGAGCAGCCAGCAGGTAGTTGTTTAATAATCTTAATTAGCTCTTGGCGTCGAGTGGCCTTAATAACAAGTTGCCATTGATATTTGCCGCCAAGGTGCTCGTAAAAGCTCGGAGCTGGTCCTTCAACCAATACATGGACACCACTACCCTGAATAGTGTCTTTCAGTTTCGAGGCTGCCAATTGGACGCTTTTAAGACTGGCTCGTCGGAATGTAATTTTCAAAAGGTAACAAAATGGTGGGAACTTAAATTGGTGACGTTCTGCCAGCTCATGCTCATAAAAGGCCTTATAGTCATTAGCGATAGCATTAGCTATAACTGGATGATCAGGGTGGTAGGTCTGTATGATAGCATGGCCGGCTACATGACCGCGGCCGATCCGGCCAATTACCTGGGTAAGCAACTGAAAGGTGCGTTCTTGGGAAGAAAAGTCCGGCAGGTACAGACTAGTGTCGGCCAATAAGACGCCCAGAGTGCTTAGCTTTGGTAAGTCAAGACCTTTAGCGAGCAGCTGCGTGCCGACAATGATATCCAGCGATCCGGATTTAATATCGTTGTAGTGTTTTTCAAATCGTTCAGCTTTTACATTGTCGGTATCAAAACGACCAATTCGAGCTGCTGGAAACAAGCGTTTAACCTCTTCGACAATGGCCTTAGTGCCGGCAGATTTAAAAAGAATGTTGGCATGAGAACAAACAGGACAGCTAACTGGTGTATGTTGATGGTAGCTGCAGCTATGGCAACGCAGTTGGTGCTGATCGCCGTGGTATGTTAACAACACATCGCAGTGTGGACATAATGCCTGCCAACCGCAGTTTTCACATAGCACCAGACGGGCAGTACCGCGACGATTCAAATACAGAAGTGTTTGTTTATGGTGAGCAAGAGCGATAGAAATAGCATTAATGAGTATTTGGCTGAGGTATGGTGATCTGTTAAAGAGCGTATGATCCTTACGATCGACTACTTCTATGCGTGGGGGTGCAGGTTTGAGAGGGACATCAGTAAGACTAATGATGGGTTTTCTCTTCTGCTCGGCCAGGTAATAGTCGCTTACGGATGGTGTTGCAGAGCCAAAAATGAGACTAGCTCGTGTCAGGCCGGCAAGATAGGCTGCCACTCGACTTGTCTGGTACTGGGGAGATTGCTCCTGCTTGTAAGCGGTTTCATGGGCTTCGTCAAGTACGATGAGACCAGGCCGCCGGTTGAGAGGGCTGAAAAGAGTAGAACGTGGTCCGATGACGACGAGAGGCTGTGTAGCAGTCAAACACGTCAGCCAGGCATGCCGGCGTTCCTTGGGTGTTTGTTGCGAATGCTGAATGATTACTCGTTGAGAGAATACTTCTTGAAAACTGTTGGCGAGCTGGGTAACTAGACTGATTTCAGGCGTGAGAACAATAACACTCTTTCCACTTTCTATGGTTTTGAGGGCGCATTCAATATACAAACGAGTCTTGCCGCTACCTGTAACACCATGGAGCAAATAGGTATTGTGTTCATGCATCCTTTTAAAGGCTACTGCCTGTTGATTGGTAAGGGGAGGCAGTTGCTCAGTGAACGGAGCTGGCAAAGAAGTTAGATAAGCTGTCGTTAGCAAGTTCTCGGATAACTTGATAGGCAGGAACTGCTGTGCAATTGAGCCAATGGAAGCGGGGTAGTATGATTTGATCCATGAGGCTAAGCGTATCAACTCTGACGGCAAGGCAGGGAAGTCAAAGATGCGTCTTATTTCTTTTGTCTGGAAACGAGGTTTGGCCGTAGGGCCACTGACAAATCCTAGTACAGTTTGGTGTTGTAGCTCAACTTCTACAATTGTTCCTTGTTTCAGTCGTCTGCTGGCAGTGTATGTCAGAGGTTCGTTTCCGTGATAACGACCACTCCTGACCCATACATGGTAGTAGAACATAGTCTTAGTATAGGACAATTGTATGAAGGGATACCCAATATATTACTTACTATGCATTAGTGGAATAAGACCTTTGTTCAGAAAAAGGTATTGCCAAAGCACTCACGGACAGCTATACTACTGTAAATCGTTGTTTGGATAACAATGAGGTCATAGAAAGAAATGTTAGACGTTTTTATTACATCGAGGGTACGGCGGAAAATCATTGTCATTTATGCTAAGTACCCAGATTTTAAAACACATGTACGAGGACTGGCGAAGCTTATTAAAGAAGATGCTGGTAATATTCAGCGAGAACTGAAACGATTGGAAAAAGTTGGTTTTCTAATTAGCGAACGACAAGGTAATACCAAGGTTTATTCCACCAATAAGCAATTTCCTATCCTCCGAGAATTACAAAGTATAGTGCTAAAATCACAACGGTCTGTTCAGCAAAAACGAGTAACCGGATAACTGCTTGCCAACTCAACCCCTGTTGTAGTACAATGCCAGGACTATGATACAGGTTAGCCGTAAAGATACTAAGGAATCGACTGAGAATTTACTGCGTCGTTTTAATCGAAAAGTTCAACAATCCGGTAGTCTTGCTGTTGTTAAACAAAATCAATACTTTCAAAAACCAGTGAATAAACGTGAGCGTCGTCGTAAGGCAATTCTTCGTCAGGAGAGAAAGGCCCTTAAACTAAAGAGAATTAAACTAGGACAGCGTTGAGAATATCATGCTTGAACAACGTCTTGAGCAAGATATTAAAACTGCTCTCTTAGCCAAAGATACTCAAAGTGTTACAACATTACGACAAGTTAAGAGCGCACTATTGAATGTCAAGGTAGCGCAGGGTAAACGTGACAGTGGACTGGATGACGATGAAGTAATGATTGTTCTTGCCAAGGAGGCAAAGAAGCGTCAGGAAAGTGCCGATCTATATCGCCAAGGAGGTGATGAGACGCGCGCAGAAGCTGAACTAAAAGAAAAGGCTATCATTGAGGCGTATTTACCGGCTCAGCCCAACGAAGCTGACATTGTTAATTTAGTTGAAGAGGCGATAAAGACAACCGACACACCTTCTATGGGAGTAATTATTGGGCAAGTGAAACAAAAAGCTGGACCGACAGCCGATGGATCATTGATTGCTCGGATCGTCAAGGAAAGACTTGCATCATGATTTTGCTGATGGGTATTGCTGGCTCGGGAAAGGGTACTCAAGGGAAAATGCTGGCTGATCGCTATGGTTTACATCTTATCTCAATGGGTGATGTGTTGCGCATGTATGTAACCGGCGCCCAGCGGAAGCGTATGCTGGCAGGTGATTTACTCGATGATGACGAAATCATCGCTATTGTCGATAAAGTGCTGGCAAGCATAACCAATAAGGCTCTTATTATATTGGATGGATTCCCGCGTACTATTCCTCAAGCCGAATGGCTACTGAAACAAGTTAAACGCGGCCGCTTTGGCCTTGATCTGGCGATCCATCTCCGAGCGTCTCATGACGCTGTCAGAGCGAGGTTACTTGATAGGGGCCGTATTGACGATACTGCTGCTGCAATTGAAGCTCGTTTTAAAGAGTATACAAAGTCAACCGTACCGCTTATTGACTGGTTGCGCCAGCATGGTGTACAGGTGGTGGATGTTAATGCAGAGCGTTCGGTTGAAACAGTTCAGAAAGAGCTGGTTAACTACCTTGATAAAATAGCTCAAACAAGCTAATTTGGGATACTCCTTTATGATGACACGAATAAAAACTAAACGAGAAATCAATGCCATGCGAGAAGGCGGCCGGATGCTAGCCGTAGTACTTGGAGTGCTTAGGAAGGAGATACAAAGTGGTATGTCAACAAAAGAGTTGGCACTCATGGCTGCTGCTGAACTAAAACGTCTTGGTGGTGAGCCGGCCTTTTTAGATTATGAAGGATTTCCGGATGTTATATGTATCTCCGTCAACGATGAAATTGTCCATGGTATACCAAGCTATAGTAAGATTGTTAACCGAGGAGACATAGTCGGTTTAGATTTCGGTGTACGTTATCGTGACATGATCACAGATGCTGCGATTAGTGTAATTGTCGAGTGCCCCAAGCAAAAGAGGCATATCCAGCTTGTGACAGATACAGAAAAGGCTTTAGAGGTTGGTATTGCGGTTGTACATGATAATGTTCGCACAGGAGATATTGGTGCTGCAGTAGAGAGGTCTCTCAGTGGCCACCAATATGGGATTATCCGTCAACTTGTTGGACACGGCGTTGGTCATACTGTGCATGAGGACCCAAATATTCCCAATTATGGTAAAAATAACACAGGTCCCTGGCTAAAACAGGGAATGACCATTGCAATTGAGCCAATGGTAACTTTAGGCAGCGAGCAAATAGTGGTAGATCCAGACGGCTGGACTATCCGGACCGTTGATGGCTCATGGGCTGCCCATTTTGAGCATACGGTCCTTATAACCGAAGAGGGTGCTGAAGTTTTAACGAAAGCGTAAATGAGATAGCTATTTGCCTTCAATGAAACAATAGCGCTATACTGGGGCCCAGATGAAACCTGAACAATTCGTTGGTTTAGATATCGGTACCAGTACTATTCGCTGCGTTGTTGGTACGCTTGATTCCCAAGCCAACTCTCCTTCAATTATTGGTCACGGAGAAGCAGCGAACCAAGGTATGCGGCGAGGTACAGTAGTGCATGTGGACGATGTGGCCCAAGCCATTGTTCAGGCCGTAACTGAGGCGGAGCGCATTTCCGGTAAATCAATCAAACAAGCCACAGTCAATGTTAATGGTTCGCATGTTAGTGGCTTAAATTCTGAGGGCGTTATTGCCATAAGTACTGCAAATAGGGAAATTACTCCTGAAGACCGTCTACGAGTAGAAGAAGCTGCTACAATAGTCAGCTTACCGCCAAACAGAGAAATCATTCAATTTTTTGCTAAAAATTATAGCCTAGATGGCCAGCGCAACATTAAAGATCCGGTTGGTATGCATGGTGTCCGTCTAGAAGTAGATGCACATATTGTCACGGCTGCATCACCTAACTTGCGTAACCTTGACATGGCTCTCGAAAAGGCTGAAATTTATCCAACCCACCATACCGTATCGGGTTTGGCGGCAGCTGAGGCAGTTTTAGGACGTCAGCAACGAGAAGCCGGCACAGTACTCATTGATATCGGTGCGGGTACGACCAATCTCATTGTTTTTGAAGACGGCGAGGTTCAATATGTTGCTGTACTTCCAATTGGTGGACAGCATATTACCAATGATCTTGCTATTGGTCTCAAAACAGATTTGGATATTGCTGAAAAAGTAAAATTACAACACGCAACGCTTCGATCGGACGTCCATAAAACAACGGCGATCGTTAAAGCTAACAACGAAAGCCATAGCTTTAATTTTGAAGAAATCTACAACATTGTTGAAGCACGTGTCGAAGAGCTTTTAGAGTATGTTGATAAAGAACTCCAAAAAATTAAACGTTCACGGAAGTTGCCAGGGGGTGTCGTCATCACTGGCGGCACAGCTAAACTCGCTGGTATTGATGATTTTGCTCGCCAGAGACTAGAGTTAGCGGCACGCGTAGGTAAACTTCACAACGTTAGCGGACTAGTCGATACCGTATCTGATCCAGGCTACGTAACAGTTGTTGGTTTAATGTTGCTGGATATGCTCCTTCTACCTTCCTTGCTGCCAAACCCTTCTATGAAACCGTCACAAAATGCTCGAGGAATGCTTGGTAGCGTGCTTTCTAAGATTAAGCGTTGATGTTTTTACTTCGCTTTTCTTTAAGAAGTTATAGTAGCTGAATACAAATTGTATGAATTTTAAGGCTTAAATGGTACAAACATTTGCTAGCTGCACAAAAAAACTTTATGCTGTATAGCCAACACGCATAAGATCGTTTTCCCCGTATAAATTTGTTGAACTTAGTCTGATGGACGAGTATACTGGCAGCATAAGTTAAGAAAAGTTGGAAGGATTACTATGCCGGAGGTTGTTGAGCCAGCTATAGAGACATTCGCACAAATAAAAGTTATAGGAGTGGGGGGTGCTGGTGGGGCTGCTATCAATCGTATGGTAGAAGCAGGCATAGAGAATGTTCAATTTGTTGCCATTAATACTGATGCACAAGCACTTCACCATTCCAAAGCAGACGTTAAACTTCACATTGGCAAAGATGTTACTAGAGGGCTGGGCGCTGGGGCTGATCCAGCTCTGGGTGAAATGGCGGCCCAAGAATCACGTGACGATATTCGGAAAGTCATTGACGGTGCCGATATGGTCTTTGTCACTATAGGTGCCGGAGGTGGTACTGGTAGCGGTGGCGGTCATATTGTAGCTGAAGTTGCACAAGAGCTTGGTGTGCTTGTAGTGGGCTTTGCCACGAAACCGTTCGCCTTTGAGGGCGAGAAGCGACGCAAAAACGCAGATGTGGCAATTGAAAAGTTACGTAAAGCTGTCGATACTCTCATTATTATTCCCAATGATCGTTTGCTTCAGACCATTGACAGAGATACACCCCTTATGGAGGCTTTCAAGGTGGCTGATGATGTGCTACGACAAGGAGTACAAGGTATATCTGATCTTATTACTGTTCATGGCATGATCAACCTAGATTTTGCCGACGTTAAGACAGTTATGACAAATGCCGGTTCAGCTCTGATGGGCATTGGTCGGGCAAGCGGTGAAAACCGGGCTGTGGATGCTGCAAAACAGGCAATCGAATCGCCACTGCTGGAAGTTTCCATTGATGGTGCTCGTGGAGTACTGTTTAATGTTATTGGTGGCCACGATCTATCCATGCATGAGATTAATGCTGCCGCCGAAACAATCACAAGTGCAGCAGATCCTGATGCCAATATAATCTTTGGTGCCACTATTAATCCTGATCTGGATGGAGAAGTTATTATTACCGTCGTTGCCACTGGCTTCGATGCTTCGTATTATGCCAAGCGCGAGACCGAATTCACTGCTCGAAGCTCACACAAGGGCCCTGATCTAAGTACGCCGAAGACGACAAAGCAAGACGAGAAAGCGTTATCCGAAATTAATATGGACCTCAGTGATAGTGAAACCCCTTCCGATTTTACAAGTGACGAAACGCCAATGCAAAATATCTGGTCTATCGATGAAGATAAAGAAGGGCATGAAGATAATGACGAGAAGAAAAGTGCAGAGAAAGACACGGAAGAAGAACAATCTAGCATTGATGAAGGCAGTATTGTTAGTAGTAGTCTGGAAGATGAACTGGAAAAACCGTCATTTTTGCGCCGTTTCGGCCGACGTCGAAAAGAAGCTGAGAGCAATAAAGACATTGCCGAAGACGAATAGTTTGTATTAAATAATACAGCGAAAAAAGTCTTGCAAAACGCTACACGTGGGGCTATATTAAAGGAACACAGCACTATATGTGGAAAATTCACACTAAACATATAAGAAAAGCTGAGCACATTTAATGGTAAGGGATATCTCTTTGAGAATCCATCAGGAACCAATGGGAAACAGGGAGAAGAACCTTACAAATAATTAAGGAGGCGGCATGAAATGCACTCAATGTCAAAGCGACGATATCAAAGTAATTGAATCGCGGGACGTTGCAGAAGGCCAAGCAATCCGTCGTCGCCGGATGTGTAATCGGTGCGGACAGCGATTTACAACGTATGAGCGGGTAGAAAGACCGCAGCTTATCGTCATCAAGAGTGATGGTAAACGTGAGCTGTTTAACCGTACCAAGCTGCTGGCAGGGCTCTATCGAGCTTGTGAAAAGACAGCAGTAACCAGTCTGGAGCTAGAGAAACTCGTTGATTCTATAGAGCAGGAGCTCTATGCTTGTGGCGAGCAGGAGGTAGACTCCAAGCGCATCGGTGAACTTGTCATGGATCAACTCGCTCGGCTTAATGAAGTTGCTTATGTGCGCTTTGCAAGCGTCTATCGACGTTTTAAGGACATTGCTGGTTTTGAGCAAGAGTTGTCTTTAGTCAAGCAGGGTAAGCATATAGTCAACGAGGTCAAAGCCTGAGCTTTGACAGTTGTCTTCGGTTTCTGGCCTAAATAATATAAGGCGGAATTCGTAGAGAGCTCGCAGTCGGAAAGAAAACTGAATTTGAGAGCCAGTTATCTTTCCGAGGAACTCTAAACAAACATTAAAAATTAACACAATACCAATTCTGTTTCGAGACGTGTTAGGAGATGTCCTGAAACAGGGAGAAAAGGGAAATATTATGGCACAGCAAACAACTGCTCTAGGGGTGGCACGACTTTTTACCCCTGCAAAAAGTAAAGCTTATAATCAGCTAAAATGGTCAAAGCGTGATTCTATCATCAAAAATCCTATGACAAATACGCCGGTATTTGAACAACGCGACGTTGAGTTTCCAGAAGGGTGGTCACTGAATGCTATTAATATCGTAGCTCAAAAGTATTTTACCGGTACTCCTGGCACCAAAAGTCGTGAGTATTCGCTCAAACAACTGATTGATCGAGTTGTTGACACAGTGACTAAACACGGCGTTCAAGAAGGTTATTTCACGAACGAAGTCGAAGCCGAAAACTTCCGCGAAGAACTTAAATATGTCTTAGCGACGCAGCGAGCAGCTTTCAATAGTCCCGTATGGTTCAATATTGGTGTGCCAGGACGTGCTCAGCAGGCTAGTGCTTGCTTCATCTTGGGCATTGAAGACACCATGCCATCTATTTTAAACTGGTACGTTGAAGAAGGAATGATCTTTAAAGGCGGCAGCGGCAGCGGTATAAATATTAGCCCAATCCGTTCCAGTGTAGAACCGCTTGGGAAAAGTGCCGGTACTGCTTCGGGTCCCTTGAGTTTTATGCGTGGCGCTGATGCAAGCGCTGGTGCCATTAAAAGTGGTGGCAAAACTCGACGGGCTGCCAAAATGGTTATATTGAATATTGATCACCCAGATATTGAGAGGTTTATCTGGAGTAAGGCAGTTGAGGAACGCAAGGCCCGTGATCTACAGGCTCTTGGTTGGGATATGGGCTTAGACGGTAAAGATGCTTTTAGTGTCCAGTACCAGAATGCCAATATATCGGTTCGAGTGACCGATGATTTCATGCAGGCTGTAGAAGCAGACAAAGACTGGCAACTGAAGGCCGTGACTACAGGTAAGGTGGTAAAAAAGGTCAAAGCTCGCGATCTGTTCCGGCAATTTGCCGAGGCGGCATGGGAATGTGCCGATCCGGGTATGCAATTTGATACCACTATTAACAGTTGGCATACTGCTCCAAAAGCCGGACGAATTAACGGTTCTAATCCTTGCAGTGAATATATGCATCTCGATAATTCAGCCTGTAACTTGGCTAGTCTCAATCTTTTGAAATTCCTCAAAGAAGACAATACCTTTGATATCAAAGCATTTACCCACACGGTTGAATTAATTTTTACAGCTCAGGAAATACTAGTTGGATATAGTGAATATCCAACAGAAAAGATCACTAAGAATGCAAAAGCATATCGTGAACTAGGAATTGGCTACGCTAATCTTGGCGCACTTCTAATGGCACTCGGTTTGCCCTACGATTCTGGTGAAGGCCGAGCCATAGCCGCCGCTATAACGTCTCTCCTTACTGGTCACTCATATGCGACAAGTGCTCGGTTGGCAAACCGAGTTGGACCATTTGCCGGTTTTGCAAAAGATCGAGAGGCTATGCTGAATGTGCTACGTATGCATCGAGCAGAAGTGTCAAAGATTGATGCCAGTCTGGTGCCGGAAGAATTACTCAGTGCGGCTGCAAATGCCTGGGACGAAGCTGTCGAGCTTGGCGATCTGTACGGTGTCCGTAATTCTCAAGCAAGTGTGTTGGCGCCAACCGGAACCATAGGTCTCATGATGGATTGTGATACTACTGGCATAGAGCCTGATCTTGGTTTAGTAAAAGTAAAGAAACTAGTAGGTGGCGGCACAATGAGTATTGTCAATCAGACTGTCCCGCGGGCTCTCAAAATTCTTGGTTACAGTTCGAAGCAAATTGAGGCTATTGTCAAGTATATTGATGAAGAGAAAAGTATTCTTGGCTCTCCAGGGCTAAAGAAAGAACACGAAGCAGTCTTTGCCTGCTCAATGGGAGATAATGCCATTCATTATCTTGGCCACGTCAAAATGATGGCAGCCGTTCAGCCGTTCATCAGCGGAGCTATTAGTAAAACTGTTAACATGCCTGAAAGTGTTGGTGTGAAAGATATTGAACAATTGCACATCGATGCTTGGAAAATGGGACTGAAAGCCATTGCCATTTACCGTGACAACTGTAAGGTTGCTCAGCCACTTAGTATGGCTAAAAAAGAAGGGGAGACAGTACAATCAGCATCAGAGTTATCTGAAGCAAGCAATGAGGCTTTTGTAGTGAAAGGCGCAGTTAGACGGTCGCTACCAAAAGTACGAGCAGCCAAGACTTTCTCTTTTACAGTAGCTGATAGTCATGGCTATGTGACAGTAGGTGAATATGAAGACGGTACACCTGGGGAAGTTTTCATCAATATTGCCAAAATGGGTTCTACATTGGCCGGTCTGATGGATTCTTTTGCCCGTTCAGTGAGTTATGGCTTGCAATATGGAGTTCCCCTGAAAACTTATGTTAAGGGTCTAAGTCATATGAGCTTTGCCCCGTCTGGTATTACCGATGATCCAGATATCCGTACCGCTTCTAGTCTGGTCGATTACATCTTTCGTCGTCTAGCCCTGACATATCTCAGTTTTGATGATCGGTTAGAGCTTGGCATGGCTTCGATCGATGATATGCCCGACGAAACCCAGACAATGCTTTTAGAGACAACGAAGCCTACAGTGGCTAGGGATCTACCAGTTGATGAGTCTGCTCAACAGGCCAGTGAAGTAGTGGCTACTAAAGCAGTAGTACTGTCAGATGCTCAAATGGCTGCACCGCTTTGTTATAATTGCGGAAATCAAACGCAGCGGTCTGGTAGCTGCTATGTTTGTACCAGTTGTGGTAGTACCACTGGTTGTAGCTGAGTTTGAATGGCAGGGGCATGTAGCATTGCCGCTCTTCCGTATGGTACACTGCCTCTATGAGAGTGGTAATATTATATCGTCCTAATTCAGAGTATAGTCTAACAGTTGAGGACTTTATCCGGAACTATCAGATTTACCATGATGACCAGCCACTAGAGGTGCTTAACATTGATACACGTGATGGTAGTGCTACAGCTGCTCTCTATGACGTTGTTGAATATCCGGCTATACTGGTTTTACAGTCAGATGGATATTTACAAAAGCTTTGGCAGGGCTCAGCCTTGCCACGCGTAGATGACGTTATCGCTTACGCGCATGTGTGAAACGTGATACAATACAGGACAACAATTTGGTAAATCCGCTATGAGTGGCTATCAACCACAAGGAGTGAGCAGAACAGTCTAAGGAAGACCAAGTAGATCTCACCGGGGAGGCCCGTTACAGCCGTAACTGAGTGCTTTATGAGCATAAGCTCAAAGTAAACTGGATGGTACCTCCGTCTACCGCGTCAGATGGATCCGGCTGCTATCGATTGTAGTAGCATGAGTAAAGACGCCGGAGAGAAGGAGACCTAAATCCTCATGAAGTTTTATAAAAATAGTCGCCGACCAGTGCTCGTTTACGAGAAAGAACTTGTTCGGTACTGGAAAGATAACCAGATATTTGAAAAGTCGATTAGCAATCGTCTAGTGACTAATTCTTATATTTTTTATGATGGGCCACCCTTCATAACTGGTGTGCCACATTATGGCACTCTTTTGACCAGTACGGTTAAAGATGCTGTACCGCGTTATTGGACCATGAAGGGGAAAAGGGTTGAACGTGTCTGGGGTTGGGACTGTCATGGATTACCAGCTGAGGTATATACAGAGAAAAAATTGGGCATCGCAGACCGACGAGAAATTGGTACGAAAATTAGCTTGGAGGATTATATCAACGCCTGCCGAGCTAACATGGTTCAGACCGGTAGCGAGTGGGAAGAAACTATTGATCGAATTGGTCGCTGGGTAGACTTTAAAGGTGCCTACAAAACTATGGACAAGGAGTACATGGAATCGGTCTGGTGGGCTTTTAAGCAACTTTATGAGGCTGGTAAGATTTACGAAGGAGAAAAGGTGCTTTTGTACTGCATTCGCGATGCTACACCAATCGCTAAGGCTGAAGTGGCCATGGACAACTCATACCGTGATGTTACTGACCCATCAGTGTATGTAAAAATACCGCTGGTTGGAACTAAAGCTAGCCTGCTCGCCTGGACTACAACACCATGGACACTTCTGGCTAATGCAGGAGTGGCGGTGGATGCTAACGCCGACTATGCCGAGGTGCGTGTTGGCAAGGAAATACTTATTTTGGCGCATAAGTTATTAAAAACTGTTCTGAGAGATGAAAAACATCAGCCTATTGATTATACTGTTCTAAGAACTTTCAAGGGCAAAGAGCTCGTTGGTCAGTGTTACTACCCCTTATTTACTGATCGTGGGGAGAATGCTCACCGCATATGGCATGCCGACTACGTTAATCTTGATGAAGGTACCGGTATTGTCCATCTAGCTCCGGCTTACGGTGAAGAAGACTATGCTTTAGCCAAAACATATCACATACCGATTGTGTCTGTTCTTGATGACAGCGGCATCTATACAGAAGGTCAATGGCAAGGTCAGCAAGTGTGGGATGTCAACAAAAATATTGCCAAGGTATTAAAGGAACAGGGCATCGTTTGGAAAATTGATTACATTCGACACAGCTATCCATACTGCCACCGCTGCGGTACGCGTCTTATGTACCGGGCGCATCCGAGCTGGTTTATGGATATTGACGGCCAAAGACAAGAAATGCTAGAGCAGAATCATTTTATTGAGTGGTTCCCGACACACATTAAACAGGGACGTTTTGCTAAAACCGTACAAACAGCACCGGATTGGAATATTAGTCGTGATCGTTTTTGGGCAACTGCCATGCCGGTCTGGAAAGGCCTTGATAAGGAGGGCAATGAGCACATTAAGGTAGTCGGTAGTTATGCCGAACTCAAAAAACTTTCTGGCATTGAGTTAGAAGATTATCATCGCCCCTGGATCGATAAGGTTCGGTTCAGTATAAATGGGGTAGAGTACAGTCGTATTGATAAGGTTATAGACGGTTGGTTTGAAAGTGGTTCGATGCCTTTTGCGCAATTTCATTATCCTTTTGAAAATATCCAGAAGTTTGAAGAGAATTTCCCCGGTGATTTTATTGTTGAATACGTGGCTCAAGTGCGTGCCTGGTTTTATTATCTCCATGCTATTAGCGTTGGTATTTTTGGTCGTCCTGCATTTAGGACAGCTTTGGTGCACGGTACTATTGCTGGTAATGATGGTCGAAAGATGAGCAAGAGCTATGGTAATTACACTGACCCTAATATATTGATGGATCGTTACGGTGCTGATGCGCTGCGGTTTCTCTTTCTCAGCTCACCGCTTTTGAGTGGAGAAGACTTCTCTATGCAAGATAAAGAAGTTGCGGATATTGCTCGAAAGTTGGCTATGATTTGGAATATGTATGATTTCTTTACCCTGTATGCAGACATAGATCAGTGGGAATGGAATGGTGAGCTTGATGATCCGACCCCTTCGCTCACCAATCCTCTTGATATTTGGATCGTCAGTCGAGTGCACCAGCTGAATCAGACCATTGATACCCATATGCAGGCTTATGATTTGCCGAACGCTTTAAAAGCTGTCCTGCCTTTTGTAGATGATGCCAGCAACTGGTACGTGCGGCGGAGCCGGAGACGCTATTGGAAGTCTGAAGATGACAAGGATAAACTGGATGCTTATCGAACGCTTCACTATGTCCTTACACAGCTTTCTATAGTTATGGCTCCGTTCACTCCCTTTTTGGCTGAAGAATTATATAGAAAACTCACTGGTGGTACATCTGTTCACCTACTTGATTGGCCAAGCAATGGCCACATTGACGAACTAGCATTAGAACATATGGAATTTGTACGACAGGTAATTAGTGAAGGACTAGCTCAAAGAGCTGACGCCGGCTTGAAGGTACGTCAACCACTAGAGTCGGTTAGTGTCTATGATAAACATAATTTTCTCAATAATGAACTCAAAGAAATTATTTTTGAGGAACTCAATGTTAAGCAAGTACATATTCGCCATAGTCAAAAAACAGATATGCAGACCGAGCAGCTTGAAAAATGGCGGACCAGAACAGCAATGACAGGTTATCCAGTTGCTGTTTTAAACCTTACACTGACGCCGGCGCTTAGACAAGAAGGTGTCATGAGAGAAGTTGTTCGTAATATCCAAGAAGCTCGTAAACAGGCTGGATTAGAGGTAAATGACCGGATTCTTTTACAGTTGCAAACAGAATCCAAAGAATTACAAGCTGTTATGGAAGAAACTAAGCTTCTAGATGTAATTAAAAAAGAAACACTTACTACTGCCCTCACTAAGATATCGGCTAATGGATCCTTTACAAAAACGGTGCGTATCGATGGTCATGAACTAGTTTTAAGACTGAAAAAAGCTTAAATCAACTTCTGCTTTAGTAAGTGCTCCCACCCTACCCAATAGCGGCCAGGGCTTTGAAGTAGTTAGTCGGGTTCATCCGCCGGGTGGTGGTGCAGATGGATAGAACAGTCGCTAAGGCTTGAGCTCCTCTCTCACTTTTGCT
>JAJZAF010000001.1 GCA_021799595.1 bacterium | reverse complement strand
GTTCTATTGTTTTTGGCACTAACTATTCCTCCATTATTTAATCCATGGAGGATAGCAAAACCGGACATTTCTATTTTGGAGAATTCAGGACATTTCTATTTTGGTGCGACAGGCTATATCAGCTACTTGCGTGCTTTTCTAATTTTTACTACTATTAAAAGGGATATAAAAACAAAAAAGTAAAGGATAGCCTCAGCTTCATTATTTTTAATCAAGACAATAATCTCAAATATGCGTCACGGGTTTTTATTTCATATTCTGGATGAACGCGGAATCAGTTCGCGTGTGACCCTGGTCGTTATAGTGGCGTTAGTGGGTTTTATATTTCTTCGTAGTGTCACCAGTCATGCGGCGCCAGCCAATGCTGCCGCTATTAAGTCTGGCATCAGTGGCTACTGCTTGGATGATCATACCAATAGTACTGCTCCTGGTGCTGTGGTTGACAGCTGGGGATGCAATGATACGAGTGCCCAAGACTGGACAGTCGGAGTTGGACTTATTAAGCATGATAATAGTTGTCTCAGTGTAAAGAGTAACGGTACAGTTGTCGGTGATAGCATCGAATTGAAGCCATGCGTCCAGGCATCTGGTCAAGTATGGTTAAGAGACAAAACTGGCTTTGAAAACCCAAATAGTAGATTATGTCTCAGTTTACCAAATGGTCAAACTGGTCAACAGCTGGTTTTAGCATCTTGTAGCTATCTCTCCCAAGACTATGAAAGCTGGGTGACTAGTCAGACGCCCGACTGCAGTACTCAAGCGAGTGAAGGCGAAAAAGTCGCTTGCTATGCCGAGCAAGAGTGGACGCGTTGGCAATCAGGTGTTCCTAGTCACGAAACACTGTTGACGGCTTATACAGGTGGCGCTCCATATGAAGAGTGGTGTGCTGACTTTGTCAGTTATGTGTATAAAGAGGCAGGCTATCCGTTCTCAAATGGAAACTATGATGGTTGGGATGAGAATATTGCTCCAGATATTCAGTATATGGGTTTTAATATTCATGATGCCGGTAGTTATAATCCCCAACCGGGGGACGTAGCATTTTTTGATTATGCAGGCGGACACGTTGAGATTGTTGTGAGTGGCGGCAAATCACCTACATTCATTTATGGTGATTCGGCAACCATTGACCCCGCTACCGGCAATGGTGATATGGAGGCCAATACTATTACCTCGATGGGTTCAGAAGGCAACGTTGTTTATTATATGTCTCCTCAGTAGCCATTTCAGCGTGGCATAATAGGCCCTGTTTTCTTCTTATAAACTTAGTGTCAGCTGTAAAAAATGCACAATCAGGAGTGCAATTTTAGCTCATCCATGCTTTAATACATTGCATATGGTAATACAAAGAGGAGGTTGACTTGAAAATACTTGTTCTCGGCGGTGATGGTTTCTGTGGGTGGCCGACATCATTGCACCTATCGGATAAAGGTCATGATGTTGTAATTGTCGATAATCTTAGTCGACGACAAATTGATGTGCTACTCGAAGTACAATCTCTCACTCCTATTGCAAGTGTTACTGAGCGTCTTATGACCTGGCGAGAATTAACAGGTAAAAAAATAGACTTTGAGTTTTTAGACGTTGCTAAGGATTATAGTGGACTATTAACCATACTCAAAAAACATCAGCCAGACGCTATTGTGCACTTTGCTGAACAACGAGCCGCACCCTATTCTATGAAGTCATCAATGACTAAGCGCTATACGGTCAATAATAACGTAAATGCAACGCATAATTTACTTTGCGCTCTTGTTGAAAGCGGTACTGATGCCCATGTTGTGCACCTTGGCACCATGGGGGTCTATGGTTACGGCTGGTTTGGCTCTGCTCCTATACCGGAAGGCTACCTGTCTATTAAAGTTGATACACCAGAAGGAGAAATTGCTCGAGAAGTCTTGCATCCTGCCAATCCGGGTTCTGTTTACCACATGACGAAGACACTTGACCAGCTTATTCTTGCTTTTTATGCCAAAAATGACGGTATTCGTGTGACTGATTTGCATCAAGGTATTGTCTGGGGAACCCAAACATCACAGACCAGTCTGGATGAAAAACTTATCAACCGTTTTGACTACGATGGTGATTATGGTACTGTATTGAATCGTTTCTTAATGCAAGCCGCTATTAAATATCCCCTAACCGTTCACGGTAGCGGTGGTCAAACAAGGGCGTTTATTCATATCCGTGATACCGTTCGTTGTATTGAACTAGCTATCGCTCATCCGCCTCGTCGAGGTGAACGCCCTGTTATCTTTAACCAAGTAACTGAAATTTTTCAGGTAAAAGAGCTGGCTAATCTCATTGCAAAAGTCACCGGCGCTAAGATTGAGCATTTGCCAAACCCTCGTTTTGAAGCGGCTGAGAATCAATTAGCAGTCGACAATAATCATTTTTTGAATCTTGGTCTCAACCCCACTACTCTCTCGCAGGGTCTTCTGGCAGAAGTTAGAGACATTACCAACAAATATGCTCATCGGATTGACCGTTCGAAAATCCCGGCTAAGTCAGAATGGCGGCAAGGCCAGCTCCATAACTTGGCAAAGCCGAGGGCCAAAAAGGCCAATTCTCATAATAAGGCGAAAAAACTATCGACAACAACAAAGCTGTGAAACTTGTTATATTCATCCCTTGTCTGAACGAAGAAGAGACATTACCGCTCGTCTTTGAGACTATCCCCAAAAAAATTCCTGGTATTGATGAGATAGAGGTAATTATTGTTGATGATGGTTGCACGGATAATACCGTAGAGATCGCCAGACGCCTCGGTGTTAAGCACTTCGTACACCATGTTAAGAACAAAGGACTAGCCTTTTCTTTCAGGGATGGCATTCGCAAATCTCTCGAACTAGGAGCGGACATTATTGTTCTTACTGACGGCGACAATCAGTACCCACAGGAACGTATACCTGATCTGATACGTCCCATTCAGGACGGTAAAGCGGATATTGTTATTGCTGATCGTCAAATTACCAGTATCGAACACTTCTCGGCTTCCAAAAAGCTGTTGCAGAAGGTAGGTACCTGGGTACTTAATAAGGCTGCTGGCACTAATGTTCCTGATGGCACTTCTGGCTTTAGGGCATACTCAAAACAAGCTGCCATCGAATTAAACCTTATCACGCGCTACAGCTTTGGTATGGAAACTATTATTCAGGCCGGTAATAAACGACAAGCTATTGCTACAATCACGATTAAGACCAATCCGAAGACCCGTGATTCTCGATTGATGAAGTCAAACTTGGGACACGCCCGGCGATCTGGTATAGCAATTATGCGTGGATTCATGATGTATAACCCATACGGTATTTTTGTAACACTTGGCATTATCCTTCTCATTGCCGGTGCCATCCCCTTTTTGCACTATGTGTACCTCGATATTACAACTAGTCATGCCAACGGACCTCACCATTTGCAATCTCTCATTATTGGCGCTGTGTTACTCAATGCTTCTTTCATTGCTTTTACCCTTGGTTTCGTAGCTGATCTTATACGCATTAATCGCTCACTCATTGAAGATAGCCTAGATATTATTAGAAACATGGAGTATAAGAGTAAGCAAACGCACTCTAAAGAGGAATAAAAATTACCTTCAATTAAAGAACCACAATGGCGTGGAATAATGGCTTTTACCGTTTAGTAGAATGGGGTTGGTAATATGTCGTGCCACGTTATTAACCTTGACGACAGTAGGGTTATTGAAATCCCAGCTGCTATCGCTACGAGCTATGAAGGTCAAAACTCCTCCACCCTGTAAAAAGAGCATGATTGCTCCGATTGCAATTACTACTTTCAAACGTGGTGATTTCCGAAGTGCGATAGATAGTGCACTGCCTATAATAGCAGCCGCCAAAGGTAAGATGGGCAATAAGTAGCGCCCATTCATAAGTTCCAATACGTCGGTATATTCATATGTCAAATAACCTTCGGCAAACAAAGCGACAAGATAGAAAATGGCTATTATACCGAACAACATAATGTAAGGATTGTTCCTGAAAATACGACGACGCCACTTAATAGCAGCCGCCAGGCCGGTTAAACCAATGACAATAAAAGCTGCACTAGGTAGTGGCAGTGGTGGATAATTCTTGTAGTTACTACTTGGTCCATTAATGGCGAAGAACAAGCGGTACCATAGCCAATATATCCATTCTGAAACGTAGTACAAAGGATTAGAGTTAACCTTATTTACCTTTTCCACAACTAATTTGTGAGATTTATAATCATGGTCCCAAACAGTGTAGGCTTTGCATGCATTGACGCTTAAGACCGACGAACAGTTTGGTGAGAAAGTATGATATTTTACCAAGTTAACACCGTCACGTTGGACTAACATTCCTGTCGAAATAACTACCAAACTGACTAGTATAACCTGCATCCAACGTGATTGATCATGCCAGTCCGCTTTAAGTTTTGTAAAAAGTGCACCTATGTTTCCACGGAATGAGTGGTGGGCGCTATAGAGTAGAAACAAGAAAATAGCTGCACTGACCGGCATAAATTCATACTTAACGAGACAACCAAAGACAGAGAGAATAAAAAGCATGAGCAGCGTACGGGTTGATGGACGTTTGTTTCTTATTTGGTCTATGGCATCAAAAGCCAGAAGACAGGCCGCAGCAACCAGAGGGATGATTGTATTGTCATAGTTGATTTGGCCAGCCAGCTGTGGTACCACTGGTATTAGGACGAACAGAAAAAGGCTGACATTAACGAGCTGCGGTGATAACTTGACTCTAAGTAATACTCGACGCAATAACATGATACCGTATGCAAAGATAGCGACGTTTATGAGTCGAAGCAAGATAACCTGCCCGATTTTGCTATGCACAAACAGAGCGATCACGCGGTAGGGGAAGCTCATAAGGTAGTGATATAGGTATGAAGGATCACGTGTAACGGCACCATACACGTTAGAATGCGGGGGCTGATTGGTTAGAAACGGTAACCAGTAATGGGAATACAGCTTGATGAGGCCAAAGTGGAAACTCTCATCAAAGGCCTGCGGGTATGCTGCCGAGAAAGCAATCCAGGTAGCCTCAAATATAAAGAAAATGAGTATAAATTGGAAAAACCGCCGTGAACCTATCAATTGATTAAAAGTCTGTATACGTTTCATTGTATCTTTGCCATAGTATAACCCGACAACTTTGATCAAGCTGAATTATTTATATTTTAATACAAAGTACTACCTCGTATACTGATATCTAATGCGAGCGATTAAAAATGCAAGGATATATGAAGAAGCACCTTAAAATACTTATCGGCGTCACTATAGTTATTGTTACTATCGTCATATTTGTCAATTATCTCTTAGGTCATACCTATCTCATTACGCATCTTGCCCATACCTCACCTTCCTTAATCGGCTGGCTGCTTGGCCTGTATGCGATTATGCTCGGAGCCTTGGCGCTTATACTATGGGCTAGTTTGAGAATATGCCGAATACATATGCCGACACATGATAATTTCTTGCTTAATATGTATTCCTTGTTTATTAACTTTTTTGTTATTGGCCAAGCCGGACCGGGCTTAAGAGCTGCTTACCTGAAAAAGTATTATCGTTTGTCTATTCGAAAATTCATCTTAGCGACGCTTATATACTACGGTTGTTACGGTGTGGTTAGTGTTGTATTAATAATGGCAGGTAGTCGCTTACCATGGTTCCTTACTCTAGTGGGGGCAATCCTGGTAACCATTATTGGCTATGGTGTAGTGCAACTTTATTTTATGTATCGCTCTAAGGACAAAGTTGATCTTAACATAGATTTGGGTACCTTAGCTTTCATGATGCTGGCAACTGTTATTCAGGCTATCATCCAAATTGGTATTTACTTTTTAGAGCTTCACGACGTTAATAGTCATATTGCATTTAAACAGACACTTGCTTACACAGGGGTAGCAAACTTGGCTTTATTCGTCGGGTTGACTCCCGGAGCCATCGGTATACGGGAATCATTTTTAGTGTTTAGCGAAAAACTGCACCATATTTCAAGCGCTGATATCGTAGCAGCGAACGTTATCGATCGTTCTGTCTACCTGGCCTTCTTGGGTATTCTGGCTGTCATTATTGTCTCGACCCATGCCAAGCGGAGACTTGCGATCCCTATGATCAACAAATCACCAGAACGTGATAAATCACACATTGAGCGAGAGAATTAAGTTATAGCCATGCCATGCTCTCAGTGAAAAAATAGAGAGTATACTTTAATAGTTTAATAGCAAAAAAGAGCTATAAGGAGTAATTTATGCTTTACATGCAAGGACTTCTCAATTTAAATCATCTCAGCGATCTTATTTGCCAAGTAGATTTGTATCCAGTCAGTCGTGACGAGCTACTCCGAATTGCCAGAGAGAATGGCTTTCCTGAGGAAGTTGTTGCTTTTTTGTCTCTGTTTGGAAAGGAAATTACTTTCGTTGATCCGGATGATTTTCTCGCTCAAGCAGAAGAGCTTGAATTATTAGTTTATGATGAGCGGGAAATGCCGCCAGAAACTGTCCGAAGTCCCCAAGACTAGTATTATTTTTAAGCCTGTGTTTGGATAAGGTCAGGAGTAATGCTCTGTCTGCTTTTCGTTCGCAGTGTTTTTTCCAATTCTTCACAACGTTTTACGAAATCTTCTCGACTCATAAATATTTCAGTTGGACTAAAGAGATTCAAAAAATCCAACGTAGCATTGCTGAACAGCCAATCAACTGCAGCTTGTTCAATATCTTCGCGACTCGCTGGATATGGTCCCGCAACCTTTGACAGCCACAAGATGTTGTCGATGTGCGGTGTAACCCAGCTATTACTGTTCATAGTGTACCTCCTTAACCCGATTTATTAATGTTTTTTGGGCTCTCCTTTAATAGGAAATAAAGAATTCCCGTCGCATAGGCTCTTTGAGCATCCCGGGTTTTTGGACACTTTGAACCATGGCGGCTTTTTAAGCTGTCCCCCCTGTCCGCTATTCCTCATAGCTAGCATTTATAGCGGCTTCGACTATTATTTATAATGTTTGTCTAAGAGTTACCTAGATGGTCTCCTTAGTGCTGCCGTTAACATATAAAAAACTGATAATGTGTAGTAACGACATATTAAGTGCCTCAAGGCTTACTTCATAGTAACGCCGACGTTATTTTCTCGCAAGTAATTTTTTTGGCTTTAGCCCAATTTTGATTAACTTGTGCTGTCGTTCTTGTTAACTCTCACTTTTTAATTCTCACTTTGCTGCTTGATTCAGTATACAATTGTCCCTATGGTAGGGATTGACCTTGTTTATTTACCAGAGTTTCAAAAGCAACTCGAAATTGGTGGCGATCATTTCCTGACACGCACATTTACACTCAAAGAACTTGTGAACCGACAACCTGAACATCTAGCTGGTCTGTGGGCGGCCAAAGAGGCGGTAATGAAAGCAGCTGCACTAAAACCAGGGTACTGGAAAGAAATAGTTATAGAAATACAGCCCAATGGGTCTCGTCTTGCTCGTTTACCCTCAGGTATGACGCTAGAGGTATCAATTTCTCATCATGGAGATTATGCTATAGCGGTGGCGTTTGGAGGAAAGAGGTGAAATATCAACACTTTGGCCAATTTATTGCTGATTTTGAGAAAAATAATGACAGATTGGCTCTCAGCATAACACCGTTCATTCGGACTGAGCAGTATACCTATAAAGAGCTAATGAGGTTAATTTATCAGACGGCTCATTATCTTCGAGACAGTGGTGTACGCGCTGATGATCGCATCATGATTATTGCAGGCAACTCGCCCGAGTGGGTACAGCTGTTTCTCGGTAGTCAGTTGCTCGGTATTATTGTGGTCCCCGTTGATGTTCGCAGCTCAAGTGCTGTAGCCGAACGAATCATTCAAAAAGTCCAACCGGTTCGTATCTTTCGTGGCAAATATGTAATGACCGAACTTGATAAGCATCCTGAAACATATATTCTCGATAATCTACAAAAATTAATAACTGTACATTTTGACCATCGACCACGTCACCCCTTAAGCGGACATGAAACAGCTGTCATTGTTTTTACTTCAGGCACGACAGCAGCGCCCAAAGGTGTTGTCTTAACCCAGCGCAATATACTAGCCGATGTTAATAGAGCTACTACCGCTATCAACGTCGATCCGAATTGGCGGTTCTTGTCAGTTTTACCGCTTTCACATATGTATGAGTTGACCGGAGGTTGTTTGGTGGCACTTGCGAGTGGATCGACTGTTTACTACGTAACTTCCATTACGCCCTCAGCGATTACGAGTGCGCTTGTCTCAAATCATATTACTACCATGTTGGCTATACCACAGCTATTGACGTTGTTTATGGAACAGATATACCAGACAGCTAAGCAACAAGGTAAAGCTCGGAGCTTAGCATGGTCTTTTCAAATAGCACCATATCTTCCGTTAAAATGGCGCCGTCTTATATTTCGTCCTGTTCATAAACGGCTTGGAGGTCATCTTCGTTATGTTGTGACCGGTGGTGCGCCTATTCCGCCAGCAATTGCTCGTGACTGGGAAAAAATGGGCATATTTGCGCTAGAGGGTTACGGCCTCACCGAAACCTCTCCGGTGTTAACAGTTAATCGGCTAGAAGAACGTCGTTTTGGCTCGGCCGGCTTGGTATTACCAGACGTCCAAGTTCGTATTGCTGAAGACGGTGAAATCCAAGCCAAAGGTGATGTTGTGTTTAGTCGTTACTGGCAAAACCCTGTTGCAACGCGAGGTGCTTTTACCTCAGATGGCTGGTTCAAAACGGGTGATATCGGTCATTTGGAAAATGGTTGGCTATATATCCAAGGACGCCAAGCCTTTCGGATAGTACTTCCGAGTGGGCTAAAGGTAATGCCAGAAGATGTTGAAGTAGAGACTGCCAAACAATCTCAGCTTGGCCAGTGTTGTATTGTCGGTGTTAAAACGTCGGCTGGTGAAGAAGTGTGTGCAGTTATTATTACAGATGAACCTGACAGAGAGATTGAGTCTGCTATCAAGCTTGTCAATGATCGATTAGAATCATTTCAGCACATTAGCAGTTGGCTCCGCTGGCCAGAAGCGGACTTTCCGCGTACGCGTCTTTTAAAAGTTGATCGTCGGGCTGTTCAGGCTTGGGCCAATCAAGTGAATCGCAGCGCAGACACGGGAATCAAGCAGGAAACAGATAGTATTCTTAGGCTGATTGGGCTGGTGGTTGACCGGCCAAACAGCCGAGTAAAAGAAAGCGACCGCTTGGCAGACATGGGGCTGGATTCTTTAAAGCGTTTGACACTTGTGTCGCTTATTGAAGAACAGCTTGGTGTAGCGGTAAGCGAAGAATATATCTCTCAAACTACTACGCTCGCTGGCTTACGGAAGATAATCAAGAAAGCCGGCCCAGCAGCAACGCCACAAACACAGCCAAGCTGGCCCTTTATCTTGCCTGTACGTTTTATTGGTAATGCCATCAGAGATAGTTTCATTCGGTATTTGCTCAGAATCTGGGTTCAGTTGCGAGTGGAAGGAAAAGAAAACCTTAACGAGTTGACCCAACCGGCATTATTTATCTTTAACCACTCTGATGACTTTGACGGCCTGGTGGTGTATCGCTCTCTTCCTCGGTCTTTGCGTCGACGTTTAACTGTGGCTGTTGGGGCAGACGTTATGCAAAAGCACTGGCCACTGGCATTTTTGGCTCGTTTTTTATACGGAGGCTTCAGTTTTGCTCGCTCGGAACCTTACTTACCGAGTTTACGCTACGTTGCTCGCATGCTTGAGGGTGGATGGAATGTAGCTCTTGCTCCGGAGGGCAAAATTAGTGTTTCAGGAGAACTGCAGCCATTTAAACAAGGGATCGGCTTGCTGGCTGTAGAGCTGCAGGTACCGGTCGTCGTCGTTAAGATAACTGGATTGCATGGAACGGTGCCACTCCATGCCAAATGGCCGCAAAAGCGGAGTCAAGTAACGGTACATGTCAGTCGGCCCTTTACCTTCTCGCTTGAAACAGGTTATGAGGAGGTGACGAAACGGCTTCAATCAGTTATGGCTGAACTATAAAAGCTGTTTTTGTTTAAGTAAGTGTTTGTTAAGCTGTCAAGTCAGTCTATGATACAATCAGAAAAAGTATGTAAGCACAAGGAGAAATAAACGTATGTGGCATCTATATATTTTTAGTTTTTTAGCAGGAATGGTTGGCACTAATGGCGTGCCCCACTTCGTCAAAGGCATTATTGGTGAAAAGCATCAGACACCGTTTGGGCCGTCTTCCCCGGCCGTCACTAACTTTATATGGGGGTGGTTAAACTTTTTAGTGGCAGCGCTACTGATTCACTTGGCTCATCCGCATCTGCACGAACTCAGATCACTAGCCTGTGTCTCTCTCGGTTCACTGCTTATTGGTCTTGTCTTGTCGGTAACCTGGTCAAATCGACCGCAGGTGAAACGTGCTCATCAATAATGCTCGGCAGTAAATAAACTAAGACCAAGCTAAATCCAATCATGCCAATAGCTTGAGCATAATAAAGTAAATGGAAGGCTCCAGCAATGGTGATGAGACCAATAGTGTCGCCAATAGTTTGAATTGCGAAGAAGGCTAATGCCACTAGATTGAACCTTTGCACAGTCCACCAGATACTTAAGATAAAGGCATACGCAAAGAGAATAATACCTAAGCCATCATGTATTTGAGAAAAGACCCAGGCGAATCTCCTGAGGAACGTACTCAAGTACACAATTGCTTCAAGGCCACTGAAGCCGTAGAGGGCGTACATGTGTTTTTTGTACTGCTGGTTTGCTGCCAATAACCGACCTGCTCGAACAAGATAGACGATACTTACAATGAAACCGAGACTATATGGTATGACAGTTAACAAGTGGTTGCCGAAATTACTAACTCCGCCATTTGTTTTAACTACACTTGGCATGAGCAAGCTGGCTAAAATTAAGCAACCAACAAGACAGAGTTGGCTGATCAGCAAATTCCGTCTCATGTTTTGTCTGAGATTGGCGGTCGACATACTTCTTAAACTATGCCACTTACTATACTCGCTAAGGTCAGTGTTGCTTGGTTAATTGTTCGTAGTAGGCTTTCATTTGACTGTAATTGCCAATACCAGCTGTGGGAACCAGAGAATCACCGGTACTCACACTGTAGTAGTTAGTTAGAAGCGGATTGGGGCTGGTTGTTGAAATAGTGGCACTGTATGCATAGGATTGAATTTTAGAAAGATTCATTGACTTTGTTATTTTAACAAGCCGTAGCACATCAGCCAGTGAAAGATTGGTTTGAAAGTTATTGCCAAGCGTATTGAATAGATCGCTAACTTTGACCGGGTTACTTAGGAAACCGAGTGTTTTCGCCTTCTGTACAACTGCAATAAAGATTTGCCGCTGGTGCTCAGTACGGTCGAAATCACTGCTTGGAAATCCGTAAGCACCCGGTCCATCACCACGAGCTCGGGCCAAATTAAGAGCTTCCTGGCCGTTCAATGATACCCAACCATTTGGCAAATTAAGGTTAGTATTCGGATCATATAAACCATATGGATCAGGACTCTGAATATCGACTCGTACGCCGCCGACAGCGTTAACTGCATCTTTGAATGCACCGTAGTCCATGAGTCCGTAGTAATCGATTGGTATACCGAGATCGTTCTCGATGACGTAGGTTAATGCGCCCATGCCACCGTGGGGGTAACCGGATTCACTGAATCCGCTCATATCATTGGCGGCATTAATTTTCTGCCAAGTACCTCCGGGGTAATTGCCTGGCGGCAGATGGACCAGCAGGTCACGCGGGATACTGAGCAAAAAAGCAGTATCATTTTTGGTGTTGATGCTGAGCACCAAAATAGAGTCTGTCAGTATTGCTCCGCCATGACCGGGTTGATCAGCCGAATCGCCGGCGAGGAGAATGTTGACACGACCACCAGACTCACCCTTGAGCTTTACTGGGTGCAAGAGGGCCTCGATATCACTTAAGATGTTGCCATGGAAGACCTTGTCTATAACTCCGATATCTTTAATGCTGAAGTATGCTCCCGAACCGATGAGTAGAAGGAGCAGCACAAGTAGAGAGCGCTTTATTATTTTTTTTACGCTGCGAGGCTGTTTGGGTGGTTTTGGCGCTTTTACGTTGGCTCCGGAACCAATATAGCCAGGAATCGTCATATTGAGCATAGATGATCCATTGGCATCAATTGTCGGTTGTGGATTTGTTCTTTTCCTGATTTTCTTTGACATAATGCAAATACCCTAAAACTATACTACATTCACCTTTAATCCGTATCTATATCATGCTTTATAGGCGTGAGAGGGTCATTGGTCTTCTCTCAAATATTCTCAAATAGCTGTCGTTTATCTGATGCTGTCCTCACCCAGGCTGTACAGTAACCAATAGAGCTGAGAGATGTCTGTGAATATGGATTAAGCTCGTTTTATCGTCTTTTGATAGAAGTCTTTTAAAACATGCTCAGGGTCGTATACCTGCTTGAGGTGATTGTATCGCTTTTGGTCATAGATTTGCCAGAATTCTTGACTTGTATAGTATGACTCGGAATATAGTCCCTTTGTGCCTCCTAAGCGAGCAATTTCTTTCTCGATCAATCTGTTGTAATAGCCCTTCGTTGGGTCTCTATCTGTTTCAACGAAGTCCCAGAAACCGAAGTTAATGTAGGGACCTTTCGTTTTTAGGGGCAGAAAGTCAAAACGATGTTTGTTAAAATCTTTGGCCGGACAAATCCAAATAGGCAAGATACCAATCCGTCGATGCAGAAAATCGAGGAAGGTCGGGGCATGCTCAATCGGTATCTGAACGTCTTGAATAACCGACTCGTGGTTGGGTTGATGAGGTCTCAGTCTCGACAACTTCTCACCTAGCTGATATTTTCGGTCCCAGCCAATAATCTGCCAATACGTCTTAGAATGGAGTAGCCACTTACCAAATAAGAGCCGAATGAGCCACTTATCTGCACCGAAACGATCCGAGCACCAGAACCAATCCGGATCCCATCGCCAGATATAGTCATGGATTGTCAGGTAGTCTTCTTGCCGGCTTGAGATAGAGCGATAATACATTTTCATGTAGGTGTAGTTGCTGGTGTAAGGGGCAGTATCAACGAGTGTTCCTAAAGTTAAGTAATGCTGATCGCGTTCATAGACACTACCGTCCATGAAGTCGATACGATGACTGTTATATTTTCCTGTTTCGGTAATTGTATCAATCGTTTGAAAGAACTTGCTTGCATCACTAAAGAATACGTGTTGAAGATGGACGAACGCCTTGATCGGTACAAGCTTTACTTTCAGCTTTAATATGTACCCCAGCGTACCGAAAGTATTCGGTACGCCATAAAATAGATCGGCGTATTGATCAAGAGAAGCAACTATAACGGTACCGTTGCTAAGGAGTATCTCCATTTCTATAACTGTTTCGTGGACTAAGCCGTAGCGAAATGATGACGATTCAATACCGCCACCAGCAATTGCGCCGCCGATCGTAATTGTATTTAATTGAGGTACGACAGTCGGTAGACAATTATACTGTAAAGTAGCCTTCACTAGCTGCTCATAGGTGGTCATGCCTTCTACTTCGACAATTAATTTTTTGGGATCAACAGTAATCACGCGGTTAAGATCACGCACATCAAGTCGTTCACTTATCTGTGATCGATTGCGAAAAAGATTAGATGAGCTACTTTTCTTGAGCATGACTGGGCCGGCATGACGTCTCTTCATGGCTTCAACCAAACGATCTCGTTTTTCTTGATAATCGGCCGGCCTGTCGAATAAATCTGACATGCTAGCTACTGTAACATAAGGCAATCATGTTCACACTGTATTTGCTTAATGGGTTGCCCCAGTGGTAGTCTAGAAATATTGTGGTTGAGAAAAAAATCTTAAGCCAGGGCCTGGCACACTTACGCCATGGTGGCTTAACAGTTAACTTTTGGGATGGTACGAAGGAAACATTCGGACCGGATAAACCGTACGTTACTATCACAATTAAATCTCCGCGCGTGGTACGAGCGATGATGCGTAATGCTAGTCTGGCCATAGGCGAGGGCTATATGAACGGAGACGTTGAAGTAGACGGTCCGTTGGATAACGTTATTCGTATTTCCATTGAGAATCATGATCTCTTTGGATCTTGGGCTAAGAGGTTGCAGCATTTGCGTCGTCATAAAAATACAAAGAACCATCAAGCTGCTTATATCCAACATCATTATGATCTCGGTAATGACTTTTATAAATTGTGGCTAGATAATGAAACTATGGCGTATACTTGCGCCTACTTCCGTACACCAAAAGATACGCTTGAACAAGCTCAGGTGCAAAAGATGGATCACGTGTTACGCAAATTGCAGCTTGAACCAGGGCAAAGCGTTGCCGAGCTGGGCTGTGGCTGGGGGCATCTGCTGGTTCGTGCAGCCAAACTTTACGGTGTCCATGGCGTTGGTGTGACGCTCAGCAAAGAGCAAGCGTCCTATGCCAAAGCGCTTGCCAAACGAGAAAAAGTTGAGGATAAAGTACGTTTTGAGCTGATGAATTACCAGGACTTGCCGGATAACGTTGATGGGCAGTTTGACCGTGTCATGAGTGTCGGCATGTTAGAACACGTTGGCCTCGGTAATCAGCACCAGTTTTTCAAAGTAATCGATACTTTACTCAAGGAAAAAGGCGTAGCAGTTATCCATTCAATAACAGCACAAACTGAACATGATCCGCCTGATGCCTGGATAGACAAATACATTTTTCCTGGTGGTTATATACCATCAGTCCGCGAAGTTACAGCTAAGTTTCCTACATATAACTTTTACATGCTTGATTATGAAAACTTACGCTATCACTATAAGCTGACACTGGATGAATGGTGGCGTCGCTATGAAAAACACAAACGCAAAGTTATTGCAATGTACGGAGAGCAATTCTACCGCATGTGGCGTTTTTGGCTGGCGTGCAGTAGTGGTTCTTTTAACTTTGGCTCGCTTATTCTTTCTCAATGGGTGCTATGCAAAGGGGTCAATAATGACCTGCCGCTGACCCGTGAACATATCTATGCCCCAACGATTATCAAGCAAAGAGCCAATCACAGCTCCTAACTCTAGAAGCCTTGACTATTTCTTATCAGGCTTAAGTTTTGGGAACGGTTAGCTAGCCTCTAGTGCTTCTAATGAAGGGTCTGAACCAAACAATGCTAAGCTAAGCTCAATAACTTTTGAGTTAACAAGTGGTATGTATAAGGCTCGATTTTTCTCATTTTTGGTAAACATACTCCATCGATCTAAGACAGGCATTTCTTGCCCTCGATCTTGAAATGAAGTTCCATCAAAAGAGCTACCGCCTACTCCTGGCAAATCAGGTATATGATTTAATCCGGAATCTGTATTTGTAAACCCTACTCGTTTACCGATCTCATCTCTGTAACTTCGGTCGGTAAACCATTTATCGAATAGTATGCCGGTTAACTTGTTGTCATTTGCATCACGAATAGCTTGAGCATTCTCAATCCAGATATTCCGAATAGCAACAAGACCTAGACGAAGAATAGGTCGATCTAATCGTCCTTCAGCAATGACATTACGTCGTCGTTGTATTTGGCTTGCCATCATATTAGGAAAACTTCTTAATAAAACCAATTCCTGATCTCTATCATTAGAGAATATTCTGCGATGTTCTAAGTTATGTCTGTCAGTGACAGTGCGATCTTCATAGCTCAGAATCACAAAGTCTGGCTGTAGTCGAGCAACCTCACGTTTTATGTTAACTGGTTGTCTTTCAGGAAGAGGGCCACTTGGTGGATCCTCGGCTACATTATTGATATGCATGACAGAGTGTTCGCCATCGCACCTAAGGCCTTCCAATAGCCAATGAATAACCGCATGATTACCCGACCTTCTTATCCCAAAGAAATGTATAAACGTTGAGTTGTCGGTGTTTGCAGGCAATGTTCGAAGTTCTTGAGATTCTTGGGACATGACTTTACTCCTTTTGCAGGGCGAATTGTTCTACTTGCTGAATACAGGTACCATTGTCCCCCAGCTCAAAAATGCCTAGTGCTGAGAACATGCCACTAAAACTCGTTGGTTCTGGCAACATCGCTTCTGTGTCGATTGGTTCGCCGCTAAGGGTACGAGCGAGGGTAATATGTGGATTATAGGTCTCGCCAACAGTAGCAAAACCATATCTCTCAAGGTTAGTGTGTTTTTGACCGGTGAACGTCTTCATTTGTTCCGTTTGCTCAGGAGGCATGCCAACTCTCAGTGGATTGAGCTCGTCTAAAACTCGCTGCTGCATGGCATCGATTGCTGTTGATCGTTTATAGCTAACATTCACAAAACCCATATTTTGCCCGTAATGTGTGCCAGCTAGACTAAGTCCCCTTGTCTGTGCGGCAACACGACCAAGACGCTGTTTCGCAGCAGCCAACTGCTTATTTTTAATAATATGAACCATATATAAGGTTATTATGAGCAAAAAAGTGCTTATCGTCGAGTACAAAAGCGCTTGGATAGGTTTCATGTATAACCTGGCTAGTCTCAATTGATCGCTCTGCTAGAGCTTTCTCAGGCAATAAAGCGACATTATAGTTCATTTATAATCTATAATCCGCTTATAGCTTCCCTGGCACCATTACCGGCTCTAACGCTTTCAAATTGACGAGCGTAGGTACCGATACAACGCCAATCAGACCGCCATCGAACTGTTGAGATGTACTTAGGCTCGGTAGCTCCGTCTACTTGTTCGCAGACTAAATCATTGGCGTAATCAATAGGAAAACCGTAGTGCACATTTATTTGTTACTTAGATATTGGTTATTATTAGATTGTGCATAGACACTATTATTACTCTGTTAGGAAAATGGCTACCTCTCGGCAGGCACTCAGAAAAGTACCGGAGATTACTGTCTGGTTTTGGGTCGTTAAGTTGCTGACAACAGCTATGGGCGAGGCGACGTCAGACTATATGGTGCTTTACCATAATCCATACATTGCAGTAACAATTGGTGGACTGGGGTTGCTACTAGCCTTGGCTTTGCAATTTGTTGTGCGCCGTTACAATGCCTGGGTATATTGGCTGACAGTCTCTATGGTGGCTATCTTCGGTACTATGGCAGCTGACGGTGTGCATGTACGACTAGGTGTACCATATGCTTATTCGACTATTTTCTTTTCCATAGTCCTCGCTATCATATTTATAGTCTGGCAACGAACAGAAAGAACCTTATCTATCCATAGCATTACAACCCCTCGCCGAGAAGTGTTCTATTGGCTAACTGTGCTGTCCACTTTTGCTCTCGGAACTGCCGCCGGCGACCTGGCGGCTACGACAATGAAGCTTGGCTATTTTACTGCTGGTCTCGTGTTCACTGGCCTCATTATGTTGCCTGCAATAGCTCGTTTGATTGGCGCTAATGAGGTGTTGACGTTTTGGATCGCTTATATTCTGACACGTCCACTCGGGGCTTCCTTTGCTGATTGGACAAGCAAACCTCCTGCGATCAGTGGACTTGGCTGGGGAGACGGACATGTTGCTATTTATTTAACTATCCTTATCGTTGTCTGTGTCGCTTATTTGGCAAAGAGTCGTGTAGATATCAAATCTGACTTACGATCAGGATAAGTGCTTTACGACCAATTCTATATAGCATCGCATAAATTTCTCTTGAGCGGAGCCAAGCATCTCTTTGTATTGATAATAACTGAAAATTAGTGCGCCACCGTGTCGAGCCTCAAAGGGATAAACGATACTGTACGCTATCCCGGCATTGGCTTGGCTAAAACGGCCTTGTCGAGCCGTCATAACCGGAACGAACAATGATTTCCAGTCTGTAGTGCCTTGTGGGGTCTGGCTGCGAATCGCTTGAGCAATAGTATTGTTTGCCTCTTTGAGTTCAATCTTAATTTTTTCAAATGGTATAGCTGAAACATCTCTTGCTTGCTGTGCAAAGTCGGTGGTGGAAATGGCTGTGCGGTTGATCACGTTAGTTTGCGGATCGACGAGTAGTAGAACAATGATGCCAAGAAAAAGAAATGCTAGCTGCACTTGATATTCTTCAAAAGGTGTATTGACTATAGCTTTGAATAATACCTGATCTTCACGAGCAGCTGACAAAATATTATCCAACTGTTTGTAATCTATAGGTTGCTTACTGATGGCTGCTGGCATATAAATTTACTTCTTGGGCTGATTCTTCGGTGTTTTCAATTGTAAAAATACTTCCCTGGTCTGCCCGAACTTCTCTAAATTACTCTTTTATATATATTGTAGCAGCCTAACAAACTGTTAATGAGTAAAAAAGGATATATTATTTTGTGAAACACATCATATGTAAGGTGTGACCATCTTTATAGTTGCTAACCTTGAGAGGGCCTATCATAGAAAAGGAAGGAGGTTAATTCGAGACTAAGTAAAAGTATATAGGAGGTCATATGGAACAAAATATATCACAATCACGATTTGCTAGTGTCTTGGCTATCTTAGTTGGAGCATGGATGTTAGTCACGCCTTTAGTCATTTCCATGACTGGTGCTTCTCTCGTAAGTATTCTCGTTACAGGAGCCGTCATTGCGCTTATGGGGTTGATCCAGCTAGTGTGGTTTAATGCACTACCGAGCTGGATTATGGGGCTAGCGGCTATATGGTTGTTTGTCTCTGCCTTTGCCTTTAGCGTCACAAACGGTGCTGCCTGGAATGAAGCAGTCTTTGGCATTGTAACTTTCATTCTGGCAACCTGGGATGGAGTCGAAGTCGGTGAAGTCAGACGACAGCATCATCTGCACACCTAAATCGAACCGCATATTGAAGAGTACAGGTCTCTAAAAAGAAGCTTGTATTCTTCAATAGATTTTTGACTATCTGAAAAAATAAAATTTTTATAATTATTAATAATAATGTGGCATCTGAACATTCTCGGCATGTGTCTGATCCAGATAAAGAAATTCTTAATGGTACTGAACGCCTCGATGAGTATAGAGGTTGCGTAGAGGTGCTTCAGAACTGATGCGATAATTACACACAATCATGTAGCGTAGCCTTCGCCTCTTTGCTTTCAAGTGATAATAATTTTATTGTGAGACAGTACAAGTTCATTAATAGCCATGACGGGCTGCGTTAATTGCTGACTGTTTAAGTAGCTATCAGTTTTTTGGTGTGCAGCACGCTTATTATGATTTCATTAAACTTTGAAATATTGTCACGGGCTTTCGGTTGGCGATGAGATTGTCATTAATAACGGCTTTTTCATCGATTTGTTTGCTGCGTTCATGAATTGCGTAACGGGTAACCCTAAAGTGCCAAGTATTTTTTTCTTTGATTAATCTAGAAATAAGTAGGCGCTACAGGAACTGCAAATGATGGCTGGACAGCATAAAGTAGCTTTTTCTAACACAAAGCTTTTTGTTTGTGTCTCACGCATCGCTTTCGATACAATATATATCTATGAGTAAATCTCCAAAAAAGGATGACATAGACACTGGCCATACAGGTTTTGGGATATTTCGGGCTATCGGAAAATTTTCAGTGCGTTTCAGATGGCTTGTGGTATTGATATGGATATGTGGCACCTTTGCTGTTATTCACTACCTTCCCTCTCTTTCAAGTGTAACTCAGTCAAACAACACATCTTTTTTGCCTTCTAAAGCGCCCAGTCAAAAAGCAATAAACTTGGCAGCTTCACTTGGAAAATCGGCAACTTCGCCGACAGTCGGTGTGGTAGCGGCTACCAATAATAATGCCAGTCTCATTCCTGCTGACGAGCAGTATGTAAGCGGATTAGAAAGCAGCCTTAAGAATGTAAGCGGCGTCCAAGGCGTGCGGACTGGCGGTATATCTGCCGATGGACAAGCTGAAGAGTTTGATGTGTTGGTCAGCAGTAGTTCTAATACCGACCCAACTGGCATTATAGGCAGTATCCGAGCTACGATTGATAAAACAACTCCTCCGTCTAATTTGCAAATTCATCTTTCAGGTCAACTGGCCGACGAGGTTGATAATAGCAAAAAATCCGGTTCAACGAATTCACAAGTCCAACTGGGAGCAGTCATTTTTATCATCATATTGCTGCTTCTTATTTTCAGGGCACCGCTGGCGCCAATCATTACACTGGTGCCACCGATTTTTGTCGTTACTGCCGCTGGACCGCTTATTGCTGAAGCGGCCAAACATGGGCTAAAAGTCTCTTCCCTTGCTCAACTGCTGCTGACCGTACTTGTTATTGGTGCCGGCACAGATTATGGCCTCTTCCTTATTTTTCGGGTACGTGAAGAAGCACAGCATGGCCTCCCAACTAAAGAGGCGGTCATTAAAGCTCTCAGTCGCGTTGGTGAGAGCATTACCTTCTCGGCGATTACCGTGATAGCTGCACTATTGTCTTTGCTACTGGCTACTTTCCAGCTATACAGTAATCTGGGTGCGCCGCTTGCTATCGGCATCGGTCTTATGCTGATTGCAGGTTTAACACTATTGCCGGCGCTGTTGGCAATTTTCGGCCGGGCTGTTTTCTGGCCGGCCAAACCAACCAAGGAGGCTACCAAATACGGTTTTTGGGGACGGGTCTCGTCGACTGTCATACAACGCCCGGTTCTTATTCTCATAGTAGGGCTCGTTATCTTTGGTGGTCTGGCACTTTTCGTGCCTCAATACAAAGCCGCTGGCTTCGGCGGTACAACTAGTGCTCCGGCTGGCAGCGACTCAGCTAAAGGTGATGCTTTGATTGCCAAACACTTCCCGAGTAACAGTCAAAACCCAACCAGCGTTATCTTTGTTTTACCAAAATCGATATGGCAGAACCCCGAGCCGCTCCTTGCTATTCAATCAAAATTGATGGCTTCGAGTGAATTTACGCATGTCACTGGTCCACTTAACCCAAATGGCGTTCAGCTGACGCCGCAAGATCTATCAACAATGTATAAGCTCTATGGTGCCCCAGTTGGTTTAACGGGCAAAACAAATCTCCAGGCTATTGCAACTTCATCAGTTGCCACACAACTACCCAACTTTATACGAGACTATGAAGCATATCAAATTCTCGCTAATTTAGTCAGCAAGAATGGTAAAACTGTGGTCTTTAATGTTGGCCTTACGGCAGGTAACGCTGGTTCTACGACTGCCATGAATGCGACGCCTGCAATCCGCAACCAAGTGACACAAGTTGCAAATAAGGTTCATGCAACTCAGAACGGCGTTATTGGCGAGTCGACAGCCCTTTATGATATTAGCAGTATATCGAATAACGATCTTAAACGTGTTGTACCAGTTGCTATTGTGGTTATTGGCATCCTGCTCATTATTTTATTGCGTAGTCTGGTGGCGCCCTTGTACCTCATTGCTTCGGTGGCATTGTCTTACCTTGCCTCTTTGGGTCTCTCAATAGTTATCTTCACAAAGATTGCTCACGATTCCGGCCTTACCTTCATTCTGCCTTTTCTGATGTTCATTTTTCTCCTGGCACTCGGTGAGGACTACAATATTTTAATTATGACGCGTATTCGTGAAGAGGCTCATGGATTGAATCTAAAAAAGGCGGTATCGAAAGCATTGATAACAACCGGAACGACCGTGACGTCAGCTGGTTTAGTGCTAGCCGGGACCTTTGCGGTGTTTGCTGTTATTGGTGGTAATGGCAACAGCGAAGTGCAAGAAATAGGTCTCGGTCTAGCTCTCGGTGTCATTATGGACACTTTTTTCGTACGAACGCTCCTGGTGCCATCCATAGTTCTCTTGCTCGGCCGATGGAACTGGTGGCCGACACGGCATGGTGAACTGGCTGAAGCATCAGAAGAGTAATTTGTAAGGTCCTTGGCGATGCTACTATACTTAATAAATAGTGATTGAGCTTTTCTATAGGTTTGAACATAATACAATCTTTAGTGAAGATGAAGGCTGGATGCTATTTAGTATCGCTGCTATTGCGGAAGCAGTCGGCTGGACATTGCTTATTATTGGCATCACCCTAAGCAGCTATGTATTACCACACAATCAGATACCGGTTCAAATCGCTGGTCGCATTCACGGCATGCTTTTTTTAGGATATGCCATTGCAGCCGGCGGTCTTTATCCAAACTTGCACTGGTCACGCAAAAAAGCCATTGTTGCTTTAGGAGCAAGCGTGGTGCCATACGGCTCATTGCTATTTGAGCTATGGGCAAATGCTCTAAGAAAAAATAAACAGTACCAAATATGTCAGAGCTGTACCATGTTAAATATTATTGGTGAAATAACCTAATTCTTTTTTAATAGTTCGTTTATCCTCTGCTACTCAACGATATGAAAATTATCAAGATGATCGTATTAATCTGTTAAGTGTTACGTTTGACAGATAAAATCAGTTTGTTAATCTAGGGCCTCTTTTCATCTGTTACATAAGAAGATGTAAGTAAAAAGCCTTCTGTTTTTGTTATAGTTACTATCATGGCGGACGCTATAGCAGATAAAATTGATGTTGCATTATCTAAGTATCCGAAACGGTCGTACCCCAAAGGGCAAATCTTAATCTTTGCTGACGAAAAGCCGGAGCATATTTACTACATCACCAAAGGCAGAGTTCGAGAATATGATGTGTCTTATCGCGGCGATGAAGTCATTGTCAACATATTTAAGCCTCCTGCTTTCTTCCCAATGTCGGAAGCAATAAACCATTCCCATAACAAGTTTTTTTACAAGACTGACATGGCGACCGAAGTGCACATTGTGCCTGCCGAAGATGCCCTGCGGTTTATTAAAGATAACCCTGACGTGATGCTTGATCTTTTAAGTCGTATATATAGAGGAGTGGATGGGTTGCTTGGTCGGTTAGTCCAACTTATGTCCGGATCAGCCAAAAGCCGTCTCCTCTATGAACTGCTCATTGAAGCACGACGTTTCGGTAAGGAAAAAGACAATGGCACTATTGTGCTAGACCTTAACGAAGGAGATCTGGCGGCCAGGGCCGGTATGTCACGGGAGACTGTGAGCCGTGAAATGAAGCAAATAAAGGCTGACGGTATTGTCAAACTGAGAAACAGAGGAATCATCATTAGTGACATAGCCTTACTAAAAAAGAAAGTCGGAACTGAGTATTAATCTTTTAAGTAGTGGAGTTTAATTCAAAAGATTCAATTGAATCAAATGTGGGGCTATAGTCACCTGAATGAGGCTGCACATAACACGCCATTCTAATTTGGAAAGGGGAAATTGTAAACGCAGCAAACTCACCAGCTTCTAGTTTTGCTATCGGTAGTATGGTGTTTTTAGATATTTTGACACTCACTTTGTTAATTAAGGTCGCTATCGAGTTAATGTCATCAGGATCTGTTACTTCTCGTGTTCGACCGAAGACCTGTGCCACCGTTTGCGTTTGTAGGTCAAAAATGACTAAGATAACGTGGTTTTTATGGGTTAAGTTATCGTATTTCTTTGTATTTTTCTTCGTTAAAAATGAAATGGTAAAGTCGTTTTTATTAATACAGTGGTAAATTACTGATGCATGTGGCTCTCCGTTCGGGTCGACACTTGCCAGTACGCCTACACTTGTCTTGTTAATAAAGTTATAAATTCTTTTTTTTCGTTCAGTCAGTTTTGCGTTAGTCTCTTGCATGTAATCTCTGTAACGTTATGTTAGTAATACACCGCCATCTACCACGATTTGACTACCTGTCATGTACGAGGATAGATCTGAAGCTAAGAACAGGACCGCTTTGCCAATATCGTCAGGCTCGCCCATCCGTCTCATTGGAATTCGGCTTAGAAAATCTTCAAGCATCTTTCGCATATCAACTCCTTTTGGTAATTGTCCTGGTTTTTGGGTTGATTGTGTACCTGGTGTAGCAATGCCCCCAGGAGCAACGGCATTGACTAAAATATTGTGAGGTGCCAGTTCTAGCGCTACGTTTTTGGTAAATCCCCAGACGCCATGTTTCGACGCGTCATAATGTGCTAATCCTGCCGACGATGGATGCAGTGCATCAATGGAGGTAATGTTAATAATCTTGCCGCCCTTTTTCTTCTTTATCATCTGTTTTGCTATGGCCCTAGTAGTCATAAATACACTTTTAAGATTTACCGATAGAACTCTGTCGAAGTCTTCAAGCGTCATGTCCGTAACAAGTGTACTCGGATAAATGCCAGCATTGTTGATTAAGATGTCGATGGATCCGAAGCTGCTCAGCGTTTGTTTAATGATTTTATTGACATCTTGCTCTTTGGAAATATCTGCTTGTATGTACGCTACTTGGCGTGAAGTACTGTTCAGTTTCTGCTGAGCGGTTTTTAAGTTACCCTGGCTGATGTCTGCAATCGTGACGTTCGCACCAGCTTCAATGAGACGACTTGATATACCAAAGCCAATACCAACTGCACCGCCGGTTACTATAGCTGTCTTTCCTTTTAGATCGAGTAATTCGGCAATTGATTTCACTGTCCCCCCCTTTTTTTAATTGACGATATCGAGCTTGTCGCTGGACTCACTGATTTGTTGCAAACACTTAGTTTCAACGTAGTCTACGAAGTTAGCTGCGTTTTTAAGGTTAAAAGTGCGTAGTTTGAAATCGCCCAGTCTAGTATGTAGGGTGACAAACCCCATTATTAAGACGCTCGTGAACGTGACGCCTCCAATAATTGAAAACGACAACTCATCAACTTGCATGAACAACGGTTTTTTGTTAAGAAAAAGAACCCGTTGATCCGTAGCGACCAAGGCCGCTCTTCCCACACTATTATCTCTGGTAAGGCTATAACGGCCGAAAACTGAACCCATAATATTCTCACCTTTGTGAAGTAAGTGCGGCAAGTAGTGTGTTTCGGGCAACCACATATCGTAAGCAACTGCACCTCGCCTTCGAAGCGACGCCTTGACTTGTTGCAAAAGCTCCTTTGAAACTGGCTTAGTCGGTTTAAAGTGGTGTGTTTGCGGCGTTGTAAGATTTGCAAATTCATTGACGACGTGCGCCATAGTTAACATTCCTCCCTTATATATTCAACTATGTATACACAACTCTGTAATTGATACAAATCACAACCACTTTTTGACACCGATCATGACCTATATTTACCTGGGCAAACATATTGCTGGGCAATAACGTGGAGGTAAAAGTACTATGAAAATTGAATACTTAACACATCACAATGAACCGAGAGCAAAGCGCCATTTCATAAAACGATTTTATGAGTATACATTCTAATGGTTGAGTGAAGGTTTTTGCCTGGTATTATTGGTACCGGGCTGGCTTTTTAATATTCTGCATGAATTTAAGAATTTAAAAGTTGCTGCCACGGAAGAAAAAGAGAATGTGGTAAGGAGTCAAAACCACGCCACTGCATTTCAATTAATTTATCTGGCTCTGTTAAGTGTTCTTTACCACTTTTCCAATCACTGAGTATCCAGACGGTAACGTAATGTTTTCTTGCCTCCTTGAAATAATCGCTAGTGACGGCCACGGAGATGTGGAGATGATCGTCGTTTCGTCTCAAGAGTCTTTCGTGAACGATAATGACGGTGTGCCCCTGATGATTGGTAGTCATAATGATGGCTATAGTTTTCTAAGGTAGATACTTTCGGTAGTAATAAAAACCCGGAGGCAAACTAATAATGAGGTTAATCGCTCTATAGAGTACTGTAATAGATAAAGCGAGACTAGAAGGAATGCCTAGTGTTATAAAGGTGCCAGCCATCCCTACCTCAAAAGCCCCGACACTAAATAAAAGACCGCCAAAAATACTCACAATGTTAGCTATCAGATAGGCAGTCATAACGATGCCGGGATTAATCACTTTTCCAAAAGCTAAGAATACTAGGTAGACTGTCAAAAGTTCAACTGCTACATAGAGAACTGACCAAATGAATGGCACGAGCATTTGTTTCTTTTTATTGAACATCGAATGGTAGCCCTTATAAAAGCTGTTTAAAAAATATATTATGGCTTTTTCTCCACCGAAATTCGGGTATAGATGTTTGATAAAACGAGTGATCTTACTTAGTGTCTTTCTTAATTTGGACTCATGATAAACAAACCAGAAGATGAATATGGCTGCAATGAAGACGACTGAAGTTGAGATTAAGCTTTCTCTAATAACTGGTCCGCGTGATTGGTGACTGATCACGATCAAGAACAGCCCGAACGGCATCATGATAAGCAGTGCTAAGGCGTCGAACACTGAACGCATGAGTTGTGCCAAGACACTTTCTCCTCTAGTAACATCTGGGGATAAAACCTGAGATAAGTAGCCGGCACCAGCAGCTCCTGCTGATGGCACCATGTAGTTTACATAATTTGTTGCCAGGGCAGCCTCAAACAATCTGAGAATAGATATATGATAGCTATTAAATACATTCAAAATAGACCGATAATAAAAAGCATTCAACCAATAACTGATGAGTTGGACAATTATGATGACGACGATAATGTACCAGTGTAATTGCCCTACCAAATGCCAAGAGTCGGCTAGCAGATGACGATTGAAGATAATTATGAGGCTTAAGCCGATGAAGCCTAAAAGTGTAAAGACGTTTTTAATTGATAGTTCCGGTATATGAAGTTTCTTTGGCATGTATTGTCTCGTTTAATCAAAGCACAGTTTAGTGGTATATGTACAAGTTTATTGAAGAGAATCTTCTTAATTGTTGCTTTTTGTTACGCTTCTTTACTGGAGCAGAAGCAACCATCCGGAAATAATCTCCGCATAAGAGAAAGATGAACGACCGACCACCAAAAATGCTTTCTGAGATAGAACTCCCAATAAAAAATTAAATGTGAGGTAGTATTGTCTTTGAGACAACATCCTACTCATTAAACTTCTGGCATGGCTGGGAGTGGAGTGTCTCACTGTCCATAAGAAATATTACAGACATACTCTATTTTAGCTGGCAAACTACTTGAAAACGAAATGAACGTAAAATATATCCTCACATTAAGCAATTAAGCTAGTGCCATGGATATTATTAACAAGGAATGCCTATGGAGGTAACGCTGTTGTATCGTTTCAAGCACAGAAATAATCTCATAGATAGATTGAATAGCGTGAAAAACGTTCGCTTTGTTCTCAAAAACAAAAAAACTTTGTTATATTTTAGTCTCGGTTTCGTCTTGATGATGACCGGTATTATTCTATCCCAAATTGATCATCAACCTGTTCTGGGTAATATTAAAAGTCATACCTTTTCTCTTTACAAAACGGCTGCAGATAAAGATGCAAATTTACCTGCTAATTCAACACAGACAGTATCGACTCAAAACGAAACTCTGCCCGCGAGCACGTTGTCGAGTTCGTCTTCGTCAAATAACTCTTCAGTTAACGTTTCTGTCAATGGGACATCTAAAACGATACCAAGTAATAGTTCATATGATCAAACAATCAATAATAGTGCCAATGGCCATACGCAAATCCAGGTTAACAATGAAAGCCACTCAAGTGGCAACGGAGTTGATAACTCAGCCGTTAATGTGTCTGTTCAATCAAGCAGTGTCAGTCAATAAGGGGGTAATTATGTAGACTTAATTTTTTTGGTCTTTCGACCCAGGCAGTTAAAACGTTTAGGTGTCTCGGTCGGGAGGTCGACTCGAAAAATATCAATTAACTAATAAAGTAAAGGAGGGTAATATGATTAAAACTCAAGTAATCAGGATGGCAGCAGTAACAGTGGCTTCGCTTGGCATGACAGGTGGTTTTGCTGGAATTGCTGGAGCAACACCGAATCATTACGATCATAATTATGGCGACGGTCATCATGGAGTAACTGTTACCAACGTCGGCAATGGCAACGTAAAAAACACTAACAATGTCGGCGCAACCAATAACAACAACCAGTATGCAAGTACGGGTAACGCTAAGGTAACATCCTCAAGTAGCGGCAATTGGGGAAATTGGGGAGAGGATAAAGATCATCGTGGCAGTGGTGGAAACAATAATTCTGCTGTCAGTGGCAATGCCTCGAATAGCAACAGTCAGACGCTTGGAGTGTCAATTAGCAACAAGGCTAAGACTTCGACTCCATCTGACATGAATAGCAATGGCGATCCAAGGGGCGGTTTTCAAGTTACCAACATCGGTAACAATAACACCTCCAATACCAACAACATTAGCGTTACAAACGACAGTGAGCAAACCGCTGTTTCGGGTAATGCAAAGGTTTCTGGTGGGAATAATGGTACTGCTATCAGTGGCAACGCTAGCAATAGCAGCACTCAGACATCGAGTGTCACCATCTCTAACAACTAATACTCAGTAGTACTCAAGGGGGAAATACGAGGTATGCTAGCAGTCCTCGATTTTACCCCTTCAGTACTCGTATGCGGACATAATTACATAGAGAGAGACGTTTATGAAATATGATATGAATTACCCAAAGGTTATAATGAAACTCGTTCGAACTAAGTCGTCGATTGCAGGCAGTCTTTTATTTATCTTTGTCGCTCTGGCTGTCAGTCGACCTGAGTATGTATTTGCAGACAATGTATGTCAGTCGTCTAACAATGTGACACCAAGCAGCTGCATATCTAATGTAGCGACAAATAACTCTTCAGTAAGTACAGACTCAACAAACACACAAACTGCTCAAAGCGGTTCTGGTGGGACAAGTGAGACCTCAGGGACTACTACTTCTTCCCCATCTCCGACTAACAACAACCTAGATAATTATCCTGTTTCTAGCTCTACCCCTTCAACAACGACACAGCCAGTAACAAATGACAATTCTAACAATTCTAGCTCTTCTCTTGTGTCCCCTAGCTCATCAAGTAATACACCAGGCGATACATCAAACAGTGCGAATACAGCTACAATTAATAATAATGATGCCTTGAATTCTCAATCAGGCAATGCTACTGTCACACAAAACAATGTCGGTGGTGATGCAACGAGCGGGTCTTCTGAAGGCGAACTAAATCTTATTAATCAGATCAATAATACTTCGTCGAGTAACCAGCCTCTGACGTTTACCTACACCGTCAACGGGAATGTGAATGGTAATATTACCATAAATCCTGTCTCGCTGGCTGAACAAAATGGATCATCTAGTTCTGGCTCGTCTGTTACGGATACTTCCTCTACGAACAATGCTTCTATTAATAATACCGCTACCGTGAGTGCGGATAGTGGTAATGCATCGGTAACGTCAAATGGTGTTGGGGGAGATGCTACCAGTGGAACGGCTGAAGCGCTGGCTAATCTTATCAATGTTATTGGTACGGTTACCGTTAATGGGAATGTCGTCGGCAACATATTAATCCCTCAGCAGCTTGTTGACTCATTATTGAATAACTCTCCCCCCACCAATCAAGGCGAGAGCAAGCCCAGTCTCGTAACCTTAAATAACAACTTTACGATTAATAACCAGGTTGCGCTCCTTGCCCAATCAGGCCAAGCTCTCGTTACTAATAATGGTGTTGGCGGTAATGCTAGCAGCGGAAACGCCACGACTGACTTAACTATCTATAACTTGACTGGAAGCCAGGTCATTGCATCGAATGCTCTGCTTGTTATTGTCAATGTGGCTGGAACATGGACCGGCTTTATACTAAATAGCTCTGACAATTCTAATATTGCTCTTCTCGATGGAGGCAATAGCTCTTCTGTTTGTTTGCCGTCCAATAGTAATGTGACCAGCAATAATACCGAGACAATCAATAACTATATAACGTTGAGCGCCGACAGCGGCAATGCCATAGTATCCGGTAATGGTGTCGGCGGTAATGCTACCAGTGGTGATGCATTGGCAGAAGCTAATATTGTTAACTTCCTTGGTGATCAATTCGATCTGAGTGGCTGGTTTGGTATTCTCTTTATCAATGTTCTTGGCAATTGGTATGGTAGCCTTGGGCTGTATAATGATTCAGCTGCACCTTTAACCTCCAATGCTGTATCGGTACTTTCTTCGACCGAGTCCAAAAATATTACTCTGCCTGCGCTTGTTATTTTTAACCCGGCAGCTACTTCTGGTCAAGGACAACAATCTAGTAATCAATATTGTATAGCACTTAATACAACATCAGGTGACCCCAGTAATAGCGGTCTGATAGGAGCAGGAAATAGCGTAGCATTAGCAAGCTACTTGAATAATACAAGTACTCAAACCCACCCAATGTCAGTTGCCAAAGATCCACTACAACACAGTATTAATTGGTGGCTGGTTATAGGCGGGCTGGGGGGTGCTGCTGTACTTCTTGGAATTGATCGAGCAATTATTCGTCGTCAAAAAAGCCAAAAGAGGTAGTTTTTTAAAAGCAACACCATAACATAATAGGCATCATGTATCACCACACCACGATTTTTATTTGGGAGCTTGGCCGACAATTATTATTGTTGTGGCCCTGATTTTTTTGACCTTTGCAATATAGACGGCGGTTGACCATGTTCCTGTCGTACCTAAGAATGTACGGTGCTATATCGTATCCATAACTTTTGTTTTGCCCGGGTGCTATGAACACAGAGCCTGAAATTTCCTAGAACCAAGGGCTGAGCTGGTCGACTGCCTCAAAATGTCCAAGTATGACACATTCAGCTTTCAGATTACACCCAGTCCTTAGATGTAGCGAGTGGCATATTAAGATATATTACGATTGAGCTTTAGTGGGAATGTTCTCGTGCATATAGCAGATATTCCTAGCGTAGTCAGAGCGTAAATCATAACAATTGAATTGAATTTTGTTATTATTTATGAGGAACTTAACGTCGTATTGCTCTTTGCCTAATTCGGTTTGAGCAGAGCCAGCCTGGTTATTGGCTTGGAGCAGTAGATTACTATAGTGCAGGTTATTAAAGAAGTTTACTGTAAGTCCAGTAACAACTGAACAAAAGATAACGAGAAGTATTACTTTCCAGCTAGATGTATTCTTAACTTTCCTGGAAGATTGTTTAGTCATGAGTTGCCCAGTAATTTGCGTCATTTGTAAAACCTGATATATACAAGTATAATTATGATACTACTACCTTGCTTAATTTCTCCGTAAAAATATGAACAACATTATTGTTTTTTGTATCTAGCATCTTTGCCCCTGTTTGTTATTTTTTGTATTGTTATAGCGTTTTTTAAAGAGAAGCAAAGACAAGGCCTAAGCCTTTAGAAACAATTATTCTAGGCGGAGTCATGTCTAGGTTAATTGAATGATATTCTTGCTTTTCTCAATTAGAACAAGTTGCTTCATGTTTTTTGTTAGTTTGAATTGTAGGATTTAATTTATTAAAGTGCCAGAAAACCCCGGTCTTTTAAGACCGGGGATAAATAGCTCCCTAAAGCAGGACACAAACTCTTTTGTCTGCGTAAGTAGCGCAGCATGCTTGAAGCAGGGCCAAAAGATACAGTACTGGTGCACATAACATCCAGCGACGAACCTATCACCTTGTTTGGGTATCCTATTTAAGAATAGATACCTTCCCTGAGGTATTCATTCTTGGCTTACCGGTTATGAACAATTTCTGGCATGTATCTGATTACATCGTACTTTAATTTGTTAAAGCCACTGGTTAGTTAATAGCGTTGAACGTTGAATAAAATATTCGCTAGCGGCTTTTGACCATAGCTGACGGTCATTGCCCTTGGGTACTGGAATCATATCTCCCTGCTCATCAAGGTCGACGCCTAAAAATTCCTGGCCTTCGCCGATATACTTTGCTACGGAAGCAGCAGTCTGCGCTTCCTCCTTGAGCTCAAACTTGGTCGCTCCGTAGTGGATCATCGCCTGCTCAAAGATCCATACAGCATTGCCATGGTATTTGTCTGAGAGTTGCTCGGCAATATCACGTGGTGTACACATGAAGCCAAATGGCGTGCTTAATTCCTTAGCCCGTCTGCGGATAGCATCAAGTGGCAGCAAGTCTTTATATGTTCTGGGTATATAAGCTAAAGCGTGCAGTTCATCAGAAGATATTTGCAGCAGTTCTCCTTTGCCATCCCTGTATACTATGTAGCCGCTGGGTCTCATGAACTCCTGGATACCTGCTCTGTACATACGATCAGATCGATCGGCCAGAAATGAGTCATCCAAGATTCGGCTTGCGCTTAATAAGCCACGAGCTGCTATAAATTGTGCCTGAGAAAATATCACAGGATAAACTGGTTCTATTTGACCGTTAGCATTTGGCAGGATTGAGTCCTTCCAATATGTGACTTTGAGCGCGTAACCTTTGCCGTGATCGGGAGGTTTCTCCCAAAATAAATCATCTTCATCGACACAATCAAGCACATGGTCCACTGCTCGTTTCAAGTTTTCTTTTCTTCGTCTCATAAAGTCAATTGAGGTGGGCTTATCTATATGTCTTAAGCCTTCCGCGGCGATTAAGAAAAGCGATGTGGTGTCACAAGCGTTGTAGGTGCTATAACTCTCCATGTTGTGCATGGGAACACCGGGAAACTCATGATGGATTCTTCCGGGTTTTTCACCGGTCTTAGGGTTGTGCTTTTCACCTTGATAACGCGCACTGATCTCTAACTGCGAAGCTAGTAACTCGGCGCTCGAGGCAATAATTCCAGCCTTAATCGTATCCCGTGAGAAATTTCTAGGGTAATGTGGAAAGCCAGCTGAATAGGAAACCATTCCTCGGTCAAGAGTTTGCCTGTAAATGCCGAAAGGATCGGTTTCGGTGTTAATGGAGACTGCGATTGCCATAAAGCCATTGAATCACAAGGAAGCTAAAAAAACCACACGTTACGTCTCGGACTTTGTGAAAAACTTATGCTTTTGGTTCTGCCCTGTTGGTGCTTGGTCTGGCTCCCCTTACACCATTCAATCAGGAACCTCTCATTTGAGTATCGGGTTGATGTCAATTACCTTCGTGATTTGGCTAATCGGCTAGGGTTAAGACGAACTTCACTCATTGGTGCAGCTGTTTAGCAGATTATTCAATAACTGCTCCAACCAGATGTCAGGCGTATGTGTCACGCATGCCAAACATCCGCTATAGGACATTATAAACTGAAGAATCTAGTTACATTTAGGGCCTATCAAGCTACCTGATTTAGCTTGCTATTTGATCAAGAGAGCAACAATTATAAAGCCCAGCCCCATGCTTTGCATTCTTGCTCCCCATGTAAATTGCGGCAGTCCTTTAGCCCCATACCTACCTAATGCATCGCTAATCATCATGCCACCAATAAATATCAATACAGTCCCGATTACTCCTATGATTATTGATGGGCTACTTACTGAAATTTGGTTTTTATAAAACCACAGCAATACAGCAAACGCAATGAGCGCTAGAGCCATAGCTTTAGCAGTGTCTACAAATATGCTTTTATACATTCTTCTTTTGTCTTCGGGTTTTATATCGTCGCTCATATAGCTAAGAGTTCTCAACGCTTATTTTCTCTAAGTCACTAAGTGCTTCAATATTTTTTTGACAAACATAGACACTAATAAAGTTCAACAATTCCATAACGTCATCAGTTATGCCCTTAAATTCTGGTATCTTTCTTCTTGTATGAAGATATTTATTTCTTGAAAACTGCAGGTAATAAAGTAACTGTTCATGATTGGGGTGCTTAAACCTCGTAGATATAATCCCTACTGGTTTTTTGCCTTTGTATATCTTATTTTTGGAACTTTGCTGTTTGTCAAACTCAGTAAAATCAACTATTTTTGTGATGTTTTTGGTAAAGTAGCCAAAGGTGTGCGTTTCCGAAGCGTCAAGTTTACGATGATTTCTTGCAATTTTATAGGGTTCTGGCAGTGAGTATATTTTTTTAAGTTTGTTTATTGCATACCCTTTATACAAGAAAACTCCCTTCAAAAAATACTCCGTACCTACGTGAAACAAAATATAACCCTCTAAACTGTTAACCCAATTATTTAATCCAATAGTACTATCATAAGGCTTTTCATCCTCCGACTGTCTATGCCCATTAAAAATTAAGTAAGCCCCGAACTTTATTAGATTTTGAGCATCGTCCTTATCATTAAAAATGCCAGTTGATGCGTAAAATTTTTTTAATTTTTCTCGTGTAGGATTAGCCCATAGCAAAACCAATCTATTGTGTAGTATTGCCTTTTTCATCAGGTCCTTCTTTAGCCATTAGCTCGTCAATGCTGGAGTATTCCTTGCCTTTAACAGCACTTTCAATTGCCATGTTCGTGCCAAATAAAGCGCCATTAGAGTTTTCTATAAACCTATACTTCATTCCGTGCGTTTTAGCCCAGTGGTCGCCAGCAATCCTTTTACGATAAGTAGACAGCCACGTTAGAAAACCAGCCCCCTTTGTTTCATGTAACTCTTGCTGGCCATTTTGGAAAGTAATAAGAAAGTCGGGCAAGTAATTGCGTCTGATACCAAAGATTGAATAAGGGATCTTTATTTTATGTTGTTTTGTCCAAGATTTGACGGCTGGATTATGTTCAAGTTCTAACATGTAGTCACGTTCAAGTAAGGAGTCAAATGTTTCCGATGTGGCTACACTCTTTTTTAAATTGGTTAGTTTGCCACGTTTACTCTGCACCATATGTTTCTAGTATGCCTAAGACCACTTCGGGTTTTTGATATTCTTCTAAAACTTGTGGTAGTGCAAAATGCAGTTTAAGCAGTTGTGCGTCAGTGGCATGATCAAGTTGCTTTATGCCAAACTTTTTATCGAATATCCAAGATAGCCCGTTATTCATAGCGAGTAGTTGTTCTGCATTCATTTGCCTAAATGAGCTGTAGAGAGCTTGGCGTGGAGCTTCATCAATATCAGCTCTAACTTCGGCAAGTATCGCCTCACGGCTCTTGTTTTCGGCCTCATATAAATTTTGTACTAGTTCTGGCTTATTAAGCTCTGCGTCTGGTATCTCATGTGCTGTGTTAGCAGATATTACAGATTTTGTTTTCAGATTAACTATTTTCTGAACAGCATTGGCAATCCTAGTGTTGAGTTTTAGTCCTTCAAAATACGCCTGCCATTCTTTCATTGGCTCGACTTCTGGTAGATCGGGCAAGCTGGCCATAATTTTATCAACATCAAGCTCTTCGCCTGTTTCGCCGACAGGCGGTTCGGCATTTTGTTGCTCATTTTCGAACATACTATCCATCTTTTCTATAACATCATCTTCAACATCGTCGCCTGGATTTAACGGCCTACTATACTGCTGAGCAGCCATGAGCTGCCAAAGCCAGTCGTGGTTGAAGGCCGGATGGTCTATAACAAACAAGTGGTCAATCTGTTTTCCTGACCTTATTTTACGTAAGCCACGTCCAATGATTTGAGGTCCGTAGATGGTGTAGATTTGGTCGCCTTTTTTCTGGTAACTAAACTTCCTGAACAGGCAGATTACGCTGATTGTTTGTACGTCCCAGCCTTCACGCAACATGCTTATCCCAACTATTACTCTCACTTTGCGAGTTTGCTTCCATAATGCGGCATCTTGAGCTTCTAAGCCTGCCGGACTTTTTCGCCCCAAAAGAAACGCCTTCTTATTCTCGTATTCATCCCTATTACTATGTGCCAGTAACAACTCTTCTGATTTATAAGAAAATGGTGCTTTTTGCAGAGTCTCGTATATAGCTTGTGCATCTTTTTGCGATAGAGCTACTACTAGCATGAGTGGCTGCCATTGCCTGTGACCATTAACATCCAGTGGTACGCCTTTTTGTTGGTATTCTAAGCATGTTTGAGCAATTTGAAGCTGTTGTTTCCGAGCGGTCTTGGCCGTAACGAACCTAACCGCTCCTGCATTTTTTAGCTGTGCTTCTATTTGCTCCCAGGGTACATCCTCGGCTTCCAACGTTCTAACTACGTTATCCTGCTCATCCCACTCTTCGACTTGCAGATGTACACTTTCTATATCCGGTTTGGTTACTAGGGTATTTTTGACTATGCCGTCTCTCGTAGCTTGCTCTATATGATATTCGTATACGGGCGGGTAAGTATCCAAGTCACGTCTATCTAGCCTAAAGGGTGTGGCTGTTAAATCTATGCGTGCGTGGATTTTACGTTTAAGCAGCTTTAGCACCTCTCGGTACTTATCTGCTGAAGCGTTATGCGCCTCGTCATTAAAAACAACTAGGCTCGGTGTAATGTTGTCGGCCAGTAGCAGTTCAAGGGCTTCTCGACCCTCATAAAGCTGATGGATGTTAGCAACTATTACATTTGCATCTTTTACAGACGCTTCATCGCCTTGCCCTCGCAGAACTTTTGTAACTATGTTGCGAGGTATGTTCGTAAATGAATTGAAGAATAGAGGGAAGTCATTATATGCAAAGCCTGGATTATTTGGCTCAAAGTCATCTTTTACTCGTTCTCTAACTATGGTGTTTGGTGTCAAAACGAGGAACTTCTCTATACCGTGCACTTGCCAGAAGTAGGCAACTAAAGCGGCCATGACAACTGTTTTACCTCCGCCCGTTACAATGTCGAGCAGGCTATCCCATTCGCCCTTCTTTTCGCCATGGAAAATAACTCGCAAAATGGCTTCCTGCTGATGGTTATATAGTGGCTTTGGAAACTCGCCACTAGATAATCGCTCTACGAAAGTTTTTGCATGGTATTTGGCTCGGTCGTTTTGTATATTTGGAAAGTCTGGAGCCTCTATCCATTGCTTAAAATCAATGTCGGTTTGGCTAATCATGCTTATGATAATTGTAGCTCATGTGAGCTATTACTTATACTTAACTCAGCAACAGTAACGGCTTCGCCGTCTAGGTTATCTTGAACTCTAGCTGCAATAACATACTTACCAGGTTTTTCGAACTTGTGAGTTACGCTTAGCACAGCTTCGTAAGTACCCGCTTTACCAGCTCTATTGAGGGCGTGAGCTTTATCAGAAAAACGTTTGTCTTTATAGTCAAAATCCCACTGTGCATTTATGAGTCTGCCGCCAGCACCAATCGCCTGTGCTCCTACCAAAGCAAACTCGCACTCCAAACCTCTTTGTTTAGTTATTGTAATATGGCCAGCTGTAGGAGTACTGGTAAAACTCAGCAACTGATTAAGCCGGTTGAACTTCAAGTCTGTATTGCTTTCACCGATCTCACGAAATATCTTTTGCCGAAATGCCTCACTACTAAGGCTTATAAGCTCTATGGTAACTTTTAACCCTTGCTTGTTTAGGGTGTTTGTAGCGTCACCTTTCCAGCGATCTACTAACGGTTCAAAAGACCAACCAATTATTTGAATAATCTTTTCCTCGCCAGCAGCAAGTTGTTTACTATATTGACGCAATACTTGCTCTAGAACCCTTCTAACTTTCATGACCTGAACACGCTCAGAAGGGCTAGCTGGCCCAACTGAAATAACAACCTTGCCATTTACGAGTCCGTCTATTTCGTCACCTTCACCTGTGTATGTGCTTGCACCATATAGTCCTATCACAAAGTTAGTAAATGCTTTTTGTTCTATGCCATCAAACTTATTAATAGGGTAACTACCTACATAAGCGGTACGAATATCAGGCACTTTGGCAAGCTCTGCTCCAAGTTGTTGCTGACCTGACTTTTCAGACGCAGTTATGCCAGACATCTGTTCACAGACTTCAGTTAGACGATTAAATGTCACACTCGTAGCAACACGAGAAATATCACACCCAATAAAAGTTCTTGGTTTATCATAGTAATACTTCGTACCCGACAGAGGTGCACCTATTTCAGTTCTTTGACCAAGTGCAGCAGCCCCAAATGTACCGCCGCCCATAAAAAAATCCGCCACAACGTCACCTGGCTCACTATGTGCATCAATTATCCTCTGCACAACCTCCAGCGGTTTTTGGGTTGGATAGCCAATGCGTTCGTGTGCAGTAGGATTTAATATATTCATCTCCCATGTATCGTCAGGGTTTTTACCCGAACTGACATCAGGCTTATACTCTTTGCCAGTACCATGATGAACTGTGCCATATTTGGAGTACATCGAAGTCTCTTTATAACTGACACGAATGTTGTCGATAAGATATTTATAGTTATCGGTTTTTGAATACCAAAGCAGACTATCGTGTTTTCTATTGAAAGTGACTTTTGTTCTACCACCGCCTGAGGGGTAGTACCAGATTATTTCATTCCTGAAGTTGCTGTAGCCAAATATTTTGTCCATTTCTGCCTTAATGTAATGGCTGGCGTGCCAATCGCAATGTACGTAAATGCTACCTGTATTTTTAAGAACTCTTTTCATCTCCCACAACCTGGCATTGAGCCAAGTTAAATAGCTAAACATGCCATCTTCAAAAATATCCTGGAATGAACGAATTTCATTATCGTCACCCCAAATTTGCACGTAATCTCGCTTACTAAAGAAAGGCGGGTCAATGTATATCAAATCTACACTCTCGCTTGGCATATTACGTAAAACATAAAGGTTATCACCAAAATATAATGTGGTGTCTGGCAACTCAGGATGGCCAAACGTAACGTGGTCATCGGGCAAATTTGATAACAGGGGCGGTAGGTTAAGTTCGGGGAAAATGTGCCTAAACTTGGCGTTGGGATCGTAGCCATAAGGCTCAATTTTTGGGTCAGGAAGTTGTGTTCCCGCTCTAACAGAACGCTTTAGCTTATCAATTTTGAAAAAGCTATTTTGCTCGGGTAAATTACCGTTTTGTGCTTTGTCGTCCACTATTCTTACTTATCCTTTATGATTTTTAATACATCGTCCCTGTTGTAGCGACGATCCCCACGGCTACCTATTCGAACGGCTTTTAAAATGCCATTTTTATCCCACATTCTAAGAGTGTTTGGATGACATTGAAGCATTTTGCTTGTTTGTTTCAGCGTAAGCAATTGCGGCAACTTCTTACCCTTTTGTGGCATACTATAACTATACACGACTTACTAGTTGTTTTGGGAAGAATGAGGTAATAGCAGCCGAAAAAAAGGTATTTTGATTGTAAAATATCTGAAAGCGAAGAAGTAGTGAGGTTAAAGAAGTGGTGGCCGGTCAAGAAGCAATAATTTACGTTTTAAGGACTATTGATAAAAAGCGGCAGATTACCCCAAAGGGTAAACCTGTGGCCATACATTATGCTAATGACCTTCATAAGGCCGTTCCTTACGAGGACATGAAAACTTTACTAGAGAAATTTGCTACTGACGACAAGATACTAAAAGTATTGAGAGTACCTGAAACTAGCGCAACCCATTGCTGGGAACTTTCATTGAATAAAAGTTTTAACAGATACCACGATAAGCTTAGGCAAACTAAGATTTACCAAGACTATACTGGCGAAAAGCCTATCTCAAAAGGTCCCGTACTTGGTGCAAACATGGTCGATTTTCAGGCCACGCCAGAAGAAAATAAAGATAAGTACATAAGCGCCGGTCAAGTTAATGAACTGTATGAAATGTCCGAGGCTGAGCGTAACCGTATATTTGAAGAACATTTGATGCCAAAACACAAGCAAGAAGTCGAACAAACTTTTCAGACTATAAATGACTTTCGAGAGCAATTTAAACTACCGGCAGTCAGTTCAATACCAATGCCAAGGCCAAATGTTTATCAGGCCGAGCAGGTCCGGCTATTGCAGCAGATAGCTGATAATAATAGCCAACAAACGGATAAAAGACTGACTGCCCCGACTTACAATAAGGCCAAGCGCCAGCTTATATTTTGCAATACGGTTATTGTCATTCCGGCAAATACCGACCAAGAGGCTCTGTGCCAGTTGTTGTTCCGAAGCGGCAAGCCCGTAAAGAGGCCGTTAGAAATTGGTGATGCGCTACTGAAGCTCGGCGTGCCGTTAGATAGGGTCAAGGACAATAAGAAAATAAGCTACGCCAAGCGTGAGCTTAACGAACGAATTGCTAAGGCAACCCAAGTTGACGACCTCTTTATAATCGAAAATCACCAAATTACTTTCAACGAAAAATACGTCTAGCACCCACGTGCAACGTTGCCCGACAGTTGCCTAGTTATAGTCTGCTGCATGGTACGACGACCACGCAGTGATGAACCAGACAAGAACCAGCAGCCGTTATGGTCTGATGCTGAATTGCGTCGCATGGCTCGTTTACTAGAAATTCTCATAAAAGTTGACCAACGTAAAAAGAAAGAGCGCTGCAATGCTGGAAATTAGCGAGGTTGAAATAGCCGTTGTTAAGCCGCAGAACGGCCTTGTAGCGTTCGCTAGCTTCGTTATCAATGGCTCAATCTATTGTGGCTCGGTTGGTATCATGAGCCGACCAAACGGCGATTATAGGCTTCTGTACCCGACTAGAAAAATAGCTGGTCGCCAACTCGACGTATTCCATCCCATTTCGAGGGATGCGGGTCAGCAAATTCATGACGCAGTAATAACTAAGTTTGAAGATGTAGTGAAAAATGGTCGGAATAGATACGATAGTGCTTACCCTGCCAGCGTCTAGCTATGCGATTTTAGAGCCTAACAGGTTCACGCCAAACGCTACGAAAATTCAAGGCGCTACAGCCTACGACATGGGCCGCAATAAGTATTTTGACGCTAAGTGCAATCCGTCTAAAGCGGATACCGTAAAGCAAGGATACCTACCCTATTTGACGCTCTATAGAGCCTTGCGAGCTAGCGGATTGACGACAGGCTTACGTATTCAACTGTCTGTACCTAAGTTACTCAATGGCAATAACTTCGATGAAATTGAGGAAAGCGATTTTGACGATATATGCCAGCGTATTTACGACGGACTTGCATACTACAAGGTTAAGGTTCGGGGCGGCGTGCCAACAATTGCAAATGCCCAAGTGGTAACAATTCACTACTCCAAAAACTTTGTGCTGAGCGGCTACCTCTCGGCTCATGCCGCAATTAAGGATTTAAGTCGTATAGACGTGAATGGCTGGCGTGATGCTAGCAAGACTGACTATATAAATAATGGGCATGGCTTCAAGAGCCACTCTAAGTACTTCGAACTGGCGTTTTACGATAAGCTTGCCGAATATACCAAAGCAAGGCGCAGGCAGCCTATTTTCGATAAGGATGTTGGTCAAATCCAGCTCAATCTTTTCGATGATAATATCATGCAGCAACCGTTTGAGGTACTGCGAATGGAAGTCAGGCTGGGCAACGTTAAAGCTATACAACAGGCGCTTCGTAATGCTCAGCTGCCGACAGATAACACGACCTTTGTGGCGCTTTACAGTAAAACCGGCTCAAAGGCAGTACTGGAATGGCAGCTAAAGGATATGTATGACCACTATCCGAAGATAACAGAAGCTGCGACTACCGACCCGCTGGAACTGTTCGGCGACCTGTATTTTCAGAACCCGAATCGTCAAGTTTCAACGATACTGAGCGCTGTTGGGCTGCATACCCTGAGCCAGTACAGCGGCACGAGAACGGTAAAGGACATTGTTGGCTCGAAAGGTAGCGCAGCGCTGCTTAGAGCGGCTCGACGAGCTAATAATAAGCTGAAATACAGCTCTCAGAAATCGGAAGTGTTTGAACAGCTTAGCGAGCAACTCAAAAAGTTCGAACCCGTTTATTTAATTAACTTCGCTCAACACAATTAAGGTAATATATGAGTAAGGAGTAATGAACCATGCGTAAAGCAGTAATCTTAGCAAGAGTATCAACCAAGCGACAAGAGCAAGAGGGTCTATCTCTCGAAGAAATCCAACTCCCTAAGATGCGGGAATATGCCGAGCTGAATGACTTTGAGATAGTCCATGAGTACGTTTTTAGTGAAAGCGCCGATGCGGGCATACGCAAGAAGTTCAATGAGATGATGGACGATGTCAAAAAGGACAAGGACGTCGAAGCAATAATTGCGTTCAGAGTTGATAGGGCAACCAGAAACTTCGCTGACCATGTTGCGATGGATATCCTGCGGCTGGAATATGATAAAGAATTGCACTTTGTCCACGATAGGCTCGTGATTACTAAGCGTTCAGTTGGTCGTGATATTACTGACTGGGACACCAAAGTCTATCTGGCCAAACAGGTGCTAAACCGTTTAAAAGAAGATGCTTTCAATACCAAATACGCCAAGTTGCGAGATGGTGAGCTACCCTGGCTTGCGCCGTTTGGCTATCAGAACCTTGAAGTAGATAAGCGCCACAAAACTGTCGTGGCCGTACCATTCAAAGCCAAAGTCGTGCTAAAGATGTTCGAACTCTACGCCACTGGCACTTTTTCGTATAAGACCCTGTCGCAGCGCATCATGTCCGACTACAAAGTGCATATACACTGGAGCGCTATTGGCGTGATACTTAAAAACCGCTTCTATATTGGCGAGATTTATGACAAGGAAACAGACAACTACTACGCCCATAGCTACGAGCAAATCGTGCCTGTTGACCTATACTGGCAGGTTCAGGATGTAATCAACGGCCATGCCAAGCAAAAGATTAAGTATGCTGGCATACCGCACACCTATCGAGGCTTCATGCACTGCAAGGCTTGTGGTTGTGCCGTAACTGCCGAGGTCAAGACAAAAAAGCAGAAAAACGGCAACGTACACACCTACACTTATTACCATTGCACTGGCAAGCGTGGTAAGCACCCGAAAATGGATTGGATGGCAGAAACCGACCTAACCGAAATCTTTGCTCAGTTATTTGACGAGTGTAAACTGCCCGAAGATGAGCTGCCAAGGCTCGAAAAGACCCTAAAAGAGGCTCATAGCGGCAAGGTGCAGTTCAATCGTGAGCAATTCAACTATCACAACACTGAAATAGCAAAACTAGAAAAGCGTATAGAAATAGCCTACGAGGATAAGTGCGACGGTAGTATTACTCAGGCAGAATATGACAAAAAGAGAGCCAAGTGGCGAGCTGAACAGAAGCAGCATGAGCGTAAGCTGAGTAAGTTATCAAAGGCCGACGAGCAGTATTACATTACTGTAGCGTATCTGTTGGAAATCGCTGCCCGTGGCCGAGAGCTATTTATCGGTTCTAACCCCGACGAAAAACGGGAATTATTGGGCTTATTAGGCTCGAACCTGTTTTTGGACGGTAAAAAGGTCGAATTAACCCTTTACAGTCCGTTTAATACAATAGCTTCATGCAATGAACGTTCAGAATGGCTCCGGGGACTGGATTCGAACCAACAATAATTACCACCTAATTTTAGGCTCGCTTTACTTTAACTTACCTCTGTTATTTGTCAAATTATTTCAATCATTTTATGTAATGAAATGTGGTATAATTAAAGCATGAATAACAGTAAGGTTATTAACGTAGACGAAAACAGTCAAGAGTTCCTGATTGATCTGGAACGACGTATTAAACTTGCCAAAAATCCTAAAAATCGTATACCACTTAGCATAGCCAAGAAGAATATCTTGAAGAAATATCAGGAGCTGGCTGGTGCAAAAGTATAGCGTCAGTCTTACAGAAGATGCCGAGAATGATATTGCTGAGCTGATGGCGTTTTATGAAGAATTAGTTGACGCTGAGTCGGCTACAAAGTTTTTTGATGAGACTATGGAAACCGTGGCAAACTTAGAAAACTTACCACGAGCTAACGCTGTATTTAAAGATGACCCAGATGTACGCAAAGTTCAACTAGCAAATTACAAAGTCGCAGTTGTGTATCTGATAGATGATGATTGCTTCGAAGTCATAGCTGTTCGTGCCTATCATCAGATGCAAAATCCTAAGCAATATCAAGAATCGGTACGGGAGCGTATACGTAAATTGCGCGGGTAAATATGGGAAAAGTGCTTGCGGTTGGTGATATCCACACCAAAATCTGGATTATAGATAAGGTTGCTGAAATTATTAAGCACTACGACAAAGTTATTTTCTGTGGTGATTACGCAGATGACTTTAGCGCTAGCCCACAAGATACTATAAAGACTTGGAAAGCCTTAAAAGATCTTCAGGCTAAAAACCAAGATAAAGTTAAGTTGGTTATTGGTAACCATGATTATATATATGTTCACGACACTCCTTCACTGCAAAGTGGCTATAATCCGATGACACATATCTTAATTGATGCACCAGAGCATAAAGATTTAAGGCAATGGCTTGCCAGCCTACCTATTGTTGTTAAGATAGACGCAGTATCTTATTCTCATGCTGGCATAACCAATGAATGGTCTGGAGTCGAAGATTCAAATAGTCTATGGAATGATACTAGCCCGATTTGGGCACGACCTAACAGTAACGTGACATACAAATACGTACCTCAAGTATTTGGGCACACTCCTTCTGAAACGTGCTATGAAATTAAACGCAAGGTATGGTGTATTGACACATTTTCCACTTATCCTGATGGAGAGCCTTTTGGAGATGGTTCGGTTTTGCAAGTTATTGATGGTAAAAAATTCTCAAAGCTGTATCTAAAATAAAGGGTATCTTAGATTTACGCAACTTTGATGTAATTCGGTCTAGCACTAGTCTAACACATACCAACTTGCGATACATAAAAATAATTTGCCTACGTAATAAGCAACTTGGTTTTCTGAAATAACAGACGTGATAAGATATATTATGTAATCAAATCACCTTTAGCACAAGTCCTGGCTCCGGGGACTGGATTCGAACCAGCGACCTAAGCGTTAACAGCGCCCCGCTCTACCGCTGAGCTACCCCGGAATATCTATACTATAGAGTAGCTAGGATTATACGAAAGCAAAACTATTCATGCAACTTAAAGAGAGCAATGTGGTTTATTTTGTTGTTCTTATAGCAACAATAACAACATTTATTTATGGAGATAACTTGTGGATAAATGGGCATGTAAACCGTTTATGTTTTATAAAATATTGTTTATTTATAGTAAAAATAATTCTATTATACTCCCTAACATCAAAACTCCTTGCGGTGGGATATATTAACCACTAACTCTTCGAAAAGGAGATTATATTATGGTCCAGAATAACCAACAAATGTATCAACCAACACTAATGCTGACTTTTGCCGCCTTCTTTCTCGGTGGCGTTATCACCGTGATTGCTACAGCAGCTATTCTTGGCAACATCATGCGTTCTGACATGAGTCAGATGAACAACAGCTTATATAAAGAACTGTCTCAGGTTTTGCCAACGGCAGATGTAACCACTACTTCTTCAGCAAGCGGCGATACGAGCACCTGCACACAACCGACAACACAATCAAACTCTATTGGCGGAGTTAGTGGAAGCACATTTACTGCAAGTATTCCATCTACATCTTTTGGCGGCTTAGTGCCACTCGGTAGCGGTGTCATGGACAGCTACAACACTGAGACTAATAACTCGACAACAACAAATACTACTAATATAAGTGGAAGTTACAATACAACTGATAGCAATAACACGACTGATAGCAACAATACTAAGAAAATTATTGGCTCTTTTGACGGCAACGGGTCACACAACAACAACGGCAACACTGTCAACTCACATGATGGCAATGGCTCCAACAATGGCAACACTATAAACTCGCACAATGGGAACGGTGACACTACCAATTCTCATGATGGCAATGGGAATACTGTGAATTCTGGTAATACCACTAACTCTGGCAACACTACCAACTCTCACGATGGTAATGGTAATACCGTAAACTCAGGTAACACGACTAACTCTGGCAACGGTAATGGCTCTAACAATGCTAATGGCAACACTACCAACTCTGGCAATGGGGACAACAACGGTAACACTACTGGCTCAAACAACAATGCAAACTCCAATAACACAAGTAACAACAACAGTGGCAATACGACTACCACGAACACTGGTATCGTAACCGGCAGCGGTAACAACAACTAGTAGCTGCTCCGGTAAAATTGGTGAGGTCCATCGATTTAAGCGATAGGCCTCACTTTCTATGTTTGGGCTATTGCCTGAGCACTGCGTCGTGCATCGTCACGAGCTTTCAGTGTTTGTCGCTTATCATAACGTTTCTTGCCTTTGCCGACTGAAATCCTGAGCTTAATGTATTTTCCCTTCGTTATAATCTCGAGTGGAACTATTGTACGGCCTTGTTGCTTTATTTGAATAAGCCTTTCTATCTCTCGCTTTTTTGCCAGCAACTTTCGTGGCCTGGTGGTCTCATTCTCACCAATCTGTGCAGATCGCGTACCATACACAGTGGCATTAATAAGCCAAAGTTCATGGCCTTTAACCGTGATGTAGGCGCCGCGGAGCTGCCCATGCCCTTGTCGTAAGTTTTTTGTTTCTGCACCGGACAATTGTAAGCCCACAATGAGACTATCACCGAGCTCATAGTCATAAACTGCTCGACGGTTTTTAATGCTAGCAGGCTTGGTATTACGTTTTGTCATGGCCATAAGTATGACTCAAGCCATCGTATGATGCTACTTAATGCCTGGCAAATTCTCTTTTAGCAACGTTCCAAACGCTTGGATCATGTAACTTGATCAGGCGATAGTACCAATACTCTGCTCCCCACATATCGATAGAACGCATACCGGTTGCTATACCGTAATTAAACTCACTCTGTAGTTTACTAGCACTCATAGACTTGTTTTGCTCTGCGAGACTAGTCTGAGGTATGGTTTGCCCATGCGGTGGCCACGGTTCGGCCTGTAGCTCATCAATCATCATATTTTTGTGGTCGACGATTTCTTGCAAACCAGCCAGGAAGGCATAAAACCAAGCCGGGTATGGATACTCAAGGTAACGATGTGTGACATTTGCATCCCATACCCAGCGGTAAACAGAAATACCAAACTCATCTGGTTGTGGCTGACCTAGGGGAATACCGATCGCATTATTACTGCGGCTGACTATTATAATATGGTGTGGATCAAGCGACTTCACAAGATTGTACTCGTCTACCAGCCGCTGGCGGCTATAGTTAGTGCAAATTCCGAAGCCCTTTAAAAAGTACTCATTTTCAAGCTGGTAGCTTTCTAGGCTTGGTGAATTTTTATAGCGGTTCACAACTGTCTTTATATAAGCCATTAACTGTGGCTGCCACACATTTGATGGCTCGTCTTGGGCCCAGGTTGGCATATGACACTCAGGCCAACGAGGTTGACGGAGACCCAACACTAAAATAACCTTTGCGTGGGCCGCTTCAGCTTTTTTGAATTCCCAATCGAGCTGAGAAAAGTTATACTGCCCCTTTAATGGTTCGCCATCACTCCAATAGCTCACTAAACGGAACTGACGAACACCAATATGGATGAGCGCATCCATGGTTTTTTCAGGGTTAACTCCGAGGGCTTCAGCATAATCTGCTATGAAAGTAACGCCCAGCCTTAATGGTTTATTGGCCTGACTATGTATATACCACTGGGCAATGCCGTACATAATGCCAATGATCAGAATAATAAGAACGACTATAACGGTGGTGAGTTTATGCCACCAAGTACTTCGCCAATAGGTTATTGGCCAATTCTTTAAGCTCCGTACCAGCCGTCTGGTGTATGCTGAGAGCCGTTTTGCCATATAATGGTAGTCGTACGCTTTCGTTTATGAATACAAGTATTGTTATCCCAGTATACAACGAGTCCAAACAGCTTGATGCTTGTCTTGCGAGTATTGCTGGTCAAAGTGTTGCTCCTTTCGAGGTTATTGTCGTCGATAATAACTCTACCGATGACAGCGCCCTCGTAGCTGAGCGCTACCCCTTTGTGCGTTTGCTGCGAGAGTACCGCCAGGGTGTTGTCCATGCCAGGAACCGTGGCTTCAATAGTGCACGGGGTGACATCATTGGCCGGATTGATGCCGATAGCATTCTTCCACCGGATTGGGTAGAACATGTCAGCCGTTTTTTCGTAGAGCATCCTGCTATCAGCGCCGTGTCCGGCTCTGCTCATTATTATGATTTTGCTTTCACTCGCTTGATTGACAGTGTCGATTATTATTTACGACAACGACTAGCCATGAAGTTGGGTCAAGAGAATTTTCTATGGGGTGCTAATATGGCGATTCGTCGTCAGGCTTGGCGAGCAATACGCCGTGGTCTTTGCCAGCATCAGGCTATGCATGAAGACCTTGACTTGGCTATTCATTTACAAGCGAGAGGTCATATTGTTGACTATGAGCCACAGATAGTGGCTGGTGTTTCTTGCCGCCGCATCGATATGCGTTTTCAGGATTACGTCCGTTACTGTCTGGTTAGTCCACGTACCTATGCCATGCACCGGTTGCGCAGCCGCCGGCATATGTATCCTATAATTATGCTCTGTTGGGCAGTCTACCTACCAGCAAGGGTTATTTACCGTGGCTATGATCCTGTAACCGGCTCTTTTTCTGTTAACCGAGCTTTTTTCCAAACTACCCCTCGGGTTGATCCGACAACCAACATTGTCTAGATACGGAGGGCCTGCTTTATCTGTTCTTCCTTAAGTTTTGTGCCATCAATCTGAATGGCATGCTCGTCAGGTCTCGGTGGCTCAAGTTTGGCAGTGATGGCATTGAATTGGTCTTCACTCATATGAATCGTATAGCCATTGCGTTGCTGGTGAGTGCCTACTGCGCGCCCCTTGGCAATATTGAGCGGCGTTGTTAGCCATACGAGTACTACTTCCGCATTATGACTTTGCGCAAGGTTGCGTAAAAGTTGCCGATCACTGTAAAAATTGAAGTTGGTGTCAAAGACAACACTCTTGCCTTCTGACAAAAGTTGGTTGGTGTCATTATTCAATTTTTGATACAATACTTTGCTTTCTGCCTCTGTATGTGACGGTCGAGGAAATAGTTTATGGCGTTCAACGTCAGCCCAGAGATGCACAGCGCCGGTACGCTTGGCAATAATTGTTGCTGTAGTCGTTTTACCGGCACCCGGAGCACCGACGAAGAGATAGAGTCGTGGCTGCATAGGCTCAATTGTAGACACTTAATTCTTAGTAGTCGATGCCTCTATTGGCGAGAAAGCGGTTATCAAAGTGGTGTTTAATCTTTGTCATATCAGTTGCAATGTCAGCGAGATCAAAGAGTTCTTTGGGAAAATTACGTCCAGTTAAACAAAGACTAGTATTTGCTGCCCGTTTTTCTATGAGCTTTTTTAACTGAGCTTTGGTGAGTAATCCATCATGAACAGCATTATTAATCTCATCACAGATGACAAGGTCATAGTTGCTGTTGCTGGCACAAGTGAACGCTTCGTTATATGTCTCATGAGCTGCTTGCTTGTGCTTGGTTTCACTAATATTTTTTTCACTCAGTTCACCCGCTTTATAGAAGCCTTTACCGCCTTTATAGAAGCGGAGTTGGTCATGAAAAAGCGGCTGAATATCACGAATAAAGATATGCTCGCTTACGCCCCAGTACTTAATAAACTGGATAAAGGCTACCCTTGAGCGATTACCGAGAGCGCGGACCATTAAACCCAGTGCTGCGCTTGTCTTCCCCTTCCCCTCGCCGGTGTAGACAATAACGAGAGAGTCTTTATGTTTATAATCTTCGAAGGCCATACAGCCATATTATGCCATATCTATCCAAGTTTATGAGCTGAGAGTGCTGCATCAATTTTGGGTCTGTCGAAGCCAATAATAATGTCGCCGGCAATGTCGGTCACTGGGATGCCGCGTTGACCAGATTTCTCGACCGCCTCTAGTCCTGCCTCTGGCTCTTTATCTATGTCGATATATGTATAATCGATGCCCTTGTCTTTGAGATAGTGCTTCACCATATGGCAGTAGGCGCACCATTCGGCACCGTATATAGTAATTTTAGTCTTAGCTTTCGTCGCTGTCTTAGTCATCATATCTACTGTATCACGACCGAGCTATTATTACTATACTTTGTAAAGTGAGAAATCTTACTAAGGAGTTAAGTCATAGCGTTGCGTGATATTAATCACAGCTGCTATACTATAGTAGTAGATGAAAAAGACGAAAGCGCCGATTACGACACTCTCGCCGAAACAGACGGCTACAAATGAAACTGTCAGAGCACGTAAAAATGAGGCAAGAATACTATTTTTTGGAGCTGTTATTGATATGACTTGGCAAATGGCTGTTGTCGTGTTGGTACCGATACTCGGTGGCTTTGAGTTGGACAAGGTGTTTCATACGAGTCCCGTTCTCATTATTGTTGGATTTATACTCGCTATGGTTGGTACGTATATGGTTATTAAGCATGCGCTAGACGTTTACAATGAGCGCACGGTTAGTATGCCAAAGGAAGGAAAATGAGCGGTTTTCTATCATTAATCATGGCTTCAGCTCTCAAGGTTGAGATTGCGCCAACCACTACCCTCCACATTGGTGGGGTGGCTATTAGTGATTCTGTGCTGCTTGGATGGATCAGTACAGTTATTATGGTGGTGTTGTTCATTTGGATCGCTCATCGCATCACCGTCAAGCCCAAAGGTGGGCTTATCCAATACATAGAGGTTATTACCGACTTCATGGTCGGTACAGTCGTAGACGCTTTCGAGGATAAACAACGGGCCCAAAAGTATGTACTGTACTTCATTCCTCTTTTCTTCTTCATTCTCTTTAATAACTTGTTTGGTTTGATTCCGGGTGTTGGTCAAGCTATTAGCTTACACGGTAGTGATCTTTTTCGGCCATTTACCGCTGACTTTAATGCCACGCTGGCCATGGCGGTCGTTACTATGCTTTTGGTTTACGTGAGCTCTATTCGCGAAGTCGGCATCAAGCAGTATCTCGGACATTTCTTTGTCGGCAGCCTGAAAAATCCGTTTTATTGGTTTTTAGGAATTATAGAGATGATCACGGACATCACTCGAGTAATAAGCCTCTCGCTTCGTCTTTTCCTCAATATCTCCATTGTCGGCATTATTGTCGTGGTGTTTGCCTGGCTCGGACATGTCCTGGCGCCGCTGACTGCGACGCCGTTTTATTTCTTGGATATGTTCGATGATGTACTGCAGGCCTTTATTTTCGTATTGCTTGGAACCATGTACATTGCCATCGCAGTTAACCATGTCTCGCAGCACAGTGACGACAGCTTGACCGAAGGTGAAATTCCTGAAACAATGGACCCAAAACCAGAGAGAACTGGTGGGGTGGCTTAGGTATGGTAAAAATTAATCAAGTCTTAACGAAAGGAGACAGGCAGCCATGATTTCATTTGCAGATGCTACAAGTAGCGTCAATATTGCGAAAGGTTTAATGATCGGCGGTGGTTTTATTGGGCCCTGTGTTGGTATGGGTATCGTTGGTGGCAGTTATATTCAGGCTACTGGACGTAACCCTGAGGCCAGACTGCTCGGCCAAGCTTTGGTGTTCGTCGCCATTATTGAACTGTATGCTTTATTGGCATTCGCATCGACGTTCTTCATGTTAAGTAGTAAGTAAAAATTTTGGAAGCTATGCTGGATTTGATTACGCAATTTGGAAGTAGTTCATCGGGGTTAGGTTCACTTGGCCTTAATTTCTCTTCGTTTCTGATTCAGCTGCTTACATTCATCATTGCATTTCTTATTCTCAGGCAGTGGGCTTTCAAGCCTATCCTGAAAGTGATGAATGAACGACGTCAGACAATTGAAAAGGGTCTTAAACTTGGCGAGCAAATGGAAAAAGAAAAAGCTGAGTTAGAGCAGAATGTTACAAAGACACTGCATGAGACACGGGAACAAGCTGACAGCATTATAGCGAATGCCCAAGAAGCGGCTCGCGGGCTTATCAGCGAAGCCGAAGATAAGGCTCAACAGCGAGCTGCCGGTATTGTTAAAGAAGCTGAGGAGCGAATTGCTCAAGAAACAGCTAGTGCGCGTCGCGAACTAGAACAGCATGTTGTTGGTCTGGTTTCGGATGTCACTGAAGCCATCATTCATGAAAAAGTAGATCCCAAAAAAGACGCCGAACTGATTGACCGAATACTGAAAGGACGACAGACAGCATGAAACAGCCTCGTTCTCGCATTGCTGATCTCATTGCGGAAAAGACCATCGCGGGAGAAGCTTCACCCCGTTTTGTGTCGGAGCTGGCTGCATATCTGCTAAGCGAACGTCGCGTTGGAGAATTAGCATCAATCATGCGGGATGTTCAAGCTGACTGGGCTGAGGCAGGCTATGTTGAAGTACTGGCTGCCAGTGCACATCAACTTACTACGCAAACTCGTCAGGATATTGAAAAACGAATCAGAGCACTCTACCCGCACGCCAAACGAATCATAATTACTGAAATAATTGATTCAACACTGATCGGAGGTGTCAAGCTTACGCTGGCGGATCGACAGCTTGATATAAGTGTCAAATCAAAGTTGCGTACCTTTCGTCAATCAGCTTTAAGTAAACAGAAAGGAAGTAGATGAGCGCGAACAGCAAACTGTCAATTACAGAATTGTCTGAAGATATCCGAGTAGCTATCGAGAAACTGAAGCAAAACCCAGAAGTTGAGAGCGTCGGCGTTGTTACTCGTGTCGGTGACGGTGTGGCTTGGATCTATGGCCTGAGCGGTGCCGGTTTCAATGAAATGCTTGAAATTGAGGGCGAAGGTGGTAAAAAAGTAACTGCCTTTGCTTTCAATCTTGGCGAAGATGAGATTGGTGCCGTCCTTCTCGGCGAAGATACTGATGTACGGGCTGGTGCCTCAGTTCGTTTAAGTGGCAGCGTGTTGGAAGTTCCAGTTGGACCAGAGCTTGTCGGCCGCGTAGTCGATCCCTTGGGACGTCCACTGGATGGCGGCGATCCGATTAAGACAAAACAGACTGCGCACGTAGAGCGCCAAGCACCCGGCGTATTAGATCGCCGCGGTGTTCATGAGTCGCTTATGACTGGTATTGTTGCAATTGATGCCATGGTGCCAATCGGTCGTGGCCAGCGCGAGTTAATCATTGGTGATCGCCAAACCGGCAAGACAGCTATTGCGGTCGATACTATGGTGAACCAAACTCGGCAGAAGACTGGGGTCATTAATGTTTACGTTGCAATCGGTCAGAAGTTATCTAAGATTGCCGCACTTGAGGAGCGCCTGCGCCGTGAAGGTGTTATGAAGCAAACTATTATCGTTGCGACCAGTCCGGCTGATCCTGCTGCCCTACTTTATCTAGCTCCTTACGCCGGCTGTGCCATGGGTGAATATTTCCGTGACAATAAACAACACGCTCTTATTATTTACGACGACTTAACGAAGCACGCCCAAGCCTATCGGCAGATGTCTTTGCTCTTGCGCCGTCCGCCTGGCCGCGAAGCCTATCCTGGTGACGTCTTCTACTTACATTCGCGCCTGCTGGAGCGGGCTGCCAAACTCAACGATAAGCTTGGTGCTGGCAGTCTCACCGCTCTTCCTATCATTGAAACCCAGGCTGGTGACATTAGCGCCTATATCCCAACCAATGTTATTTCCATTACCGACGGACAAATTTATCTGGAAACAAACTTGTTTTATCAAGGAATTAGACCAGCAATTTCGGTGGGCTTAAGTGTTTCTCGAGTCGGTGGTGATGCTCAAAGTAAAGCGATTAAGGCGGTTGGCGGTGGCTTGAAACTGGCGCTTGCCCAATTTCGAGAACTCGCAGCCTTCAGTCAATTCTCGACAGATCTTGATCCCGAAACCCGTCATACTATTGAGCGTGGTCAACGGCTGACAGAACTATTAAAGCAACCCCAGTACAGTCCATATTCTATCTGGGAAATGTACGTTAGCCTATATGTAGCCACAAATGGTGCTTTCGATAAAATTCCACTTGAAAAAGTAATACAAGCCGGAGAAGTGCTGCACCGTGAACTCAAAAGCAAACACGTCAAACTAATTGAGGCGCTCAATACCGGCGACAAACCGACCGATGTACAGAATGAAACTGTTCTTAAGGTTGCCTTAAGCATTGCAAAATCCTATGAAGAGACCAAAAGCAAGACTGAGGAAGCGAGTAGTTAATGGCTAGCATGATTACACTCAAACGCCGGATTACCTCGATCCGTAACACCAGGCAAATCACGAAAGCTATGGAGATGGTGAGTGCCAGCAAGCTAAAGCGGGCTCAGGAATATGCCGAGATAAGCCGTGAGTACCGTGATCTGGCATATGACCTATTAAAAAGACTCAATGCCATGAGTGAAGTTGAGCGTATGCCGTTATTTATTAAGCGTCCAGTCAAGAACCGGCTCTATATCATCATTACGTCAAACACCGGTCTGGCTGGGGCATACAATGCTAACACCTTGAAGTTATTAAATGAAGGCTTGAGGGCTGATAAAGCGGCTCACGTCAAAAGTCACGTTATTGCAGTCGGTAGCAAAGGTGTACAGTTTGTGAGACGCCTTGAAGATGTTAACCTCTTGGCTGCTTATCAGCCGTTTGGCGAACAGCCAACAGCCAATGACATACGACCGATCTTAAATACTGTTATCGAGCAATATAGAGAAGCAAAAGTTGACAGTGTACAGGTATTATTTACAGATTTTAAGTCAAGTCTGGTCCAGCAAGCCAAAAATCTGCAATTACTGCCGGCACCAGTTCCTGACGGTAATATTGAACATCTTCGGATTAGTAACTTTGAACCGGATGCCGCAACAGTCGTGCATGAAGTTGCTACCCGTCTCGTCGAAGTCCAAATCTGGCAGGCAGTGTTAGAAAGTCTGGCCAGCGAACATGCCATGCGTATGGTTGCCACCAAGAATGCCACTGACAACGCAAACGATTTAATTGATGACTACACTTTAGAACTCAATACTGCTCGCCAAGCTGCTATTACCCAGGAGCTGGCTGAAATTACCGGTGGCGCGGAGGCGCTCGCTACATGACAATTTTAGAAGCTAAACGAGGAGCAATATGACAACTACCACCAAAAAGAGTATCAAAACAGGAACCATTACCCAGATCGTGGGTGTGGTCGTTGACGTCGAATTCTCAACTGACAACCTGCCGGCAATCTATAATGCCCTGAGTGTTTTGCATAACGGCCGAGAACTCACTTTGGAAGTTGCTCAGCATCTCAGCGAGTCCAGCGTGCGCGCCATTGCTTTAGCCTCAACTGACGGCCTAGAACGCGGCGTTGAGGTTCGAGATACTGGAGCGCCCATAAGTGTGCCTGTCGGTAGCGAAACACTCGGTCGCATGTTTGACGTTACCGGTCAGCCGATTGACAATAAGCCTGGTAATTCTTTTAAAGACCGAGCGCCTATCCACCGCACTCCTCCACCCTTAATTGATCAATCAGGCCGGGTAGAGATACTAGAAACTGGCATTAAGGTTATAGATCTTATTTGTCCAATGACGAAAGGTGGTAAGGCTGGTTTGTTCGGTGGTGCCGGTGTCGGCAAGACGGTCCTTATTCAAGAGCTTATTAATAATATTGCCAAGTTCCATAAAGGTTATTCGGTTTTTGCCGGTGTCGGCGAACGAACGCGTGAAGGCAATGATCTATACCATGAAATGGAAGATGCCGACGTACTCAAAAATACCTCGCTTGTTTTCGGTCAGATGAATGAACCGCCCGGTGCTCGATTGCGGGTTGGCTTATCCGGACTAACCATTGCCGAAGGCTTCCGTGATAGAGGCAACGATGTGCTTCTCTTTATAGATAATATCTTCCGCTTTACTCAAGCTGGCGCAGAAGTCTCTGCTCTGCTTGGTCGGCTTCCTTCAGCCGTTGGCTATCAGCCGAACCTTGCCCAGGAAATGGGTCAGCTGCAGGAGCGTATTACTTCAACCAAAGAAGGCTCAATTACTTCTGTCCAAGCTGTCTATGTGCCAGCTGACGACTTTACCGATCCAGCTCCGGCAACCACGTTTGCTCACCTCGACTCAACTATAGTCTTAAGCCGAGCACTGACCGAGATTGGTATTTATCCGGCCATTGACCCGCTCGACTCAACCAGCAATATTTTGGACCCGGAAATAGTCGGCGAGCAGCATTATCAGGTAGCTCGTGAAGTCCAGCGGGTATTGCAGCGCTATAAAGATTTGCAAGACATTATTGCCATCTTAGGTATGGAAGAACTTTCAGACGAAGACAAGAAAACGGTTGACCGGGCTCGTCGAATTCAACGTTTCATGAGTCAGCCATTCTTTGTGGCTGAACAATTTACTAATAATCCTGGCCAATATGTTAAGCTGGCAGACACTATTGTTGGTTTCAAAGAAATATTAGAAGGAAAGCATGACGATAAACCAGAGAACGCCTTCTACCTGAAAGGCACCATAAAGGATGTCACTGGAACGAAATCCAAAAGTGATGTCAAGCCAGCCAAAAACGGAGCAAAATAGGGCTATCTATGTTCCATTTTCAGTTGGTATCCTTAAGCGGCAAAAAGTTTGACGATGATGTTTACGAGGTCATTTTACCGACGCTTGATGGTCGCATCGGGGTTCTCAAAGATCATATGCCGCTAATCAGCGTTGCCAAAAACGGCGTGGTTGCAGTACGTCGCAATCCGCATGATCCGGATCTGTCTCTCGTATACTTTGCCATTAACGGTGGTGCGATCGAAGTTTCGCATAATGTTCTGCGTGTGCTGGTCGATGAAGCTGACCAACCAGATGAAATTAACGAAGCAGAAGCACGGAGAGCACTGGAGCGGGCAGAGAAAATGAAAAGTGAAGCAAAAGATCAAGTAAGTTTAGAACATGCTCAAAGTCTCATTGACCGGCAAGCTGTACGCTTACAAGTTGCCAATATAAAGCATAGGCATAGACAGCGCTAGGTAACGATCGGTTCTATGTCTGTCGGAGTATTCGCATTGAAGTCTGACTTGTAGCTTGGTGATGGTGGCAATGGGCTGACTGGTGGCAGTTGTTTTAAAGAACGGTTGTGGATATCCAGCATGGCTCGACAGGCTGCCTTCAACAGACGAGGTGTCAGCGGATGCTTGGCTTGAAAGCTGGCGATTGCAAACCGGTCTTCAGGGCCTAATGTTACATTTGCAATTATCAAACCACCACTGTTTTTGGTTTGCATGATAGTCGTCATCGTATCTATTCCGAATAAACTGGCTAGTATTATGCCAGCATCATCGAGAGATTTATCAAAAACTGTAATACTAATTGGACGAACTGGAATGTGACGATCGAATTCTAAAGCCAACTGGTCGGCGATGCTAATTGTGTAGGTTTCCGGCTGGTTAATCCCCAGACTGCCAAAAGCCCAGGCGAACTGTGTCTTTGTCAAGCCGCCCGGCTCATCATATGCTGGATAGTAGATGCTATAAATAGAGACCGTTTGGCTTCTCAGCTCACTCATGTGCGTAGTGTACTATAGATTTTTCATTCACAACTTGATTTATCTCACAGACTGACTAGACTATAAAAGAGAGACATGGAGGGTACCTATAGTAGAGGTACCTATTTCATTCAGATAAAAGATTAGGACATAGAGAAAACGGCATTTTATGAGCTTCAGAAAGGGAAAATCACAGTCTGATCATCTCAATACAGCACTGACGGTGAATGTAACGACCCTTGGTCCAGGTAACATTGGCAGCTTTGGGCCAGAAGGCCGTATTGAGCCGGAAGAGAGTAGGTATTTGTTGCATAGCCTTACCTCTGAAACGTATTCCGTACCAGCTACGAACAATTGGATTTGCATTGATGGTCGCTGCTCATCTGCTGAACTGGAACGAGCGCAGTCCGATGAGCAGGCAGCGAACCCGCAAATTGCCGGTAGCTTGTCGACAACTGAAACGGCTGTATCACTAATGGCTGGTCTGGATAATCATCGACCAGTTAGCGTCTTATTCGCTCACGCTACCCGGGATGCTATACGTCACGGGCAGGTCGTTACGATGCATGGTGATGATGTCAAAGGTAAAAGTGGCTGTGCCGCAACTGGAAAGTTGCGTGACATCTTGCTATTTGCTGGCGAGAACATGGATGTGCTGTTACCGCCTATATGGGATATTTGTTGCCAGATGGGTCTTAAAAAAATGCTCAATAAGGAAGACCTTGTCGGGTCTGTTATGAATGGAAAAGCTGCAGCACTTAATCCAAAGCTGTGGGACGTCACTCCTGAAGAGTGCCTTGAGATTGCAATCAGCAACGGTGCGCGTTACGAAGCCTACCAAGGAGTGCATTGTGAAGTAGTTGATCGAGAAGACCTGACAGATAGGGCTTTTGCGAAGGCTCGTTTTCTATTGGATCACGCTACTGGAAATAGGATTATATCCGTCTTCTCTACTTCAATTGGATGCTATAAGGAATTTGCCGACGAGAGAGTTCGCGTCCAACATCAGCCACAACGCAAGGCTTCCCTAGATGTCATGCGAGCCCTTATCTTTAATCGAGCAGCGCGGAAGATGTTAACTACTGAGCGAACGGAGGTTGGTGTTATTGCCTATAGGGCGTAAATTAACAGATACAAATTCCTGTAAGACTTTACAAATAAAAAAAGTACAGGTACGCTTATTGGCAGGTAACTAAAGGAGGTTATAAAAACCATGTTCGGAAGGAAAAAAATAGCAGCGCTGGTCGCAGAGTTTCTTGGTGCGGGTCTATTGACTATCACCATTCTCAGTGTAGAGCACTCAGGTATTGGCTATCCATATTTTGTAGCAACCGCAGCTGGTTTAGCTTTTGCCAGCTTATCGTTTGCTGCAGGTAAAATATCTGGCGGGCACTTTAACCCGGCCATTACCATTGGTCAGTGGACTGCCGGTAAAATATCAACCTTAGCGGGTATTCTCTATATCGCCGTGCAATTGCTCGGTGGTTGGGCTGCTTACTATCTCTATATTTATCTTGTTAACAACCATCTCACTTTTGTCGGTGGTCACCACACGTTGCGTATTTTTGTCGCTGAGCTTGTTGGCACGGCGCTGTTCTCTTTCGTCTTTGCTGCAACCGTATACGAGAAGCTGAGCAGAGCAGCCGTTGGTGCTTACACTGGCGTGGGTCTGATCATTGGTAGTCTGGTAGCTTCTTCCGGAGCACTGGGTCTATTGAATCCGGCAGTTGCTCTCGGTGCCCGTGCTTGGGTTTGGAGTACATACGTTGCTGGCCCGATTGTCGGCGCCTTTATCGGTACGCAAATTTACGCTCTGCTCTTTGCCGATGAGCGAAAAGGCGGTCTTCTATCGCTCGTGCAAGCTTCAGTTAGCAGTCGTCCGGCAGTAGCAACGGCTACGACGACAAAGACGACCAAAAAGGTAGCCACTAAAAAACGAAAATAGCTTTTTGGCTAGATTTTGCCGCTCAAGAGATCTTCTTCGAAAGTCTCTATACCTTTTCTATCAGCAGAGTAATGACTAGTGTCAGGAAAATTCAGCTCAGTAATATGGCGCCAGACTGCGATTACTAGCTGTTCCATGCGTTTTAAGCTGGTTGCATCAGGTTCAAGTGTCAGTTTGAGACCATTTTTTGTGTCGGCTTCTACATATAGCATCTGAGCGTGTACTGTATATGATAAAAAGTGAGGGCTTGATTTAACAAGTAAGCTGTAGAAGAGTAATTGAGAACTATGCCGCCACGCTTTGAGTGCTCCGCTTCTGTCGTTACTCTTAAAACTCGTCAGTGGTTTACCGGTTTTATAGTCAGTGATTATGAGATCATTGTTAGCTATCTCGAGATGATCTAAAGTTCCGGTTAGACGAGCCGGACCAACTTGAACGCCATTAATAGTAACTTCAGCTCGATTGCCAGGACTGAACAGTCGTGGTGTATTTGCAAGAAGATTACGTAATACTTTTTGGCCATATATGAGATAACGTTCCGTTTCCTGTATGGGCAGCTGCTGCTTTAGGAGAGTTTGTTCGTACTGTTTCAAAACATGACTGAGACTGTATGATCCCCTGTTCACATCCAGTTGGGCAACTTGTAAGGCTTTATGTATGGCAGTGCCATACGCCATTGCTGGAGTTGTTACCTGTGGCAAACGGAGTAACTGGCGTTCAAAAAACTGGCTTGGCCCACCGGTCCTGATATCTAAGAATTGCAGCAGTGCCGTTGCGTTTAACTGATACTCTTCTAGGCGGCTTTTTAAAAGTGCTGCTTCTTTGGTGTCGTTCAGCCTTGGCCAAGACAGTGATGTCTCTACAGCCTTGATCGCTTGATCTGCGTCAAAAGAAGTGCGTTCTTCAATAGGTAATGCACTCAGAAACGGTGTCGCTAGTATATCCTTGCCTGCCTCGTCATACCGGTAGCTGCTGGCAATGAAAGAATGTTTGGCCCGTGTTGCGGCGACGTAGGCTAGTCGGATATAATCATCAAGCTGTTCACCGTATGGTTGTAACGGTAGGTTTGCTGGCGAATGCCGACGTATGCCTCTCGGTTTCCAATCACTATCAACAGCATCAACTAAAAAGACAGTATCGAATTCTAATCCCTTGGCAGCATGTACCGTCATGAGCTGGACTGCTCGAGTACCTGAAACATACCACGACTGATCGGTAATTGTTTGCCCATGTTGCATGTTCAAGCGAATAAAGCGAACATAATCACTTAGCCTCGGCATCGGTAGCCTGCTGTCCACAAACTCTCTAACCAGCTGTTTTATAAGCCTAAGACCGGATAATTCTTCCAAATAATCTTGATTAACGCTCTTTTCTAAAAAGTAACTCTTAAGTGGGCTTGTATATTTTTTGTCTGTTGTTCTAAGACCAAGAAGATATTCAATGAGAACAGCTGCCGGTTGGTAATTGGCTTCACTACTGAGCCAAAGCAGCCATTTGCCGACCTTCTGCAGGTGCTGGTCTTTATGGTTCGTCATATGGCTGAGCCAATCGTCACGAGGGGTAAGTTTGGTAGCCAGCTGCCAGAGGACAAGTGGAGGTACGCCCCAGGCTGGGTGGCTGATCAGGCGTGCCAGGTTAGCATTAACCTCTGAAAGATTGCCCTCATTGATTCCGACAATCACTGATGAAGCCAAATTTAGCTGTTCAATAAGTGGTAGGCTGAGGACATTATTATGTTTTTCATACCGAACAGGTACGCCCAGCTTTCGTAAGTACATGCTCAGCTCTTTTAGGCTATCGTGGCTACGAGCTAAAACACCCAGATCAGCGCCCGGGTTACCTTGCCAGCTGGCTTGAATATGGGTGGAGATCTCAAAAAACTGTTGTTCACGTGTCAAAAAACGGACATGTTTCAATTGTCCGCGAGATCGTTTGGCTGCTGCTCTGAGTTGCTTAGAAAAATGTGGAGAGCGTCCAACCAAGCGATTTCCGGCTTGAGCAATAATTGATCCGGCAAAGTCAAGTATTGCTTGGTTAGATCTATAGTTTTTTGTCAAAATAATTGTTTTGACGTTTCTATACATTGTCTGGAACCGTACCATGTTGCTCAGCTCAGCTCCGTTAAATGCAAAAATGGTCTGGTCATCATCCCCCACGGCCATAATGTTTGGTTTATTGATAGAGGCAGAATTGGTAACCAAAAGATGAGCTAAGCGCAATTGGGCTGCATTGGTATCCTGAAACTCATCAATAAGAACGTAATGACAGTGTTCTTGTATATCACTGAGAAGATCAGGATGCTGCTCCAGTTGTGCGATAACCTCAACTAGCATGTCAGCGTAATCATAGTAGCCACGCGCGTGCAGTTGCTTACGGTAGGTACTATACACGTCAGCTAAAGCCTGCCACCATAGAGTTCGCCGTCGTTCATGCCACATGCCTTTTTTGCCATCAACTGTCTGGAGCCAACGTTGTTTGCACTTGCCGGTTAATGTTGTTTTATTACTGTCGCTATCTTTTTCAATTGCTTCACTGAAGCTCAATTTCAAGACTGAGCTAAGTGATTTGAGAGGAGCGATGGTGCTATCTACATCTTGATCCGGCAAAGACGAGATGGCCTTACCTATAGCCGGTAGTCTTTTATACGATAGTGGTGGGCTTAAAATATCTACGAGAAGAGATTCTATTTGATCAATGTATGCCAAATTAATTGTCATCAGGGCAGTTAATTTATCCGGTGTTAAACCTGCTTCCTTGACAAGCTTAAGTGCCTCTTTAATATCTTTAAGCATGGTATAGGCACCACTAAAGCGCTGGGCTAGTGGGTTATCCAGCGGTAACTTGTTAACGATATTCTCTATAATCTCAAGCTGAATGCTGTCCGGCACTACAGTCAGCCGGGCTCCATGCCAGAAATAATCTGGATAGGTATTCATAATATCTGCCGCAAAACTATGAAAAGTGCGAACAGTCACGTGAACAGCGACTGGTCCGATCAACTGAGCAAGGCGTTCACGCATATTGGTAGCTGCAAAGTTTGTAAAAGTCAAACAGAGAATATCTGACGGGTCTGTGTCGGTTTTGTCTAAGATGTTAGCTACTCGCATGCTCAATAGCTGTGTCTTGCCAGTGCCTGGTCCGGCAATAACAAGCAGTGGTCCGTCAATTGCCCCTACAGCCTTCTTTTGTGCATTGTTCAGCTTTTTGTATACGGCCAAATACTCGGAGTGAGAGTTCTTTCCTGTCATTTCTAAGTATTGTACAGGGCTTGTTGGTACTGTCTAGATGTTCGTGCCAAAAGTCTAAAGCATACAATATGCTAATCAAAATGTTTTGACCAGGGAAACTTTAGCTAATTTTTAGTTTACTAACAAATTTTGTAATGTTTAACACAACAAAAAATGCAGTTATTACCTATTAGAGTAATAATATTATTTATCGCTTTTACTCATGTATAGCCGCAACAAAAATCCTTACTAACAAAATTAGGCTACACGGCTCAAGATCCATTCTGGATTTACTCAGTTCTCGAGAGAGGTCAAAGATTACTCTTTGCCTGCTGCAACGATGTGGGTTAATCCCAGGAGTACCAGCACAAACATAATGACAGCACCTACGAAAGCAGTTATAGAAGTGTATTCGGCAATCTGCGCGAATGTCCAATACGCGTAGCCGTCTCCAAGGAGTAAACCTCGGAGTGTTTCACCTTGGAAGAGGGTTTGTTCTTCGGCTTTCAGTTTGGCATTTGACGGATTGGCTTGCGCTTCAGAGCTAACCTGAGAATATGTTTTACCATCGGCTACTTTTGTCAGATGGTAGGCAATAAAGTTGTCTGCATACACTTTTGCTTGAGAGCCGTTAATAAGTTGCTGTCCGGCATACTTATCCATTTGTACGCGATCAGTACTTGGAAGTTCAGCTAGTTCTGGACTGTTAGCTGGCGGAAAAAATATTTTCTGGGCGGATAACTGAGATTGAACTGTCGATTTTGCAAAAGAGTAGGCTCTCAGGGAAAGCGCACCGACTATGAGCAGCACAATCACCATGACAATGCCGAGTAGTACGAATACTTTGTCTATAGTTTTTCTGTCAGATTGTGCCATTTTTATTGATCCTTTTAATTACTTAATTTAAAGTATATTAAAGCATAACCGTAATAACAATGTTCATATTAACACGCTTGTCAACTATTCGAAAGTCTATGTAAAGTTAAAGAAGCGCTATGTTAACAGAGCTGCTGCACAAACAGGACAATTGTCTTCGTGGACGAATTCACTTAAGAATTGCTTGGTAGCGAGCGGCCAAGGCTCAAGGTCATGAAAGCCTACGAAGTCGGCGCTTTCTCGCAACATGTAGCCGAGCCAACCGGCTAACTGAAGTTTGCGCCATACAACCGCTGCCCAATGAGGTCCAGCCGGGATGACAGTAATAGGCTGACGTGCGTTATAGCTCGTCATTTGTCTGCCTGACGCGCGACGTTTGAGATTATGAGCCACAAAAGCACCGTCTTTGAGCGCTGTTTGAGCCGTGCCGCTAAATGGCGTATTTGCATTATCTCCGAGGACAAAAATATTGTCTTCACTCTGCAAATAAACATCTACTGCTACTTTACCGTGAGACGTAATAGAGAAATGGTTAGCATTAAAAAATGGGTGGTTTGTTACCCCAGCCGTCCAAATAACGGTATGTGAACGGATCGGTTTTCCATTGACCGTCAGTTCTTCTGCTGTTTCTGCTTGCACGACGCTTTTAAGGTATATTTTAATACCGAGTTTGCGAAGCTGTCGGCCTACTGCTCTGGATGTATGACGTGGTAGCCGTGGCAAGAGACGTGGTGCGGCCTCAATCAGGTCTATATGAATTGCCCGATGCGACAGATTATGATTACGGGTAATGGTACGTAAATAGCTCGGCAAGGCGCCGGCAAGTTCTATGCCGGTTGGACCTGCTCCTACAATAACGTAGTTAAGGTCAGGTCGTCTTTCATCAATAAGTTGCTGATGGAGGTGTTTTTTAAAGCGGGCAACCTCACTTTGAGACTTAATAGAGAAAGAGAAATCAGGAAGTCCACGGATGCCAAAATAGTTAGTGACAACACCCAGTGCCAGTAGCAAAGTATCGTAATTATATACTTCACCGCTTTTTGTGGTGATAGTTTTGGCCTTCCTATCCAAGGAGTCGACCTGGTCCTTATAAATTTGTACTTCTGGGCAGTCAGCAAAAATGGTGGAAAGAGGGATAGAGGAATTAGCCCGCTCACCACCTGTTGCGGTACGATACAATGCTGGATAGTAGCGAAATTCAGAATCGTCACTTATTAGTGTTATTCGAAAGCGTGGATCGTGAGCTAGCCCTCGAGCTGCGGCTACCCCGGCAAAGCCGCCACCTACGATAAGTACATGTTCTGTTTTTGCCATTCTGCTTACGATTATATCAAAGTCGGATAATCATTTGCATTTTGTCACTTAAACAGCTTAAGCTAGAAAAAGTGGAAGATATAATTACTGCTATTCGACAGTCCGGTTTTAAGGGTGAGATCGATAACTCGCCAGTTACGCTCGATTTCTATAGTCACGATGCTTCCATGTTCGAACTTCGACCAAAGCTGGTTGTAATACCAAAAGATGCTCATGACGTAGAAATATTGGTTCGAGTAGTAGCCGGACATAAGCAACGAAAGAAAGATCTGAGTTTAACAGCTCGTAGTGCCGGTACTTGTATGTCAGGTGGGGCCATTAACGATTCCATTATTGTCGATTTTCATACTCACTTTAAAAAAATAGAGCACGTTACCTCTACGAGTGCGCAGACGCAACCGGGGGTCTACTACCGAGACTTTGAGCCTCAGACACTCAAACACGGTGCTCTGATGCCGACATATCCGGCCTCGCGTGATTTAGCAACGGTAGGCGGTATGGTCAACAACAATTCAGGTGGCGAGAAATCACTGGAATTTGGGAAGACAGAGGATTTTGTCACTGCTCTAGATGTTGTATTTGCTGATGGGGTTAAACGGACAGTGAAACCGATTACCAAAGATGAGTTGACAGTCAAATTACGTCAGCGGGATTTCGAGGGTGATGTCTACCGCGGCATCTTTCAGCTCGTTAGTCGGCATTATGATGAAATTAAGGCTGCCAAACCGCATGTGAGCAAAAACTCCACTGGTTACAATCTGTGGGATGTCTGGGATAAGGAGCATGGCATCTTTGATCTTACTAAGCTTATTGTCGGTGCCCAGGGAACTCTCGGTTTTGTTACCGATATTCACTTTCGTTTAGTGCCGGCTCGTCTTCACTCAGGTTTATTAATATTGTTTATGCGAGACATTGATGATCTCGGCGAAATCATCCCAAAAGTACTAGAATATCACCCGGCTACTTTTGAGTCTTTTGATGATGCCACCCTTTGGCTGTCAATTCGTTTCATGCCGAGCTTTTTAAAATTGCTTGGCGTGCGCCGTTTTATTCATCTTCTCATTACGCTTATTCCTGACGGGGTGCAGTTGCTTAGAGGCATACCAAAACTCATATTGATGGTCGAATTTAATGGTAATAGTGAAGAAGAAGTGCGCCAGAAAGTTCATATCTTGCACCAGGAGCTTAAAAAATATCGGGCCCGTTACGAGATTAATGGCTTTGAGGAAGACCCGACTGAAGGAAAATCTGAAAAATTCTGGATTATGCGTCGGTATAGTTTTCAGCTTCTTAGGAGTAAAGTTCATGACAAGCATACAGCACCCTTTATCGATGATCTTGTCGTACCACCAGAAAAACTGACTGCTTTTTTGCCACGCTTAAGAAAAATTATTAAAAAGTATCATTTGTCTGCTACCATTGCCGGTCACATGGGCGATGGTAACTTTCACATTATTCCCTTAATGAAGCTAGAGAATCCAGTGGAACGAAAGACTATTCTGCCAGCTATGAAAGAAGTAAATAATCTTGTGCTTCACTACGGTGGTTCGCTCAGCGGAGAACATAATGACGGCCTGGTACGAGGTCCCTGGTTGGAGGCAATGTACGGCAGTCGCATGCTGCACATTTTCCGTGAAGCCAAGAAGGTGATGGACCCGCAAGGTATATTTAATCCTCATAAAAAAGCCAATGCCGACTGGGATTACAGTTTCAGTCACATTCGAGAACACTTCTAGCAATGCGTATCTGATCGTTGCTTTCAAGAAAATTAAAGGCTTGTCTGCTACAATTGTGCCATTATGCAGCCACGCGATCTCTCTCTCTTGCTTCAAATACCTGACTTACCTAATTCTATAGACCGGGTTAATGCACATCTTATTGACTGCTTTCGGTCTGTTGATATGTTGATATCTCGGCCATCTCTGCGTCTCATTAAAACTGGCGGCAAACGGATACGTTCTTGTTTGGTTATAGCTGCTAACCGAGCCTGTGGGGGCGCAACCAATGAAGACGTTATTATTGCGGCGACCGCTATTGAACTGGCACACCTCGGCAGCCTGGTGCATGACGATATTCTTGACGCGGCCAATCTACGCGGCAATCAGCCGAGTATCTACGCGCAGGAAGGATCAGATGCTGCTATTATAGTCGGTGACTACTTTTTAACTTTGGCAACTGAGTTGGCTAGTCGAATTAGTGCCCGTGCCGCCAATACTACCGCTATGGCAATTTTGAAGATGTGTGAAGGTCAAATGCAGGAAACGGCTGACGACTTCAACGTTCAGCGTAGCCGCAAGCGTTATGAAGACTGTGTGCGCGGTAAGACAGGAGCACTGCTCGGTGCAGCTACTGAACTCGGTGCTATCACAGCAGAAGCGGACAGTGAAAAGACCGCAGCATTACGATGCTATGGCGAGCAGTTCGGTATGGTCTTTCAACTTATTGATGATTTAATGGACTTTCTTGCTAGCGAAAAAGTTATGGGAAAGCCGGTACATAATGACGCAAAAGAAGGGGTTTATACGCTGCCGCTCATTCTTTCTTTAGCTGGTCCTGCATCAAAAGATATTCTGCCGATACTTGACCATAAGCCACTTCAACCTCAAGACTATGACTTGCTGATTGACATATTAAAGAAAGACGGCTCACTAGCTACTACGCTTGCTGCAGCACAAGACTGTGGCCAGAAAGCATCCGAAGCCTTACGACTGATGCCCCAAAGCAAAGCAGTTAAAGGTCTGAGTCGGCTACCTGAGTACTATATTCAACAGATCGTTAAGAATCAGGCTGTGTTACCGATTATGTAATATCGATTGTCATACCACGGCTACCTAAAACAGCTAGGCCGAGCAAGATAATGAAAGGAGCGGTATTGAGGTCAGTTGCAAATCCCGTATAGTACTCACCAAGAGCCTGTCCAATAACCCATGCCAAAGTTATAAAAATAATACCAGCTATAACAGCTAGTGTGCGCCAGAAATGACCCAAAAATATTAATATACCGATCAAAGCTTCAATGAAGACCAACCAAATAATCACAGCGCTACCGAGTTCTATAATATGGCGGCTAACGCCATCATCGAGTGCGGCTAGCCATCCGGGAGCGCCCCTAGCCATACCTTTGATCATAGCGGCGAGAGCCGGAGCACTGTTCTGGCCAGCCGTTAGCTGCAGAGAAGCGCCAGTGAGCCATACTGTTGCCCATACAGCCGTCAACCAAGATGCAGGCTGTGTTTTGTCTTTGTGACGATGAGGCCAGGCGCCAATGCCAAGAATGACGTAGAGAAGCGCTGCTCCGGGCATTCCCATGATTAGCGAAGCGCTTCCTGAAAACAAGCCACCGAGACCTTCGCCAATAAACCAAACCGATAATCCCCAAATAGTAGATAAGATTAGACCCTGGCGTACAGTCGTTTGACGAAGCAACAAGTACCCAATAAGGAACTGAATAGCTGCGAAAGCACAGTCCCAGAGAGCGGGATGTAATAAGATAATGTGAACAGCCAGATGGATGGGGTTATGGATAATAGTCGGCTGGCTAACTTCATTCGGTGCAATGATTTTTAAGGCAAAATTCTTTGTGAACATTTGCCGCTGCAACTGTAAGAAACCGTCTAGCAGCCAGAAACATCCTAAAGTTACTTGGATAGTGCGCCGCGAAATATGCTTATTCATGCGAGGATCTTTGTTACATGTTTATGCTTATCTTAAAGAAGATTTTCATATTAGTCCATGACTTGTTATAGTAATAAAAAGATGATTAAGCATAAATATGCCAGTCTTGTACTGGGACTTTTTACTTTGGCTGGTCTTTTATATAACTCCTGGCCGCTTGGCTATCTTTTGAACAGCCAAACCGCTCATAGCGGTCTGGCTAGTGATCTAGAGAAAGTCGGGCAACCATATTACTGGGTATTCAGGGGGGGTGATATTCTGACAGGTGTCTGTTTAGGTATAGCCGGCATATGTATGTTGCAAAAAGTAGCTTTGGCAACTTCATTACGCGGTTTATGGTATAGCATCAGCATCGGTGCTGTTGTATTCGGGTTTTTTACAGCTGTTGCTAGCTTAGTGCCAGCGCATTGCAATATAGGCACTCACCTTGTTTGTAACAGTCAAAGTGGCGTTAATATTGGTTTGGACGCTATATTTAGTGCTATTGCTGCTCTTGGCCTATGTCTCAGCCTTATTGGCTCAATAATTTTCTCTATACGTGCTCAGCTATCGCTTAATGTCCGTATCTTTGCTCAGCTATCTGCGGCCTTTTGGTCAATTAGCGGTGTGTTGTTTGTGTTTTATGCGGTAAGTTCCGGTTATGCACATCAGGCACAGTTAGTACAACAAGTCTTTTTATTCTTAACTGGAGTTGTCCTGGTTGCCATTGGCTGCACCACGTCAGCCTTTATAGTCTTAAAAACGCTCTCAGCCGAAAAACGTTGAGCTCACGTTGAGCTCATTTTCTTATTAAAAGCCGTATTCTCTTAATTGTGCTATACTATAGCTGCTCTAAAAAACAAACATAACAATATATCATGGTATGCTCCATCTAGCGCTACCGATTTATAAACGAGCCGTTCAGGCTATTGGTAAGATTGCCACAGTTCATAAGTCACTACTTAAAACCGCGCTGTTGGCTATTGGAGGTATGATTGTTGTTGTCGCTATTTTGGCGCAACCGAGCCGACAGGTTCCTAATCATGTAGCAAAATTAACGTTGACGACCAAACCAAAACATACGGTTATACCGACACCGAAGGTCTCGCATTTGCAGCCAAAGACGACGCCGGCTCCAGTTTCAACTCCTGCTCCCCCCACAGTGCCCGCTCCTACTCCTACTCCGATACCGACACCAACACCCAAGCCAACACAAACAGTTATTCCGGCGCCACACAGTAGTGTCAGTAGTCTTACGCCAACACCTTCATCATCGAGTGGATCAGGCAGCGGTGGGTCATCCGGTTCTTCAGGATCTGGCAGTAACCAAAATTCACCATCACCTACCAGCTACACTTCCGAGAACTGGTCAGGCTACTTTGCAACAAGTGCCACCTATACCGCTATTTCGGGTTCGTGGATTGTTCCGACTGTTACCGGTAACGGGGTCGATACTTCTGCTGATGGCACGTGGATAGGAATTGGCGGCGTTACAACTAACGATCTTATTCAGGTTGGTACCGAAGACACTGTTACAGCTGCTGGCCAAGTTAGCACCACTGCATTTTATGAATTACTGCCAAATGCGTCACAGCCTATAAATAGCATCACGGTTTCTCCAGGAGATGTGATGGTGGCTTCGTTGACGGAAATTAGTGCAAACTCGTGGGATATTACAATCACAGATCAGACTAATAACCAATCATTTACTGATACGGTTTCGTATAGCTCTTCTAACTCTTCAGCGGAATGGATAGAAGAAGACCCGAGCTACACAAACGGCAGTCTTGTGCCTTTAGATAACTTTGGCACAGTATCATTTTCTGGGGGGTACACTACTATTGATGATACGAGCAACAGCATTTCAAACAGCGATGCCAACGAAGTTATAATGGTCAGTAATTCCGGACAAACCGAAGCAACACCCTCAGTCGTTGGAAGTGACGGGACCAGTTTTAGTGTAACGAGAGATCAGTAGACCTCCTCGTTCATTATTTTTTATCTGCCAGCGAACTTCTATTGAATACATTCTCTGGCTGATAGATAATATAAAGGATTCTAATGAAGCTAAAGGCGGTTATTTTCGATGTTGATGGGACGCTCCTTGATAGCCGAGCCTTTATTTTTGAAGCCTATGAATATGCTCTTAAGAAGTATGGTCATAACGTCCCAAAGCGGGATGTCCTTGCCGAGCAGGTTACCTGTTCTTTGCAAGACGCGTATACCCTAATTGCTGAGGACGGGGATCTAGATCTCTTGACTGCCGCTCACCTTGAATATCAGGAGAAAAATCTCCACCACATTACTGGTTATAGCGGCCTTCACGATATGCTCGCAGATTTACAGACAGCAGGTTTAAGCCTTGGTCTTTGTAGCAGTCGATATAAAAATCTTATACCGTCCCTTGAATTGTGTGAGATTCTTGAGTCCTTTGACGTAGTCATTTCTGGTGGAGACGTTGCCAAGCACAAACCGCATCCAGAAGGGGTATTGTCGGCCATAAGGGCATTGGACGTTTCTCCGAAACAGACAGCTATGATCGGTGATAGTTGGGTTGATATTGCTGCCGGTAAAGCAGCTCAAGTGGCGTTCACAATTGGTATCACGCATGGCTTCAGTAGTCGCGAGCGTTTAGAACAAGAAGGTGCCGACTATATTGTGGAATATCTTCGTGAAATACCACCACTTTTGCTAGAAGGCACAGCTCCCTAAAAAGAAACAAATGATATACTAGACTAGTAAAGTGATTACGCTTAAAACGTTTAGGGGGAAGCAATTAACCTCCAGAGACTTATAAAGTAGGGTTGGCTAACTAAATGAGCAAGAATAAAAAAATAAAAAGTGGGGTCATAGTAGCCTGTATCATTATTTTTGTTTCGGTGGCCGTATGGTACCTAATACACACCAATATACCAGTGCTTGAACCGAAAGGAACGATTGGTCTTAAAGAACGCAATCTCTTATTGTTTGCTCTAGCTTTATCTGCGGTAGTGGTCATTCCAGTTTTTTTCATGCTCTTTAGCTTTGTCTGGCGCTATCGTGAGAGCAAACCGAAAGGGAAATATAGTCCTGAATTTGATCACAGTCGACCAATTGAGGCGCTATGGTGGCTGATCCCCTCCATCCTGATAGCCATTCTATCTGTCGTGACCTGGAATTCATCTCACACTCTTGATCCATACCAACCGATTGCGTCTAAAACGCCACAGATGACTATTCAGGTTGTTGCCATGGACTGGAAGTGGCTTTTTATTTATCCAAAACAGCAAATTGCCAGCGTCAATTATGTGTTTATGCCAATAAATACTCCAGTTGACTTTGAGATCACGTCAGACTCAGTCATGAACTCCTTTTGGATCCCTCAGCTTGGAGGACAAATTTATGCCATGCCTGGCATGTTCTCGCAGCTGCATCTCATGGCTACCAGCCAGGGTAACTTTAGCGGCTCCTCGGCGAATATAAGTGGCCGTGGGTTTGCAGGTATGACTTTTGTAGCTCACGCAGCATCGGAGCAATCATTTCTCAATTGGGTTAAAAATGTGGTCAAAACGCCGGATCATTTGACACTGTCTGCCTATGCTCGATTAAATCGGCCGAGCGAGAATAATCCGGTTGCTTATTACTCAAAGCCAGCTAACAATCTTTTTGTCGGCATCATTTCTCGGTATATGAGTCTGAACAGCACTGCTTCTGGCAACAACAGTCACAGTTATAACTCAGCGCCAACCACGGAGATGATGCAGTGATTGAATTTGCTAATCTCTTGGGGAAACTAAGTTTCAATCAGTTGCCGCAGGATCCTGTAACTGCCGGCGGAGCAGCGACCGTTGTTGGTGGCGTTCTGGCTGTTGCCGTTGCGTTGACTTATTTCCGTCGTTGGAAGTGGTTATGGAAAGAGTGGCTGACATCGCTTGATCCAAAGCGAATTGGCGTTATGTATATTGTGGTAGCAGTCGTCATGTTGGTACGAGCTGGAGTCGATGCGCTCATGATGCGGGCCCAACAGGCTACTTCTGTTGGCAGTAGCCATGGCTTTCTCTCGAGCAATCATTTCCAACAAATTTTCTCGGCGCATGGCACCATCATGATTTTCTTCGTTGCCATGGGGCTGATGTTTGGTCTCATTAATCTGGTTATGCCAATGCAAATCGGGTCTCGAGATGTAGCCTTCCCGTTTCTTAACTCTATTGCTTTTTGGCTCTTCTTCAGCGGCGTGGTGCTTGTTAACTTATCTTTAGTTATCGGTTCGTTCTCAGCTGCAGGCTGGCTAGCCTATCCGCCACTATCTGAATTACGTTACAGTCCTGGTGTCGGTGTTGACTACTGGATATGGTCTTTGGAGGTGGCCGGTATCGGCAGTTTGCTATCTGGCATTAACTTTCTAACGACCATCATCACTATGCGCTGTAAGGGTATGAGTCTTATGAAAATGCCGATGTTTGTTTGGAGCGTGATGGGGGCTATGACCCTGGTTGTCTTTGCCTTCCCAATTCTGACTGTTACGCTGACGCTGTTGTATCTGGATCGTACTTTCGGTATGCACTTCTTTACGGCCGGTGGTGGCGGGAATATGATGATGTACGTCAATCTCATATGGGCATGGGGCCATCCGGAAGTCTACATTCTCATTTTGCCGGCTTTCGGTGTTTTCTCAGAAGTAGTGGCGACACTCTCCAGAAAACGTCTCTTCGGTTATACTTCAATGGTTTGGGCTATCTGGGCGATCGTACTTCTCTCTTTCACGGTATGGCTGCACCACTTCTTTACCATGGGAGCCGGCGCTGACGTCAATGGTTTCTTTGGCATTACGACTATGATTATTGCTGTGCCAACCGGTGTTAAGATTTTTAATTGGCTATTCACCATGTATCGTGGACGAATTCTATTAGCAACACCGATGTGGTGGTTTATAGGTTTTATTGTCCTATTTACTATCGGCGGCGTGGCCGGTGTCTTATTGGCCATACCTCCGGTTGATTTTCAACTACACAATAGTCTTTTTCTCGTTGCTCATTTTCATACTATGATTGTCAGCGGTGTGTTATTCGGTTACTTCGCGGCTGTGACGTACTGGTATCCCAAGTTTACTGGTTTTCGTTTGAACGAACGGTTAGGCGGCTACGCCTTTTGGTGTTGGTTGATCGGCTTTATTCTGGCCTTTGTGCCACTGTATATTCTGGGCTTGATGGGCGCTACCCGCCGGCTTGATCACTACAGCGCCTCGACTGGTTGGTGGCCGCTGTTTATCGTAGCGGGTATCGGAGCCGGTATCATTGCAATTGGTCTTGCCACACAGATCTTACAAGTCATTGTTAGTATTGTTCAACGTAAGGCTAACCAAGACAACACGGGTGATCCGTGGAATGGCCGTACGCTTGAATGGTCAACACCCTCACCAGCCCCTTTTTATAACTTTGCCATAACTCCTGAAGTCGATAGTCGAGATCCTTTCTGGGCTATGAAACAAGCTCGTAAGAAGAATGAAAAGCACGAGCCGCTTGTTTACCAAGCAATTAATTTGCCAAAAAATAGTGCTATCGGTATCTACATTGGTATTTTTTCCTTTCTCATTGGTTTCGGTGCTGTTTGGCATATCCTGTGGCTGTGCATCGTCGGCCTGATTGGAGCCGTTTCCTCCCTTCTTGTGAGGTCGTACACAAAAGACACAGAGCGCCATATATCGGCTACGGAGCTAAAAGAGCTTGATCACAAAGCCAGAACCAATCCGAAAGAGGGTTACGCATGAGCATGACGGCTATTGTTCGGACCGATGACAGTAAACCACTCCTCGGCTTCTGGATTTATATTATGACGGACTGCGTTCTCTTTGCCAGTCTGTTTGCTACCTATGCAGTGCTGTACCAGAACACAAACGGTGGACCGGACGGTTATCAGCTATTTAATCTTAAAAGTGTTCTGGCAGAAACCCTGGTGCTCTTAACGAGCAGCTTTACTTGCGGCTTAGCCATGTTGGCGGCTCACCGTGGGGATCGACGTCAGACCATATTATGGTTTGTTATTACCTTCCTGCTTGGGGTGACGTTCCTAACGCTCGAAGCAACCGAATTTCGACATTTTGTTCAGATGGGTGATAGCTGGCGACGCAGCGGTTTTCTGTCTGCCTTTTTCACGCTTGTTGGCACGCACGGACTGCACATTACTGTAGGTTTGAGCTGGATGCTCATTATGCTCTTTGAAGTGATACATAAGGGACTGGGTCGAATTACTATTCGTCGCCTAACCATGTTATCAATGTTTTGGCACTTCTTGGATATTATCTGGATCTTCATTTTCACCATTGTATATTTGAGAGGAGCAATTGCACCATGAGTGAGCATAGGCGCGCTATCGTTGGGCATCATGACAGTTCAACTCGAGGAACACTAGCTTCATACGTAACCGGGTATATCTTTTCTATTTACTTAACGATCACAGCCTGGTTGCTGGTGCGTAATCACTTACTTCAAAAGACACCCCTGCTTATTCTCATCATTCTCTTGGCACTTGCCCAATTTATGGTTCAAATCTTCTTTTTTCTCCACTTAGGCAGGGAGCGCAAACCGCGCTGGCGCTTAATCGTTTTCTTTGGCATGGTAGCAATCGTACTTATCTTAGTTATTGGCTCGCTGTGGATCATGACGACATTGAGATATAGAATGACTATTCCTCAGATGGAGAACTACATGAATCAACAGCAAGGATTGTAGAATTGATTTGATGACGCAGATACGAGAGTACTACCGGCTGGCGAAGCCTGGTATAGTCTACGGTAACCTTATCCCGGCAGTGGCTGGTTTCCTGTTGGCCTCTAAAGGGCATGTCCATTGGTTGACGTTTATTGAGACTCTTGTTGGTATAGCCCTCGTTATTGGAGCGGCTTGTGCCTATAATAACTACCTGGATCGTGGCATTGATCGCTTGATGACCAGAACCAAACAACGTGCCACCGCTACTGGCAGGATATCTATCAAAGCCGTCATAATCTACGCTACCATCTTAGGGATTTTAGGCTTTCTTGTGCTGGTATTATTTACAAATCTGTTGACTGTTATCACGGGTATTATTGGAATAGTTGGTTATGTCGCTGTCTATGGATTTGCCAAACGTCATAGCGTCCACGGAACGCTGGTTGGCTCTATTAGCGGGGCTATGCCGCCAGTAGCCGGCTATACGGCTGTGACTGACCATGTGACACTCACCTGCCTGTGCTTGTTTTTCATGCTTGTTTGCTGGCAAATGCCGCATTTTTATGCCATTGCCATTTACCGAGAGAAAGATTACCGAGCAGCTCGTCTACCAGTATTGCCAATCATCCGCGGATATAGAGTTACTAAACAACAGATGCTGGTATATATTTGTGGCTTTGGAGTCTTTGCTTTCCTGATTGCCATAACAGCAAAATTAAACGTCGTCTATGCAGTTGTTATAGTGTTACTGACACTATATTGGCTTCAGACTGGTTTACGGCCGCCGCGCCCCAGTTACTCGTTTTGGGCACGACGTATGTTCGGTCTGTCACTGTTGATGCTTCTCCTAGTGTCCTTGGCGATTTGTGTCAGCAGTTTTGTATTTATGAGTCGGCTTTCGGTATGAGTACCAAAGCTGTGGTCCCACGGCCAACCTGACTTTTGAGCGTAATGGTACCGTTATGTACGTCAGCAATCATTTTAGCAATACTTAAGCCTAAGCCGTAGCCGCCACTGCTGGTTTTTTCCCGCGAATGATCAGCTCGGTAGAAACGATCAAAAACATTAGCCAGATCAGCCGGCGGTATGCCGTTGCCCTCGTCACGTATTTGCCAAACAACATCGTCGCCACGTCGCGATGTTTCCAGAAAAATGGTTTTCCCAGCCGGACTATACTTAATAGCGTTATCTAAAAGAATGACGATCAGCTGTACGAGACTTTCTTCGTCGCCAAAGACTGTACAGTTTTCTATTTTTTTATCAATAGAAATATGTCTTCCAGCAGCCAGTTTCTCTATTCGCTTAACTGCTGTTTCGGCAACTACTTTACCATTAACTGCCTGAAATTGTTGCTGTAGTTCATCAGCTTCCAATTGAGACAAACGGAGAAGGTTGTTGATGAGCAAGTCCAGCTTAGTGACTTCTTCTAGATTGCTGGTAAGAGTTTCTCTGAGTTCTTTGGCAGTGGCTTTGCTGTTTAGTAAAGCCACTTCGCTTTCCATGCGCAGTGCTGTCAGCGGCGTCCGGAGTTCATGAGAAACGTTGGCCGTAAAGCGCTTCTGCTGTTCGTGAGCTGCTTCAATTGGTTCGAGTGTGCGTCGAGCAAGCCAGTAGCTCACAAACCCAGCAGCTACAAGAACAAAGAGGTTCAAGGCAACGAGGCGCAAGAGTACGTCATGGCGCTCATTACCGGCAGTATTATTACCGAGTTGTCTTAAAGACGGATAGCCGATGTAATTCGGAAATTCTAGTTCGACACGTTGTTGTTCCCGGTTAAGGCCACGGTCTATATCTCTCGTCGCTACGTTATAGATTGCGAAACTAAAGACAATACTAATCGTCATTGCGATTGCCAGATACCACATGGTAAGTTTAAAAGTAGCGGAACGAAACATGGTTTTTTCTAATCAGCGCTTAACTTGTAGCCGAAACCCCGGATGGTGTGTAAGAGCGGCTTGGATTTCGGAAATGGCCGGTCGATCTTATTGCGCAAATAGCCAATGTATACCTCAATCGTATTTGGTAAAATATCTGCATCCTGATCCCAGACATGGTTAATTATCATATCTTTCGTTATAACCTGGTTTGGATGATGCATTAAGTATTCCAACAGATTGAATTCCTTATGCGATAGCTTAATTGGCTTATTTGACCGGCTGACCTCATACCTGCTGGTGTCTAGCGTTAGGTCGGCGACCTTCAGAGCTGTACCGACTTGAACCGGTGGGCGTCGTAACAAGGCTCTCACTCGAGCTGTTAACTCATCAAATGAAAACGGTTTGATTAGGTAATCATCGGCACCACTGTTTAATCCTTCAACCCGATCGCCAATGGTACCGCGTGCTGTCAGCATTAAAATAGGGGTGCTTGTTTTTTCATTGCGCAGTTTTTGGCAAAGCTGTACGCCGTCCATGCTGCCAGGCAGCATTCTGTCGAGCACAATAGCATCGTAATCTGGGTCAACCGCATGGGAAAAGCCAGTATCGCTGTCGTGCACGGCATCGACAGCAAAGCCTTTCAGCTCAAGACCTCGTTTAACAGCTTGCGCAATCTTTACTTCATCTTCAACGACCAGTATTCGCATACGCTTAATATTATACCTTTTTAATGCTTTAAATTAGCTGTAGAGAGGGTTACTGACTAATGGTATTGCTACCAGTAGTGTTGCTGCCTGTCGTAGCACTCCCGCCTCCTGTCGTATTGCTTCCTTGAAGTGTACCTCCACCGCCACCATAAGGGCCACCACCGAAGCTGGGATTAACCATGATGGCCGTAGCCGTCTTACTGCCCCTGCTGGCAACACGAACAAGAACAGTATCACCGGTCTTAATGCCGCTCGCTGAAATCGTTTGCCCATTATCTGTAATGGTGGTGGAAGGCGTAATGGTATATGTCGTGGTTATACCGGTTCGCGTATTTTGTATGCTAATGTTTGTGGCACTAACAGCTGTCACTTGACCAAAGCCACCGCGATTACGAAAACCGCTACCTAAACCAAATGCCCGGGCGTTTGAGCTTGATAAATTTTTAGCATGGTCCCGACCGTAACTATCACCAATAAAGAAGCTAATAATGCAAAGTATAACGATAACGATAACGATCACGACACTGTTGGTAGACAATGTTACCTGATGTCCCTGTTTTTTGGGACGATTGCTCATGGCCTGAAACTCTTCGCCACTGATATATTGCTCGGTCATATTTATTCCTTCCCCTCTAGCTTCCCATCCTTTAAGCGAAACTGCCTATCTGTCTTGCCTGCAATTTCCACATCATGCGTTACCACAATGATGGTAGTATGTTCGGTTTTGGCAAGATCATGGAGTAGGTCAAAGATAACCTTGCCGGTTTCACTGTCTAAGTTGCCCGTTGGTTCGTCTGCTAAAATCAATTTCGGCTTATTAGCGAGTGCCCGGGCGATAGCAACACGTTGCTGCTGTCCGCCGCTGAGGCGTCCTGGCTTACGCTCCATTTCATGTAACTGAAGACCTACCTGAGTGAGTAGTTCTTTAGCACGAGCCTTCCGGACGTTAGCTGGTAGACCTGCAAATTCCATTGGCAGCGTAACGTTTTCAATAGCTGTTAAATTTGGGACAAGGTTATAACTTTGAAAAACAAAGCCGATTTTCTGGCAGCGATATTTAATGAGATTATGATCGTTAAGGCGGGCAATATCTTCATTGTCTATAGTAATACTGCCTTCATTTGGCTTATCCAATGCACCGAGCAAACTTAACAGAGTTGTTTTGCCGCTGCCACTCCGACCGACGATTGACACAAACTGACCGTCTGGTACTTTAAACGTAACGTCATTCACGGCTGCTACTTTAAAATCGCCGCTTTTAAAGATGCGTGAGACATGTTTTACTTCTAGCATAACTGCATACCTCTTTCCACTATTCAACCCTCATAACTTCGGCTGGTCGAACTCGAGCAATAAAGAATGAAGCTAAGCTGCTGCCAATGACGGCGATGATTAGGGCAGCTATCAGGCCGTCAATAATAATGCTCCAGCCGATAGCGGCGTGTATGGCCCGAAAGTTATTACCAATAAGGCGAAAGCCGAATCCTCCCCCACGTGCACCTACGGTGGCGTTGCGAGAAGTATTTGTCACGAGCAGGCGGGTAATCGGGTTGCCGGCAATAATTCCTAAAATGATACCAAGGATTGCAGCGAGCACCGTCAGTGTAACCGCTTCAACCATGAACTGACCCATGACGCGAATATTGCTGCCACCGATAGCTTTTATGACGCCAATCTCCCGACGACGTTCTCGCACAATCATGACCATCGTCAGAAGAATGATGACAGAACCGGCAATGACTGCCCCGATTAAGCTATAAAGCGAAATGCTTTGGATATTTTGTAGTGGTGAGATTGTATTCTGTGCCTGTTGGGAAGCATTTATGACATCGGCTGCACTACCAAGTTTTTTCTGGGCGGCACTGGTAACAGAGTTAACGTTTGTAATAGAGTCAACATTAAGTGTAATGCTGGTTAGGTCACCGCTTTGGTCACTTAAACGTTGCTCAGTAGCAAGCGGCACGATTACCTGATTGTTCGAAAAACTGTTGCCGGCATCAAAAATACCAATCACTGTTAAAGATGTACCATATGCAGTAAACGTAGAGCCGACTTTAAGGTTATTTTTGGCTGCTAGTGACTTTCCAATAAGTGCGACATTAGCTGTGCTATCACTCGCAAAAGTCGTACCAGACTTTAGACTAAATGTTCCTCCGCCTTGGGTGCTGTTATCAGATAAATTCGTCGGGTCATTCGTCCCAGTAATGGTAATGGGAGGGGTAAAGTTAAAACTGACGCCAGGCGTTAAGCCGTTAACCTGGCCTCCAAATCCAGATCCTGAGGCAATACGAAAGGTTATACCACTATTTTGACTGAAGCGCTTTCCAAGCGAGCCGGCCTTAATAGCGGGCTGAAGATTAGTATTACTGGAAGTCAAGCGATCAGACAGGGCAGCAACAGTTGAAGTCACGTGAGGCAAGTTCTGGACGGCTTGAAGATTAGCTTCAGTGAGTGGATTGCCGCCTCCGATAAACCCTCTTACTCCCGCCGGCGAAATACTGACGGTGTTGCCGACTGAAGATTTAACAGAACTAATTTTATCTCCAACCGCTTGATGGGCAATCAGCATAGTCAAACTAAGACCGATGCTCAAGCCTAAAATAACGACGAGAGAAAAGGTACGTATGACGTTACGAAAAGCATTTCTAATACCGCGGCTGATGACATTCATTGTTTCGTGTTAGATATCTCTCATTCAATTAGTTTAATGACGGCAATACTTAAATAGTAAACGGATTACAACGTTTTTAGCTGAGGAATACCTTTAAGTATTCAATATTATAAATAGGGCTCTATTCATATGGTAGCCTTAAGTGCTGAGGAGTGATATGCTCGCTATATGAAGGACCAAGTTGCAATTAACTATCTGCATGTCTTTTTAGACCGTCACCAGACCAAGGAGTATAAAAAGGGAGAGGTCATTATCTTCCAAGGAGAAGTGCCTCGTTCAGTCTATGTCGTGAAAACCGGAGTTGTTAAAGCCTACAATCTCAGTGTTAACGGTGACGAAAAACCAGTTGGCTTCTATGGTTCGGACAGCACGTTTCCAACTTCTTGGGTGTACGGTAGGGTAGCGAGCGCTCTGTATTACTATGAAGCGTTTTCTCCAAAAGTCGAAGTATATTGTATTGAACGGAGTGCCTTTGTGACTTTCATTAAGAAACGACCAGAACTGCTCTTCCAGGAGCTACAGCACATCTTAGCGGACCAAATTGGTGCAACACTGCGTCTCAACGCCTTGCAACATTCACGGGCTAGCGATAAGCTGATCTACGTGCTTCACTATCTTGCCACGACCTATGGACGACCGGTAGACGGTGATAAAGACGTTACCGAGATTACGCTAGATTTGACGCATCAAGATTTTGCTAACTTGACCGGTTTGACACGTGAGACGGCGGCCACAGAGCTCAACAAGCTTAAGAAGCACGGCATTATTAATTACAATAAACAGACACCGTATCAATTAAATAAACGTCAGCTGACGAAAAGACTGAATGACCAGTTTATGATTGACGTTGAAGCAGCTAGTTCGACGTTGTAGGCGTTTTAGACTCAGTAGCTAAGCTGTCCTTGACCACGCGCGACAGATTGTGTGGAGCGGTCCAAGATTTCACAATGCAGCGTTCAGCACCAAGCTTGTATGCTTCTGATACCTCAGGAGAATTCTCTATGTTCGTAAAGATCAAGATTTTAGCCTGTTTGGCTGAACCTTGTTTGCACCACTGTCTTAGAAATTCTAGACCCCCCATAATAGGCATCAGTAAATCTAGTAGTACCAAGTTCGGTGTGAAATCCTTGAGCTTAGTCAGGGCCTCTTTTCCGTCGTAGGCAGACACTACCTCGTGCCCTTCATGCTTCAAAATGATGCCATAGGCGTTATTCAGATCGTGATCATCTTCAACGACTAGTATGCGTGCCATCTGATATTCTTACCTTCCTACTGCTACATGAATTTTATCTAATCTCACAAGAAGCATACTTAACTTATATCATACATGCTGAGACTAGTTACTATTATATTTTTCACTCTCTTCGATTTTCTTGAAATGTGGCAGTGACTGAAAACGTTTACCTTTCGGTAATGTAAAGAAGAAGCTGGTACCGATTCTCTCTTTCGAGGTAAACCAAATTTTACCGCCGAGGATGTCGATCAGGCCCTTCACGAGGTATAGGCCGAGGCCTATACCAGTGGTCTCACGCTTTATAATATTCTGCCCTCGGAAGAATTTACTGAATATTTGATCTTGCGCATGGGACGGTATGCCCCAACCGCTATCGTGGACTTCGATGAGGATGTCTCGCTTTCGTGGCTTGACAATAATTTTGACTTCACCGCCGTTCTGTGTGTACTTTATAGCGTTACTAACCAAGTTTGTAATAACCTCTTTAACAATAAGCGGATCAGTTTTAATCTTGTTTTGAGGTGATTCACGGGTTTTCAAATCGACTATGATGTGTTTGACTTCAGCCATGAGTAGCAGTTCTGGCAGCACTTCTCGAACGACGCTATCGATATGCACAGTCTTTGGCATGATAGCGATACTGCCACTCTCTATGCGCGTGACGTTGAGTAGTGTACTGATCAGCTCGTTCATACGGTTTGAGGCTCCAATAATGGTCTTAAGTGATTGTTTTTGGTCATCATTGAGTTCCCCCATATATCCTTCAGCCATCATATGGGCGTATGTCTTGATAGCAGACAAAGGAGTTCGCAGTTGGTGAGAAGCCAAAGAGATAAACTCACTCTTCATGAGATCAACTTCTTGTTCAAAGGTAATGTCGCGGAATACTTCTACTGCGCCGATCGGTTTACCTGCCTGCATAATTGGTGACGCATTAATAGCGACTGGTATCCTGTCACCATTCTTTCTGACATAATACATCTTCTCAGAGACGGCTTTGCCGGTTAGAAAAATCCGAGTAATTGGTAGATCAATGAATTTCATCTTGTCACCGTTTAATGAAAGAGCCACTATTTTCTTTGGGAGCCATTCTCCCACTAAATCACGCTCGCTGTAGCCGAGAATACTTTCAGCTGCAGGATTAACCCTAGTAATCTTGCCAAATTCATCAGTCGTGATGACACCTTCGCCAATACTCGAAAATAAACTTTCAACTCCAGCATGAAGATCCTTGCTATAAATCGAAGAAGCGGTGGTTTTTGTCATCTGTTCTTCCCAGGTTTCTTACTATTGTCCTCAGCCAATTGGCGCAGCCGACTAACGTATTCTTCGACAATGCCGTTATCCTCTGTAAGCAGTGCAACGGCGGCTTGTATCCAGTCAAGTAAACTTAATACGTCTTTGGCGCTTAATTCTTTTGTGGTTTTTTTCAAATGACCCTCAATTTGTCGGTCAATAAATCGATTAGCTGCTGGTCCGAGGTAATTACTGGTAATAGCAATAACTTTATCATAGAGAATAGCGTCTTGCCTTTCCATTAGACCTCCTCGATCCTTTTCAATTTATTGGCTCCGAGGGCTATAGTGAGAAAACCGATTGCATTGATAATACGAACAGCGTGACCTATGAGTAACTGTAAGTTAAATACAACATCGTAATTTTGTGGTACAACGCTTGTTACGTACTGCAATCCTATAAAACTGACGATCACAATCATGAGACCAATGATGAGTAGTTGCAGCGCCTTAGCATAGAGCAGACCATGAACTCGGTAGCTTGTCAGTAGTATTTGATAGGCTGATAATAACCCGATAAACCAGGCGTAGAGGTACGGAATGGTCACGCTAATAATGAGTAGCCAAACGGGAAGGAAGTACGGATTATGAGCGCTCGTCAAATTAAGCGGCGTCAAATGCTGAAAGATTAAAAAGCAATACAATATGCCAAACAGGAGAAAAATAAGCATAATCAAGCGAGAACTCTTCAGGCTGATGTGAATACGGTAAAAGCTGGCTATATCTTTTGCGGACTGCGCAATGAAACTGAAAGCAATACATGCAAAAACAAGTGCTACATAGGTATATATAATGACACTGGCCGAATGAAATCCAGGCTGGCTAGTAGTGGTCATGGCGCCAAAAATTAACTTTAGGGTAGCAGTGATAGGAAGGCTCCACGCTAACCATGCTCCCCCAAGAGCGAGACGATGAAAACTGGTATTATCTCTACTGGCAGCGATGACAGATGCATAGCTTTTGAGCTTACTATAGCCCCAAAATGCGGCAAGCCAGGAGGCTAATTCTGGTAAAGCAAGTGTCGTTGTTGCCACCTTATAGGCAAGAGCGCTCAAGTGGTAGCGTGTCATTGTAGCCACGTTTGGTGGCAAGATAAATATGAGTGCTATATAGAGAATCACCCATATAACGCACTGCCACATAATTTTACGTGTGTAATGAAGTCCTTTACTAGCGCCTGCCACAGACGATCTACCCATATTACGTATTACGTTATTAGTTTTTAGTCATTAAACCATACATCAAATTATATGAACGTAAGATTTTCGACAGAGCATATATAATAACTTACGATGCCAACAGCCTATAAGTCGCCGTTTTTGCGCTGGCGCAACCTCCTCATTGCAGTATTGTTGCTGTTTGCATTATACGTTTTGGTGCCGCAGTTATCAGTCTTTAGTAGTAGTTGGCATTTGCTTAGCCAAGCTCGTTTAAGCTGGTTGGTGTTGGCAATTATAGCCACCCTGCTCACCTATTTTTTTGCAGCACTAACCTACTGTTTGCTTGCTTTTTATCGTCTTCATTATCTGGAGGTTGTCACAGTAGAGTTTGCTGCCATGCTCATTAATCGTTTGCTGCCGGCCGGAGTTGGTGCTCTCGGTGCTAATTATACTTATCTACGACACCGGCAACATAACACGACACAAGCTGCTACCGTCATTGCTGTCAATAATATACTCGGTTTATTTGGGCATTTTCTTATAGTTGTCTTCATTATCGTTTCATCCTCAGCAGCAAATCAAAAACTGATATTAAGTTCTGAACGCCATGGCTTGGGAGTCTTGTGGCTTGTTTTGACAATCGTTTTAATGATCCTCTGTATTGCTTTTGTTGTAGCTCGCCACCGCGTCTTGATGCTTTTAAGAAATATTGCTTTGCAGCTTCGTAATTATTCAAAACGACCATTACGTATATTGGCTGCGCTTATTTCATCGATGCTTCTTACAAGTGCAAATATCTTCTGTTTTCATTTCTGTGCAAACGCTTTGGGCGTACATCTTTCGCTCATTGCCACAGTCATTATTTTCACTATTGGTCTTAGTGCAGGCACGGTAACACCTACACCCGGCGGACTTGGTGGCTTTGAGGCGGGTTTGGTGGCAGCCTTTTTAGTGTACGGAGTCGCCAGTTCGCCAGCTTTGGCGATAGCTCTCTTATATAGGTTGGTTAGTTACTGGCTGATGCTAGTTTTTGGAGCTTCTGCATTCATGATTTGTGTGCGACGACAGCTTTTCCAGATGACTATGCCTTTAGCCTGATCTTTTTAAGGAGGAGCCTACATTTGTATATGGTTGAAGCGATTGACGGCAAAGCTGAGTGTTACTAGGAATGTAATTGCCATAATAATGAGATCTTTCGCGATGCCGAAATGAGTTTGACTGGGGCCAGAGAGCAGATAGCGAAGAGCGTCAACCATATATGTGACTGGGTTGCATTCACTTATTATCTTAAGAAACGTCGGGATATTATTGAGCGGATAGAGCGCGCTTGACAAAAAGAAAAGAGGCATGACGAGAAGGTTGTTAATGCCCTGAAATCCTTGAAAATCGTCAACCATTGAAGCAATACCGGCACCAAAACAGGTCAAGGCGACACTCATAAATATCAGAACGGCGAAGGCGACTGGCACCAGGACCCAGTTATGAGGGCGAAAGCCAAATATGATGGATATAGTAAACACCATGCAACCTTGGATAATAGAGATCGTGGCGCCACCACAAGCGCTGCCAAAAAGCACTTGGATGCGCTTTACTGGTGCTACTAGAAGTTCCGCCAGAAAACCAAAGCGCTTATCCTGAAGAATAATAATACCCCAGAAGATAGCAGATAACAGCACAGTCTGAGTGATGATGCCTGGGACTAAGAACTCCAAGTAGTTACCCTCACCGGCCCGCCGGTAGATTGCACCGATGCCGTAACCGAGTGCGAGTAATAGCAAGATTGGTTGACCGAGACTGCCGAGCAGGCGTGAACCACTGCGGACATATCGACGCATTTGCCGAAGCCATAAAATAGTGAATAAATCCATTATCTCAGCCTCCTATTACGAAGTGCCATTTTGGCATTCAAGGCGTTATTGTTGCCTGCTTCGCTTTCGTCACGTAGCGCCCGGCCGGTCAGTTGTAAATAAGCTTCTTCTAACGTTGTCGTCTTAGTTAATCGACAAAGCTCAGTTGTTGTACCAATTGCAATGATGGAACCCTTGTCAATAATTGCAATGCGCTCAGCGACATCTTCTGCTTCGTCAAGATAATGTGTGGTGAAAAAGATTGTCATACCCTTTTCATGACTTAGTTTTTGCACATAGTCCCACATAAGGTTACGAGTTTGAGTATCTAGTCCTAGTGTCGGTTCGTCTAAAAAGAGAACTTTTGGCTCATGTAGTAATCCACGAGCAATTTCCAGTCTTCGGCGCATACCACCTGAGAATGTTTTGATTAGTGAATTGCGCCGATTCCAGAGTTCTACTAGTTCCATTAAGTTCTCAATCCGTTTAGCCCGTTTAGCTTTAGGCACTCCATATAAAGAAGCGTGTAGCTCCATATTCTCATAGGCTGTCAACTCTTCGTCGAGGCTAGGATCCTGAAAAACAATGCCAAACGCTTTCCGGGCACTGTCTCTTTCTTTAGTGACATCATGGCCAGCCAGACGCAACTGGCCGCTTGTGGGCTTCAGCATCGTTGTTAGCATCTTAATAGTGGTGCTCTTACCAGCCCCGTTTGGACCTAAGAATGCAAAAATTTCACCCTTTTTAACTTCAAAGGTGATATCTCTAACGGCTTTTACGGCATCGAAGGTCTTGACTACATGCTTGGCCGAGATTATTGCTTTCTCACTTGTCACTAAGCAAAGTATATCAGCTTTACTATACGTTGTATACTATTGACCCTTCTTAAAACATTATCTGTAAAAAATCTAAAATTTATGGATAGTTCAAGCACTACAATTCTATTAATTTCTTTTAGAAACAACAATAAATATAAGTATATGTTGTATTCCTGACGGGAGCACAAGATGAGAACAAGAGTATCAAAAATCGGTGAGATAAAAAATAATAAGCACTCTTCAAGCTAGAATTTTTAAATATGACCAGACTGCTGACCTTAATGAATTTCAAAAATTGTCGGGATGGACAGAATTACAGTAAGGAATACTTTTACTAACTTTAAGCAGCGAGTTGGCCTTGAGCCCTCTGCTTAGGCATTGTAAGTACTTGAACTCGTTTTGCCACCATGACCAGTCCAGTTAGTATGAAAGAATTCACCTCGAGGCTTGTCGATGCGTTCATAAGTATGGGCACCGAAGTAGTCACGCTGGGCCTGCAGAAGATTTGCTGGCAGCTGACTAGAACGATAGGCGTCATAAAATGCTAGACCGCTAGACATAGCAGGTACAGGGATGCCTGTAATGACGGCGGTCGATACAACTGATCGCCAGGCAGCCTGGTGCTCTACAAGAGCTTTAGTAAAAAATGGATCAATCATCAAGTTAGTAAGGTTGCTATTTCTTTGATAGGCTTTCGCAATGTCTTCTAAAAACCGACTCCGAATTATACAGCCACCGCGCCAGACTGTTGCGATGTTGGCATATTCAAGTTTCCAACTATATTCTGTGGCTGCAGCCATGAGCATCATGTAGCCTTGGCTGTAGCTGACGATCTTGCTGGCATAGAGCGCCCTACGTAACTGCTCAATAAAGCTACTTGCGTCTGATGGTGCCTTTATAGCAGTGCCCATTAAAATTTTCTCGGCTGTCTGACGCTGTTCTTTTAGTGTTGAGGTAAAGCGAGCAAACAAAGCTTCACTAATAAGAGTGGCGGGTTGGCCGAGCTCAACGGCATTAATAACCGTCCACTTGCCGGTCCCTTTCTGCCCTGCCGTATCAAGTATTTTGTCTATTAGTGGTTGGCCATCACTGTCCTTGGCTTTAAGAATGTCGGCAGTAATTTCAATGAGATAACTGTCAAGCTCACCTTTGTTCCATTCGCTAAAAATATCTGCTATTTGCATAACTGGCAACTTTAGATAATTGCGCATCAACTGGTAGGCTTCACAAATAAGTTGCTCATCGCCATACTCAATACCATTATGAACCATCTTAACGTAGTGGCCAGCACCACCGTTACCCATCCAATCGCAACAAGGAGTTCCATCATCTAATTTGGCGGCAATAGCTTGGAAAATGTCTTTGACGTGTGGCCAGGCCTCGATTGACCCTCCCGGCATGATTGATGGACCGTGCCTAGCACCGTCTTCTCCGCCAGAAATACCTGCTCCTATATAGAGTAGCCCTTTGGTGGCTAGTTCTTGCTGCCGTCTTATAGTATCTGTAAAAAGAGAATTACCACCGTCAATAATAATGTCACCTTTTTCTAGAAAAGGCAGAATGTGATCGATTGTCTCATCAACTGGTTGACCAGCTTTCACCATTAACATAACCCGACGCGGTCTTTTCAGGTGCGCAGTCATTTCCTCGGCACTATGAGCGCCTATAATCTTTGTCCCTTTTGCAGCACCTGCCAGAAAATCATCAACCTTGCTGACAGTACGATTAAAAGCAACTACTGTAAAGCCATGATCGTTCATGTTTAAGATGATGTTTTGTCCCATGACAGCCATACCAATAACGGCAATGTCTCCGATCGGCTGTTTAACAGGCATATGTACTAGTATAATATAATCGCGCTGGAAAACGCGCTGAAAGATAAAATGGCTCACGGGGAATGTCAGAAGTCATTATAAAAACGGACGCACAGGCGGTGGCCAGAATGGCTGCGTGGCAGACGGCTACCTATTTACGTGGTGTTCTTAAAAAAAACAATCAAGCCAATTGGCTGTTAGCCGGTGGCACTACTCCTCTTGCAGCCTACCGGCTACTTGTTGAAGAATTTGCAGATAAAATTGACTGGGGCAAGGTTTTCGTGGCCATCGGCGATGAACGATGTGTACCTCTTGATAGTCACCAAACTAATTGGCGAGAGATTGTCGACACACTACTTGATCCTCTCAACATACCTAAGCAGAATCGTCTCAGCCCTCAATATAACCATAATCCAGAAGTGATGTCTCTTAATTATAAAAAACAACTCAAGAAGTTCGTTAACGCTAAGAATCCTATTCCACATTTTGACATTGCCTGGCTCGGCATGGGAGAAGACGGTCATACCTTGTCGTTATTCCCTGATCGTTCTGAGTTAGATAGTACAGATATAACAGTGGCTGTGTATGATTCACCCAAGCCTCCACCAAACCGCATCAGTCTTACCCTGTCCGCTCTAAGTGACTGTGCGAAGTGCCTTATTATTGTGAGCGGTGCTCAAAAAGCCGTAACGCTTCATGCTGCTTTAAAGCCGAAGAGCGTCTTACCTGTAGCACAAGCAGTAGCAGCAATTGAGACTCATGGTGGTCACGTGAGTTGGCTAGTAGATAAAGCAGCCGCTCAAAAGCTCACTTAACTTTAGATTGAGATGGCAGTTGACGACGGGATAATCGTTCGCAGGCTTTCTTGGCATCGGCATACGTCATTTGACGTGGCGGAGTTTTCTGAGTCCAAGCGCTTGGTCCTCTGAGAGCCCCAACTACACCAAGTTCACGGGCGACTTGAAGGTAGCGAATAGCATCAATGACCACACCGGCGCTGTTTTCAGAATCCTGTACTGAAAGCTTCACATCAACAGTTACTGGCGCATTGCCGAAACCACGCAAACGAACATTAAAATATGCAACCTTATTGTCTTTCAAATAAGGCAGAAACGTACTCGGTCCGGCAAAGAGACTATCTTTCGGTACTGGAATACCCCTTAGCTCATTTTGAGCACGGATAACGTTTTCCTTGGACTTCTTTTTAGAGGCTAAACGTGACTGTACCATCATGTTATTAAAGTCAGTATTGCCGCCAATGTTTAGTTGCTGGTGAAAATCTACAAAGAAGCCTCTGTCAAAAGCTAGTTCTTGTAACACTTGGGATAAAATGCTGGCACCAAATGCGCTGCGCATGTCGTCGCCAATTAGAGGTAAGCCAGCATCTATGAATTTCTTCTCCCATTTGGGGTTGCTTGCAATAAAGACCGGTATGCAGTTTAAGAATGCAACACCTGCGTCAATGGCCGCTTGAGCGTAGTATTCAGTAGCCTTTTGTGAGCCCACTGGTAAGTAGTTCAATAAAATATCTGCCTTTGTCTTTTTTAGTACACGAACGACATCAACAGCTGGCTCATTGCTAATTCGAAACCCAATGCTGGCTGGCTGGTCACGCATGTACTCAGAGACTCCATCTAAAACAGGTCCCATCTGAACAGTGCAACCTTTCGGAACATCAGGCATAAAAACACGGGCGCAATTAGGTCGGGCGAAAATAGCTTCCCCAACTGGTTTACCAACCTTTCGTTTGTCAACGTCAAAGGCCGTTACTAACTCTATGTCGGTCGGTGCATAGCCTCCAATGTCTTCAAACATCAAACCAGGAACTTGTTCATTTCTGTGTCTTTTATAGTAGGCGAAACCTTGGTAGAGAGCGGAGAAACAATTGCCGATGCCCACGACAGCGATACGGATTTTTTTCGGATGGTCAGCACTAGCCATATGTATCCTTACGATCTGTTATCCATTTAGCTAATCGATTAAAGATCTTATAGATTATATCAGAAGTTCGGCGGCTTCAAGAAGACTGATTAACCACCAGTGTAGCCACCGATGTAACGTAGTGTGTAAAAAGTCCATAATATGGCACATAGTGTGATCACGAGCGGATATGCCACTTTCTTATTTCTAAAATACTCATATAGCATAAACTGTAGCGGAAAGGCCATAAGACTATAACGGCCAACTCCACCGAGATCTTTACCACCCACAAAGATAATGCAGGCGTAAAGGAATGAATAGATAGCAAAGCTTTTACGTTTTTGCCACCAGTAGATTGCTGCGATGACCAGGAGAATGATGAAGAGACCGTTTAAACTTGCTAACGCGCTAAAAAAGTGAGTGGGATTAAGATCAAACCAATTGTGTTTTTTCTGGGCGTCAATAAAAGCAAATATATTATGAAACCTAACCTGTTGGTATATGAGATAAAATATAAAACCAAGTGCCCCGGCTGCAGTGGTCAAAGCAGCTCGCCAGAGTCTAGTGCCGGATTCTAGTAGAACCAGACCAATTAACACCAGTACAAACAAACCAGTAACATGTGTTGCAGTGCATAGTAGCGCCATAATTGCGCAAAGTACGTAACGTTGTCTTAAGGCAAAGTAGAGACTACCGAGTGCGAAACAAGCGAAGAGAGCTTCGGTATAAGTGGCGAATAAAAAAACAGCAGTTGGGAAGAAAACAAACAATATAGTTCCCCGAGCAGCTTCAAGACCGCCGTGATTACCATAAAGTTGCTTCATAATTTTGAGATAAAATAAAGTAGCTATAAAAAATGCCAACCATGAGACAACCAAAGCACTATCGAGTATCGAGGATATAACCACGTGGACCAAATGAATTGCTAACGGGTATAGTGGAAAAAAGTTGGCTTGTCCGGCAGTTTCATATCCATGATCGGCAATATTGAGGTAAATCGGACCATCCCAGTTAGATAGTATGCTCAGTCGATTATGTGGTTCCAGTGTGTAATGAGCGGTGGGTGCAGGATTAACCGGAACAATTTTATTATTTTCCCAACCGAGACCGGTGCCAATAGTAATGGCCATAATGACGAGAGCCAGGGCTACTGCGGCGTCATGCCGATTAAAAAAATGTGTCAGTTTATTCATTTCTTTACATGCTGCCTCCTGCTGTAGATTGCTCTGACTAGAAGTCTCATTGGGCTTGCTTTCATTTATCTTACCATGAGCACTTAACTTCTTACAAAGTCTCACGTACTATGTCACTGTATGCGTTTTTTCCTCCTTATGATCTTTGTTTTTTGTTTCGTTTTTCTGCCACTTTATCTTCTTGATAGCATAGTTATGCCCGAGCTTATGACTTTAAAAAGTGTGTATGAAAATGCTGGCGCCAACGCTGCCCACATTGCTGCCCAGTCAAGTCAAGAAACTACTCAATCGTCTCTGTAAAAAGCAGTTCTTGCTAGCTTGCAATAACATGATACAATTGCTATGAACCAATAAATGGGTGGTGAACGGAGAAAACTGTGGCAAATAAGACAAGTCGTAAGTCAAATAGCTTTGTGCCAACCATTATCGGTGGGCTAGTCATTATAATTATCGTGGTGGTAATATCTATTTGGATAGCACATGATCATTCCAAAGTCATTACTTCCAACAATCAGCTGTCCTCTTCACAGATTAATGCAGATAAGCAGCAGATTGAAGCAAATTGGAAACAATTCTTTGCAGCGACAACTCCACTTAATACGAGGGAACAACTTCTGCAAAACGGTAGCGCTTTTGCGCAGCCAATGCAAGCCGAGTTCAGCACGTTAAGCTCAGCAGCTTCTAGTGCGATTATTAGTCAAGTAACTGTAAATAATAATGGCACCTCTGCCAGCGTCAGTTATACTGTTGACTTAAATGGCCAGCCAGTTCTCAAAGACCAACAAGGCACAGCACTGAAAATTAACAATGCTTGGAAAGTCAGCGACTCAACCTTGTGTGGACTATTGCGCATGGGGGGTACACAGCCTCCAGTTTGTAAGAACATATAAAAGACGGGGTTGTGCTTTTGATGTCTAATAAAAGCACTCACCATATTCAACAACGCTCATTGATTATTATCTGTGGCGTTTTATTCTTGACATTTTTAGATAACACAATTGTTAGTGTTACGTTATCGAGCATTCAATCAAATCTATCGGCTGGCGTTCAAGCTTTACAGTGGATTGTCGACGCCTATATGCTCGTCTTTGCAGTTTTCATGCTCAGCGGTGGCACCCTGGGGGATATATTAGGGCGCAAGAAGGTCCTTCTCAGTGGCGTAGCGCTGTTTTGTATCGGTTCAGTTATTGCCCTGGCTGCTCAGTCAGTTGATCTTCTCATTGCCGGCCGGGTAGTGATGGGCTTAGGAGCAGCTGCCAGCGAGCCAGGTACGCTGTCTATAATTCGACACTTGTACCCTGGTAAAAAAGCCCGCTCCCGTGCACTTGGGGTCTGGACAGCTACTTCAGGTATTGCCCTGGCCTTTGGCCCGATACTTGGAGGTATCATTGTTGGTTTTTATAGTTGGCGAGGCGTGTTTATCTTAAGTGCTGTCTTAGGTGTTATTGCCCTGGCCTTTGGCTGGCGTTTTTTGCCTGAAAGTTCTGATCCAAAAGGGCGCCATTTGGATATAGCAGGTCTGGGGGCTGGCGCTGTTGCAGTTGCCGCCTGCGTGATAGGGCTGATCAGCGGCGAAACTGCCGGTTATCACTCGCTATGGGTAATTGGTCTTTTCATCTTGGCGGCTGTCAGTATTTTGGCTTTCGTAATTATTGAGCAGCATGCTCAGGATCCAGTGCTACCCTTACAATACTTTAAAAAAATAGACTTTAGTCTTGCCAATATTGTGGCGACGATGACTAATTTTGGTATTTTTGCTGTTTTCTTCTTCGTAGCCCTCTACTTGCAGTTAATTGCTAGCTATTCTGGCTATAAGATTGCGATAGCTTTTTTAGCTATGACTATTGCTATTGTTGCTTCTGCTCTTATAAGTGGCCGTATTGTATCAAAGTACGTTCACTGGCTTGAGGCGGCTGGCTGTTTCATCGCTGGCTTGGGCATTTTGTTTGTTAATTTAGTGATTAGTCCCTCAGTCAGCGCTGCAGCTTTAGCCTGGTCACTGGCCATATGTGGCATTGGCTTCGGCATCTGCCTTGTTACTATGACAAATACGGTTCTTGGAGCGGTGCCACCTGAACGCTCAGGTATGGCAGCGAGTACGGTTAATACATTTCGTGAACTTGGCGGCGTCTTCGGTGTCGCAATTTTAGGATCTCTAGTTAATGCTCAACTGACTACTCATCTGCTATTGCAGCTGAAAACATTCCACTTGCCAGCCAATTTTCAATCATTTGTTATTTATGCCATTACTCATGGTGGTGGTACGCCGACTGGTGTTCATGTGTCGCCGGGTATACTAGCTCAACATGCTCAACTGATTAACCAAGTAACTCAAGCAGCCTACTCAGCTTTTGGTGACGGGTTGAGCATGGCTTTAGATATCGCTGGCAGTTTACTGCTCTTTGTCGGTTTCATTAGTCTTGCTCTCCAATATCTTCTAGCAAGCTAGTCTGTCCCCATGAGTTGCTTTTTCAAACCTATCGATTGTTCGATTTGGCTATATTGCAGCTGGTAGTTCCATAGTCCTGCTGCTACTCTTAAGGCTCTGCCATCAAATATACCTATTCTGTTCCTGAGTCTATCTGGATTAACTCTTTACCTCTTCATGCCACTTATGGTGTGTTCAGCACACGAACCTAAAACTCGATATACCTTGGTTATCTTGTCTTTCTTCTCTAGTCGGTGGTCTGTTCCCCCTCCCTCTTCTGGCTATGAAGGTTAGACTACTTGGCGGTCTGACTTTATCTAAACCTTGAAAACCTGAGTCTGTCCAGACAGCAACATTGGTGACTATCCCATGATGACACGTGTATATGATATAATCAGGCGTATGAGACAATTTATTCGTGTTCACCGATATGTAAAAATTATTAATGCCAAAGTCGAAAAATATGAAGATGAACATCAAGAGGAACTAACTAAGAAGATTGAAGAAGGAAAAATCTCTCAAGGATGGGCTAAAGCATCGGAGATACTCAAAGACTACAATGAAAAATATAAGTTAAAAGCGACTCTAATACAGAATATTAGTGAAGATGCCGTAAACCGTAAGTATCTGAAGGCTGAAACTCGCAATAATATTGTATATCTTAGATTAGATACTGACGGTCGTACAATTATTGAGAAGCCTTTTGGTTTTACGGAAGGATTATTGGGTTATTTAGGCAAAAGTATCCCTGTTTATGTGTCAATTTTGGCTTTATTAATATCTATAGTGGCGCTTATAATAGCCTTATGACCAAAGAAAAAGTAGAACGTCTTATAAAACTCGCTTCCCAGCCTGTTGAATCAGAACAGGAGCGACAGCAACGTCTCGCAAGTTATAGCGGTAGACAAACTCGTTCACATAAGACTGCAGGTACTTCGGTGAAACGGCGTGGTAAGTCCCGTCCAAAGAACGCTTTAACTGACCCCAAAAACCCTCAATAGTATTCGTGTGTACGCCTGCTTTTATATACTCAAACTTAGAGTGATTAACAAAAGCATGGTCAAAGTCCCTTTTAACTCTTGTGTAGATTTTACTTTCATCTGTGTGAATAATAGAACCCTGTTCTATATTAGCTTTTAGGAACGGGATAGTGTTAGTTGCGTTAGCAGACTTGGTAGCAAATGCCTTAGCATTACCGCCTTTTTCTACAATGCCCACTACTGCAGTTTTATTGTCAAACTGGCTACCTTGTCTCTTAGAATACTTACCACCTATGTAAGTTTCATCAGCCTCAATAGTGCCACTGAGTAGGTTACTGTCTTGTTGCATAAGTGAGCGTATCTGTTTAGCAATTCTCCAAGCGGTCTTATAGGTAACGCCTAGGTGTCTCTCTAACTCTTTAGCCGACACTCCGTTTTTACTTGTACCAAAGAGATAAATAGCAAAAAACCAACTCTTTAAAGGAGTCTCAGACTTATGAAAGATCGTACCAGCTAAGGGGTGTATCTGATACCTACAATGTTGGCAAGAATAAGCCTTGCGGTTATTTAGTTTATAAAACTTAGCGTCTACCACTCCACAGTGAGGACAAGCTTTCATATCTCCGTAATAATTACGAAAGATAGCGTCCAAACAAGCGTCCTCATCAGGGTACTGCTTGTTGAACTCCTTTATAGTGTATTTATTCATACTCTAAGTGTACACCTCTGTTAGCGTGTTGTCAAGGGATAGTCGCCGCAACATTTGCAGATATTTATTAGAGTTGTTCCCGAATAAAATCTCAACAGGGATAACAAAATCGTTCGACTACAGAGTTGGAGAATAATTGGGGAGCAAGTCTATTAGTGTGATAGCGAGAGTGCAACCAATTCGTCGATAAAACGTGACGGCTCACGCTGTAATCGTTGTGCCGCATAACTAAACTGGGAAAAGCTAGATTTGAATAGAAGGCTCTAATACAAAAAAAATGACTCAGCATTAGTCAAAAATCCGTACAACACGTAACATTTATTTCCCTTTGTTTTAGGCATATAATTAAAAACGTAGAGTCGAAATGAGTAAAAACGTAATTGTTGTGATTTATCTTTTAGCTATGGTAACTACCGTAGTCGTTGTGGATATTCTTTTTTTTAGACATCGATTCTGGGAACGTTTAATGTCGAATATAGGAATAGTTTTGGTGTACATAGCTTTCTATTTAGCTTTTCTAAAGAATTATTGACTCTAAGATTAATCATGACAAAAACAATAGCTTAGTACCTAGTAAATGGATTACGTATTATGTATATTGCTAACCACGAGTTTTAGTTTTACTCCACTTTTGCAGCTCTTGTTTACCGGTACTGCAGTATCTAAGGTCTCATTGTTTCATGCCCTAGATAATGCCTGACGACATTACTGATTGGCGATCAACGGAGAGAAGCTGGCTAAAAACCAACACATTTTGCCTCTAACTCATATTTTGGTAGTTTTTCTTCAGCAATCTCTTTAAATACGGTTTTCTTCATAGCGAGAAATAGGTTAAACGAATTATTATCCAACCGATAGACCTTGGTTAACCTTCTTTTTTATCTAATGCGAGAAGCTTGATGTATTGAATGACGTTGACGTATGCTAAAGGCATGAATGGTATAAAAGAACTTGGATTTAGTTCTTTAGAGATTATGATAATACTCTGTGCGGTTTTTAGTGCTTCTTTGGTTGGATGGTATGTTTGGCATTCAACTAACAGCTCATACCCAATAACATACTATAATGGTAATCATTGCGCAGGTACTGCTAATACGTGTACTATGCCAGTTGATTCAATAGATGCAAATATAAAAGTCTTGGGACGAGCGCCAGTAGATCAATCAGGTTATGGTGTACGAATTAACGCCCAGGTAACGAAAATAGTTAGTTATAGACGTTATAGCCAAGCTAACTATCCCATGATAAAAGAGGAGCAATCCTTGACAGTAGAACTTATGTCTTCGGCATTAGTCAGTAGCACTTGGCCAAAGAGTTGCTCTAGCAGCCCTCGTGGCTCTTATTGCCAGGGTGGGATGCTAAATACTTTTGAGTTGCCGTTTAGTCAAGCGACTATTTTTATCCAGGGTTTACAGAATAAAGTACTATCTACCAGACTGTCCTGCACATCTTCGTGTGACGCTGTCATAACTGGATTAGCTAATTGATAGCTTTCAAAGTTCTTTGTAGAAATGCTCAGAACTATTGTTCCACCTTGTTGCTTTTTGAATAGTTGGCAGCTGTGATCAAGGCAATCGTGAATAAAAAATATGAGTGATAATAATCCTGACATTCAACCAATATCTGCTGATCTGTTGGTAGACAACCAAACCAATACTGAAAGCGATATTGGAATGATGAAGATACAGCCATTCTATGGCTTTTTTGAACCTTAAGACGGCACTCAACATACCTTTACTACCGACTACCAGAATATGTATGTAACAGCCAAGGTCTTAACGAAAGTCCGCAAGCTTTATCCAACCCCAAAGATAACTCTTCTATGGGACAATGCCGTCAGACATAAGTGCAGTAAGGTAGTTGAGTGGATTGAGAAAGGTAATAGTGAAACAGTACCTTTCCCACCCTATACCTCGGGCCTTAATTCCCAGGAGCATGTCTAGAGAAAGCCAGTCGAGCAGCTATTACTCATAATCTGCACATTACTAAGCTTAAGGAAACGGCAGAACGATTCAGGCAATACCTGGAGTCGAAAACATTGGCTTACGATCTGCCGGGACTTCGGGCTTTATCGGGTGGACAAGATTAAGCGTTATGTCTTTAGACCAACCTAGCCTCTATTAGAATTATCAATAAAAGCATTGTTAGTAGTCCAACCATAAATGTGTATTCAGCGACCGACTCAAAAAACTTATTACGCTTAATTTTGGTAGATCTAATTGAAAGAAATGAAAATATAACACTTATCGTGAATATAATTACTATAAGAGAGGCAAATTCGTCAATCCTTGTCTTGTGAATCAAATTTAATGACCTTAATGTAGTAACAGCGATAAAAGAAAACCCCAAAAGACTAGATGCTGCATTCAATATATGTACATTTTTATTTCTATCCATAACTATAGAATATCTCCACTTTTAAGCTTTAATATTAATATATGATCAGTCATCTGTCTGACGTTTTATTAAGTGGTTAAGCCCATAATTAACAACTGCTACCCCGTCTAAGACCAAGTCTTCTGTCATATTCTTGGTAACTATGGCATCGTGATAGGGGTTGACGGTCACACCGTTTTTTACTAGTTCAATGGTTTGATTAGCATAATCTGAACTTTTAATTGTTATTCCTATACCACTACCGTAGTCAATGGTCTCAATAGCAATAGAAATATTAACATCAAAATCAGTATTTACATGTTTAATATAGCGTATAAGATCTTCAGTATAATTTGTTTCGTCGTAGTTAAAGCCAAATACTACTCTATGGCTAGTCTTTAGTGTGTTATTCATTTAAATTTCTACCCTTTTTCGTTTAAGCTGGACTAATCATCAGGGCATGACTGCTTCTATAACATAATAATTATTATCGTAGTCATGACATTTGGTAATTGTTAAGCCCGCATCTTCTATTAGCTTAGCAGCCTTAGTTTTTGAAAAACGGATGTCTAGGGGTGGGCCAATATCCATGGCTTTCTTGCGCCAATCAAGGTTTACCAGCTTACCTTCTTTTTTAAGCATTGTCTTCGCGTTCTTTAGAACTTTGGCTGGATCTTCAAAGTCATGAAGAACAGTTCCAAGGAAAATAAAATCAGCAATGTTTTCACCGAAAACAGTTTCTTCTGCCTTTGCTACTCGTGCAACGTAATTAGTCATACCACTCTCTTTAAACTTATTGTTTAGCTTTTCTATGGCAGATTTGCTAATATCGACCGCATAGATTTTTCCTTTTAATCCAACTATTTTAGCTGCTGGCAGAGTGAAAAAACCATCATTACTTCCTATGTCCATAAAGACCATAGCTGACTTTAGGCCTATGTCTTGTAGGATAGCTGAAGGGTCTTGTCTTTTGTTCCTCTCCTCTTGGTTATAGTAGAAGTTGTGATGATTATGCATATACTTTATATCCTTTCATTAAGGTAGCCGTCTTGAGCAATAATTGCTCGGGTTTCATATTGTAATTGAATCCTTGCCATAGTCATCAACAACCAACGGTTCTTAATTTTCATGATGTTATCTAGCGCAAGCTTTAATTCTAAGTTATATGCTGGTTTCTGGGCTGATAGACTCGAATATCCTTACCGTTAAATGGTATGTGCATTAACGGTGCAATGACACAAAAGTCAAAAATGCCGGCTAAAAGCGGGACCAATCCTACTATTGCCATAATATAGCCAATCATTGAATGCATTACTAAACCGGCTATTATCAGTGCCAAGCCAGCTGCAATTCGCAGTATACGCCCAATCGTGCTAGACATGAATTTTGAAAATTTCATCATCTTTCTCCTTTTCTCCTTTTATCATTAATAATTTTGATCGTTTATGTATTTAAAAAATGTTCCATTGTAATTTTTTGGCAATATATCTAAATCTATGCTTCTTAAATTAGTTATTCTTTATAAGTTCAGCTTGTGATTCTTTCGGTAAATCGTTAATAAATTATTTGGAGGTTTAACGATATTACTCATATACCACTTAAAGTTTAATTTTAAGTCTTTGTCTATCGTAATATTTCTTATGTGTGACATCTTATCCTCGATTCAATAATTAATTAATATTTCCTTAAAACCCAGCTGTTTATGATGACACTCTCCTCTCGATGATATGTGCTAAAAATACAGTTAGATTTCTATTTATAATTTTAGAGTTATATATTGCGGATGTATGTATGATTCATCGCAAGCCACCTGACTTGACCACTTTATTGACTTTTCAGACTATCGACAGATAGGTTTATATCAAAATTAACGCACTAACCTATAGTATTTAAGTGTGGTATTCATGGTGATAGTCATACCTCCATACTGCCACACACCACACTTTCAGGCTCATCTTGCGTTGAAGAAGAGTATACGAGTTGACGTACACTATTAAAACTTCTAGTATAGTAGAAGTCACTCTGTGACTAAGTATAAAGCGTTTGAGCTTCATTCACGACGGAGCGAGCTGAGCGTAAAATGCGCTACGGGAACCAAGCCGTAAAGTAAGGAAACCGATGTCGCGTTAAGCCCGTGGAGCCGGTACCAAGAGCCCTAAAGCAGCAATGTTTTAGGGAATAAGGATGGGACCGCGGGAGGTCCTTTTTAAATACCTCTCGTTCCTTAGATAAATCCAACACTCTATTCTAATCTAAGGAGAGTCCATGCTATTAGAACTTAGTCCACAGAAAAACCCTTCTTCGCCTGAAGCAACTAGCAAAACAGCTGAGCTTTTAGAGCGATTTAGAAATGCCGGCACTAAGATTGCCATACAAAAAGACGGCGAGTTAACCCAAATATCTCGTGAAGTTTTAGCTGATACCTACGGCATACGAGTACCATCTAAAGATTCTCGTGAGAAAACTCTGTTTGGTGTTTCTGACGATGGGGAGTATGGCTTTGTCTATGCTCGCAATAAAGGAATATGTGATCTTGTGGCTAATGGCGCAGTAGATTTGGCCGTCGTAGGCACAGACAGACTGTTTGAAGATGATGTTGAGAATAGAGTTGAAGTTGTAGCCTCCTTTGAAGATAGATATTCATGGCCTTTAGTAGTCGCTACGCCATTAAATAGCGATATTTCATCCCTCAGTCAAGTTAGGCGAGTCGCTACTCAATATCCTCGCATTACTCAACGTTTCTTTGAATCATGGGGTGCGGAGATTGAAACCGTACCGACTGTTGGTAGTACTGAACTATATGCTTATATACAGTATGGTGGTGAACCTATAGACGCAATCGTGGACATGAGCATTACTGGAAGATCATTATCGGCACATAACTTAGTGCCATGGGACCCCAGTATAGGGGACATCTACCCTGTTTTAATTAGAGGACAGGAGGTACAAAGTGCGTAAATACCAAATTGGAGTGATGGGGTTTCACCTCCGACTTTCAATACTATAAAAAGACCGAGCAATTAGCTGAAAGAGTCGGTGAGCTCATAGCTGAAAAAAAACGGCATTTTGTTATTTGGTGCCGAAAAAGATTATGATTCGCTATCTACAGCCGCGTGTCGGGGCGCTAAAAGTAAAAACAGTTTAACTGTCGGGGTTACTTACGGTAAAGGTAAAGAAGTTTGGCAAGACGACACCGACATTATTATAGCCAGTGGTCTAAAGCGTGGTGGAGGCAGAGAGTTCGTTTTGGCTTTAAGTTGCGACATGTTGATCATTATTAGCGGTGGTTTAGGCAGTCTTACTGAAGCGGCAGTTGCCTATCAAGCAGATATTCCTTTAGTCGTACTTACAGGTACCGGCGGTTGGGCCGATAAACTCGCTGGGGAATATATAGAGTTTATCAAAATCAGAGTTTTTGGTGCGAGAATGGTCGCAATGGTCGATTCGGCTTAAGGTGTTATTTTAGTAATATACAATCAAATTGGCTTACCTTGCCGGTCGGAGAATCGGGGGGAGAGTTTAAAATGATACAAAAAAATGATACAAATGAGAAATTTCTAGGCCATACTTGCCGACAACACGTATTTACCAAGCCTTAAGTGACTCTCAATCTTCTTCTTAATCATTCCGACAAGACTTGTTAAAGGGGAAGCTACGGAGTTTGTTTTATATTCTCGTGTACCTAGATAGTTGAGTTGATCTATAGACAATTCGTATTCCTCTGTAATCTTAGCTATTATTTCAGGTGAGAATAAATCTTGCACTATCTTCTTTACAGTTTCATCTTGGTAATCTAAATTTAACGATTCAGGTGTCTCTACGAATAGGTGTTCGATCTTTTTTACATCTCTCTCAGAAATTTCTTCCCCATTTTCGATAGCTATTTGACTTGCTTCTAGAACCTCAACTAAAGTTTGATGAATCATTTCTGTCACTTCAGCTCTCTCGGATTCAATTGTTTCTGTATAAGTGTTTAGCTCAACACGTGCTTCACGCTGTTTTAATGTTTTTGTTAAAAAGCGTAAGCCCTCCTCTCTAACTTGTTCTGGGAGGTCTATCGTTTCATCCGACGCAATACTCAATTTAACCTTACTATTAAATGGCTGAACATCCGATTCAACTTCTTCAATGTCAGCTTGGTTGGCATCAAACTTAGAGATTATATTGGTGTCTTTTATAACTTCACTAACTTCTTGGGCCTGATGATCAAGCACCGGATCAGCCATACGTTCATCGATATTAAAGATTGGTTCTTCAGTACTGTCAACTTTAACCTGTAATGTTATATCGGGATCCTCGTCATTTGTCCCTAATATGCTTGAATTATCTTCTTTAAAAACCACACGAGCATATCCTTCTCTGGTAGGTTCTCTGACTGTATCTGCTTGTTTTTTGGACTTAGAATGATCATCAATCGGTAGGATGTTTTCGATAATCGGCGTTTGGGTAATAGTTGGGACTTCGCTAATTTCTGATGCGAGTATTGTTGGGCTATGAATCTGTTTGACCTCAGCTCTTTGGCTTTCTGCAAGCTCAATAGCATGCTGATGCAATATATGTTCCGCTTTAATGATCACTGACTTAGGCAGGTCTTCTGATAATCGTTCAACTCTCTGTTCGTTTGTTTCAGATGGCGGCATATCAGATGGTATTGTAGGAGGATCTATAGTTTCTACCACAATTCCTCTTCTAGCTTGTTCTTGAACTAACAAATGATTAACGGATTTATCTGATGGTAATATCCCATCTGATTTCTCATCTGTACTAATTTCTGTTTTTTTAACATTAATAGTCCCGGTGTCTTTGGTTGCATTTGGTTTGTTATGAGCATTTGCTAGACTTTGAGATTCTTTTTTCTTTGCTTCCATAGTTTCTCTTATAGTAGGGCCTCTGTCTGGATTCTTTTCGGATTCAGCTAATTTCTGTAATAGTTGTATGCCTGCCTTACCCATACTCTCCATAAATGGACAGCGACCTGGATTATTTCTGTATTGCTCAATTAAGCTTTGTAGATTTCCACTGTGCTCAGGTACTGCTTTAAAACGTTCAACATCGACTACCTGTTCCGGTAATTCTTCTGCTTGTAAATTAACTGAGTCTTGTTGAGGTGTCTCAGCTATACCCACCTCTGCACTCATACTTAAATTGTCGATTCACCCGAAGAGTTTGTCTTTTGTTCTTCAAGTTTAGCTAGTACCATTTCGCGTATTTCTTCTGGAGTCCTATCTAGAAGGTATTTTCCGCTATGAGCTAGCCCGTACCTTACAGATGCACTTTGTCCATACATTGTTAGCTCGGTATCAGCAATGTCTTGTAGTCCGCATTCCTCGACGAGATAGTCGCCTAATTCTATTTCCTCTGACGTTAGTTCACGAGGATGTTGATGTTCGGGTGTTGCCATAAGTCTATTATAAGCACCCGTCTAATGATTGTCGATAAGCTGTATCCGTCTATAACATATTGGACTGCCGCTTAGGGGTGCGTGAATAGCGAACTGTTTTTGGTATAATGACTATATGTTGTCAACAGATGTCAAACTACCAATTAACGAAAAAGCACTTGCAAATATTCTACGTAAGCATGGTGTAGTTGAGGCTAAACTGTTTGGCTCCTATGCAAGAGGCCAACAAAGACCAGATAGTGATCTGGATATATATATAGTCTGTCAGCCAGGAATGAGTCTATTCGATGTATTTGACCTTCAAGCTGAACTTGAAAAACAGACACGAGTAAAGATTGATCTGGTTACGCAAATAAATCCTAACTTTGCAGAATACATCGAGCCTGATCTAATAGATATTAAGCTATGACTACAAATAAACAACCCAAACCATACTTACTCAACATTATTAATAGTCTGGAAGCCATTAATTCCTACAAACCAAATAGTGAGGATCAGCTTAGTAATGATCATAAAAGTTATGACGCCATACTAATGCGGCTCCAAGATGTAGGAGAGAATCTGATTCAGCTGCGAGATTTATTTCCGACGTTTTGGGATGAGAACGCAATAGACGCCTGGAATAAAGCTATCGGACTGCGTAATATTATTTCGCATGGCTATGTTCAAATTAAACTATCAATAATTTGGGAGTTAATCTCTAAAGACTTACCTGAATTTGAAGAATCCGTTCGTAAGCTGGTTGAATAAGGTTGTCTGGCTTCCCATGCCGGTCTTGGGAGACAAGTTGATCTTGTTTTCTCTTGTTCCAGACTGTGGCTCCCTACCATGCAGTGGTGTCAATCAATGGCAAGGTTATGGGTACACTAAACCCCCGGTATGACCAGTGTTCTACAGCTGCAATACTAGTATGAACAGTGGCTGCCTGGGGGCTTCGTATTCTGTCAATAACTAACGAGATTATTGTACCACTGCCGTTCCTTTTTGGGGAGCGTTGCTGCCATACCCGTATTTACTAACTTAACCTGGAGCCAGGTCTTTTCTGGCTGGAGGAATATTTTTTTATGGTCTTTTTTCTTGGTTGTGATGTCGCTAAAACTAAAATTGATGTGTCGCTTGTTAACGAGCAAGGCATTGAGCAGTGGGCCGACAAAGTACCTAACGAAGTATTATCTATTGCTACAGCTTTATTAACTTTTGCCGGCGCCTATCCTAGTGGTGAAATACAGTGTGTAGTAGAAGCAACCGGTACCTGGCGCCTTAAACTGGCTAATACTTGCCACAGTTTGGGTATACCGTGCCGGGTGTATAATCCTATTCTTACCCGCCAACAAATTAAGATGACTGTTAGGGGGCAAGAAGACGGATCGGACCTATGCCTTGTTAATTGCCAGAATGGGGGTGCGTGGTGAAGGCCGGTTGTATACCCCGGAACTGTATCTACATACCAAATATGCTGCCCCGGCAGGACAACGCCTCAACGGTCTGCATGGGGCGCTTAGGCTATACCAACGTCATATAGAAATAGAAAGAGGTCTTGGACGATGAATTAAGCCAGGCCGCCAAAGACATCCTAACCACCATCCAGGAACAATTTAAAGCTGCTAGGAGACAGTTTATCTTAGATACAGCTGCTAGTGCTCCGTCTGGGCTAATGCAGCTATTGCAAAGTATTCCTGGCGTAGGGCCATACACTGCTGCTAGCATCATAGGCGAGATACAGGACATGAAACGCTTCAGCTCAGCTAAAGCCATAATTGCCTACTCTAGCCTTGATCCACGCATTAAACAGAGCGGTAAGAGCTTAAACAGTACTGGCCAAATTAACTAAACGGGGATCGAGCTATTTAAGACGAAGCTTATTCATTGCTGCCAGTGTAGCTAGACAATACGATCCACAATTTAAAGCTATATACAACAAGAAACGAGCTGAGGGTAAAACATATACCGTTGCCACATGCGTAGTGGCATGTAAACTATTGACTGTTGTGTGCTCCGTTTGGCTAAGTGGCAGTTACTACGCACCGCCAGACATTTACAAGAATACTTGACTTAATATACAAGGACTTGAACAATTTAGAGTAAAGAAGACATTTTGAGACAGTATAAAAAAGCTGTGTTCCATTTTTTATGACATTAACTCCTTAAAATGAGACAAATGAGACACAGGATCACTTAAAAAGAAAGTGTCTCGTTCTAAAGTAGAACGAAAGCCGCATTCATCTTACTTTTTGCTGTGCTTGCCAGTAAATACTTTTATGTCCATACCGGATTGTCTAACGATACTACGAAATGTGACCATCGGTATTTCTTTCCTGGGAGTTGGTACCACAGCAGTATAGGAACCTTTACGGTATTTAGCATGACTACCTTTTTGGGAAACAAATATAAAGCCATGACGCTCTAGTACTTTAATAATGTCTTTTGATGATAATAGTTTAGGTATGCTGCAAGTGCAGAGTATGGACAGTCGGGTGCTCTACCATTGGTACTGTTGGCAAGCTCGAGGCATCTTCAAGGTATAATTTTAATGCCTCCTGTAAGTTATCCAAAGCCTCTTGTTCAGAGTCACCAAAACTGGACACATCAACATTAAGGCATTGGGCAACATAGTATTTGCCTTCTTTATATACAACTGATTGATAGACTGATTGGCTCATTGGTTTATTATAGCATCTTGATGTTATGTTTGGACCTGGATTTTTATCGAATAGGCCTATACAATAAACCCAGTTTAAAAGTGTAAAAAACAAATATGAACAACAATGATCTTGACACTCAACCGTCTGATGATCTGACAATAAATAAGCAAGACAATACTGCTAAAGCGCAGAATACTGAGTCTCCTGCTGTCGTAGACGCGACAGTCGTACAACCTTCGCAGATCAACAATCAAAATTCACAGCCACATTCTAGTAATAATTTTGTAAATGAAACTAGCAAACCTAAAAGAATCAGGCTATTCATAAGCATTATAGCTTTCGCAGCGATTGTACTTATAGCCTGTGCTGCCTGGTACATTCATCACCGTTCTGTGTCCGCAAAGGACAGTGCAGCAGCAATTACCATCGCCAACGAAAAAATATCGCCTGCAAGCTGTACAACTGCCCACAGCCTCATAAAGCAGCCCTTGGATGGCGATGAATGTTACATAGCTAAGTTTAAGGTAGGTAGTGAAACTATTCACTACGTAATAGTTAAGCAATCAGCAGCCTACCAACAAAAACAGGCCAGTCAATGTAGCCTTGATTGCGGAGGCAGTATCCCTATAACGCGCTCCGACTACATCGTGCGAGCTAGTGGTAGGGTACAGTTTGCCTTATCGGACTGGACTGAATCAGCAGAGCCAGATATAGATTGGCTAACGGGTTGTGGTGACGGCGAATACGATACTCTGAATTCTAGATCTGGCCAGGCAGCTTTCGTGCAAGACAACGGAGATATTGGTTTATATGTCATTGCCAAAGATGTTAATTTTTCGGATCAATATGGAGATAAATGCATAGTTAGCTTCAACCTTACGCAAGACATGACGAATGATCTGACAGCATCAACAGGGCTAAATATTAATCAACTAAAAGTACACTACGAACTACAACCCATATCGAGCTGCCAACAGCAGAGTGGCTCCAGAGTATACGAATGCTACCAAGACCAGGCTGTTATGCGAAATAACCTATCAATGTGTAGCATGACAGTTGACCCCACTGTCCTCGGTTACGGGGATTCATCTTGCATTGCCGATCTGGCTTATAGACGTCAAGATCCTTCACTGTGTACAATGATACAAACTAGCGGTGACGCTACTCCGAGTGTAGATATAAAAAACTGCCAAACACAAAGCGAGCAGCTAATAGATGTTTTGAAGCAAAAATTGATAGTTGATTAGGCGAAAATAATCGACTGGGATTTTGGAAATTTAAGATTGTTTTATTAGTAGCGATTTTAATCGCGTGATCTAGTATTTAAAAGTTGCAATTTTTCTCTGTTTTAACTAGACTTCCACCCTCTTCGCGGTACCTTGTCTTTGTATGGATAAGCAACCAATCAAGTACTGCCTGTATGCCCGTAAGCCCACAGAGCGTGATGACGGCAAGCAATGAGCATTGACACTCTCAAATCAAAGAAATGACGTCTATGGCAGAGCGCGAAGGGCTAGAAGTAGCCGAAATCAAGCAAGAGAGCCATTCTGCAAAACAATCAGGCCAACGGCCAATCTTCCTCCAACTAGTAACAGATCTGCGCAGTGACAAGTTTCAGGGGATATTAACCTGGGCACCCGACAGATTGTCAAGAAATGCCGGTGACCATGGCTCTTTGGTCGATCCTATGGACTCAAATCACCTGATTCACATACGTACGTTCGGTCAAAGTTTCAGCAATACTCCAAACGAGAAGTTCTTGCTGATGATCCTCTGCTCTCAAGCCAAGCTCGAGAACGACAATCGAGGCATTAATGTGAAGCGTGGCATTAAAGCTAAATGTGAGATGGGTTGGCGACCATGCATGCCACCTATTGGTTATTACGACTGAGCTTCAATGGCGTAAAAGATATTGTTGAGGACCCAGAGCGCGCACCGTATGTAAAAGAAATGTTTGAACGTATAGCACTGAGAGGTGATAGTGGCCGCACCGTCAAGGAATGGCTGGATAAAAACGGCTTCACGACGCGATCTGGCGCAAAAGTAACGCTCAGTCAGCTATATCTAATGCTCAAGAACTAACTGCTTGATACTGGATTGCATTTTATTTGATCACAATTGTTTATTTCCCTCAGGTATTACGCGTTTGCTAAATAAGCCGCTGTTGCCGGTTTAGTAGTAGCTGCCTTCTGCTCATACCAGGTTTGCCCAGTCTGTTGCCGTATCTTCTCCAGCTTCAGAAACGCTACCATACTGCTTGTATCAAATCCATGCATTTCAAGACTTAATTATAGTTAGGACTTGAAAAGTTCGAATTTTTGACTTGGCTGGGTATACGTCCGCCAGTTGGCACACCCTGCTAGTAGATTTTATCCTTGTAGCGCAGCAATTGGAACAGCTGGGCTTTACATATAACAACGGGAATATAGCTATTATTGAGCCTGTTATGGAGCAAAGCAATGTTTAGTCTCCGTAAAGCAAACGCTACAAATCAGGACTCACTACTATCATCTCAGCTGTTTGACCAGGGTAGCTTTTATAAGGCATTTATACGAGATTTAAGTAAGGCTAAGAGAGAGGTAATAATCGAGAGTCCATTTATCTCCTCTAGGCGAATAGCCTTGCTTCTGCCTGAGTTCTCCACGCTCATCAACTGCGGTGTTAAGGTCATAGTCAACACTAAGCCTATTGAAGAACACGCCCCTGACTACTCTTTTCAGGCCATACAAGGTATTGCTGACCTGCAGCAGATAGGCGTTAATGTTTTATATACCGGTGGCCATCACCGTAGACTAGCAGTTATAGATAAGAGAGTCTCATGGGAAGGAAGTCTTAATATACTGTCTCAGAATGATAGCTGTGAGATTATGCGGCGGATGTGCTCAGAACAGTTAGCTAATCAGTTAATTGCTTTTTTGAAATTAGAAAAGTATCTAACTTAATGTAGTATTGGAGTATCTATGAGTGAACCGGAATACGAAATAACCGAGCAGGACGTCGAGACCATGCTGGGCTATTTAAGGCTTACGTTGCCGGATCAAGCTACGCCCGAAAAAAGCCGTCTATCTTTTAGGGCATTACAATATTCACTATAAAGCGCTTGAGGACCTGCACCCTGATATGATTGAGCGCATACTTGAAGATTTTGAGAAACGATAGCTAAAAAGGGAAAACGTCGGAAGATTTTACGCCGAGGGCTTTAATAATCTTTTCGAGTGTTTCTATAGATGGCTTTAGGTCTCCACGCTCAACTTTTGCATAGTAGTTGCTGTTAATGCCGGATTTTTTTTGCTAGTTGTACCTGAGTCAGACTTTTTTGAAGTCTAAATTGCTTTAACTTAGCGCCAATCTGTTTACTAGTCTTATCGGTCATACTAACATCTTATATTACTGAAGACTCTTACGCCAACCACCTAACATTCTGCCGATTTCAGCCAGTTTGGCTTGTAATTTTAGAACATTCGTCTCATTGGCCAGCTTGAGTTCTAGAATAAGACGCAACTTTAGTACAGTGATTTCGTGTTGAGCTGTGGCTCGGATAAGGAATGCTGACTTCTGGGCTTTCGGCGCATGCTTTGCCATAATAAGGTTTTCTAATAACGCAAGTAGGCTATTCTCACTGCTCTGGCCAATACTGTAACGTTCTTGTTTCGGCAAAGTTGATAGTATTGCTGCTAGGTTTTTGTATGCCTCGTAGGTACGGTTTATGACGGGTAAATCTTCCATAGAATAGACACCAGTTTAACAGGCTTTTGGCATGCCTGGCTTAACTTTCGGGTCGGTAAACGCCCAACAGAAGCGATAAACCGTTTTGAGACCAACCTTGAGGCAAACTTACTACAACTAACATACGAAGTTAATAACAGAACATACAAGCACGGCACCTACCAAAAAGTTGTAGTCTCAGAAAAGAAGCGACGCGATCTGGCAGTAGCGAGTGTTCGGGACCGCGTGGTTCATCGGCTTGTGTACGATTACCTTATCGATTTAGTTAATCCGCGTTTAGATTATGATGTCTGGTCATGTCGCCCAGGCAAAGGGTTGCATGCTGCACTGGAGCGTACCCAGGCACTTCTTCGGAGCTACCCAAATGCTTTCGTCTGGCGGGCTGACATACGCAAATTCTTTGACCATGTACGCCACGACGAACTTATGAAGGCTATCCATCAACATACTCCTAGCCCTCAGGCAATCTGGCTTTGCCTAGAAATAACAGACAGCTACAATCGATTAGCAAGCAAGCAAGCAAGCAAGCAAGCAAGCAAGGTATACCAATTGGTAACTTAACGAGCCAGATATTTGCTAACATCTATTTAAATGAATTTGACCGGTTTGTGCGCCACGTGCGCAAACCGGCCGCCTATTTGCGTTACGGGGATGATTTCATTGTTCTTGAATCTAGCAGGCCTACCTGCTTGGATCAAAGACAAGCCATGCAGCAGTTTTTAACAGATGAACTAGGGCTATTCCTTCATCCAGACAATGATATAGTAGTTTCTGGACACGAAGGTTTGCACTTTTTAGGCCACTGGATTTACGCCAAGGACATCGTTATTGACACTGCGACAAAACAGCGACTCCTTGAACGGCTTAGATTGAAGAATAGTGCAAGCTATCAGGCGCTACATATCCCAAAAATGCTTAGGAAACAATTCCCTTGGGTGCTGCACCACGAAATTGAAAAAATACTTGACGTTATTTAAGAAATACTGTAAAATAGCAATAATATTCGTTCAGGGATAGACAAGGAGTAATCTCACCATGGCAGAAGTCGCACCAGGTACTGATCGTGTCAATCTAATTGAAGCTGGCCTAGACGCCCAGATATGGCTACTGAATCCTGATGAGCAACAACTTCTTGGTGAACGTCTTGCCGGTCGTTTTGGCTGGAGAACTGCTGGTGACTTAGCCGTCGCAGAGAGCACGATTTTTACGCTTGAGCGTGACGATTATGACCTGACCGTGGCTGCCCTTGGCGATCTCGGTATAAAAGACACTCGCAAACAGAAGCGAATCCCTGAATTTGAAGAAGTTGCCGCTGCCTTTGGCCCGGTTGCTACTTACTTGGGTGAACATGTGGGGCGAGGCGATCAGCCAGAGCTTACTTTCCATGTACCATTAGCCGGTCGCTATGACCTATATAAGCTTATTGAGAACTTTGATAGGCGTCAGGAGTATGACACTTCAATCTGGCGCGCACTGTGGGATACTTTTAGCAATAATGACCACAACCATGGTGAACCTAACCTGAGTGCTGGCATTTTGCTTAATGATACTACTGACCCGGCTGACCGCACTCGGCCAGCTAACGGCTATGATGAAGCAGGTTTAGTCTACGTCAGTCAAACCGTGCCTCAGCAAAGAAACTCGCTCAAAGCCGAGCAAGAGGGAGAAGCCAACCAGGAAGGCGTTGACCTTAACGCAGCCGATGTTACTGAATATGTGGTTGCCCAAGCTAAACGCCGTCAAGCCGGTCGCCCGCTACTCGATAGACCAACTGTTACCCGCTTTCCTCAATATCCTGACAAGAACATCGACGGTTACACCGTTGTTCCGGACGCTCGCGTCGGCGACCGCGACCAGTTGTACTTGGGCGGTTCGGACGTTGACGACGGCTGGGACAACAATGGTGTCCGTCGCGTGGTGAGGGCTACCTAGATCTTTGATCTTTGTAGCTTCTTTTCTTCTTTTTCTTGTTAATATAGAGCGGTGGCGAATAGTCACCTGACTGCTATTCAGAGTCAGGCTGCCACGCTGGAATGATTTGTGCTATTGATGTGTCTTGCTACAGAGCGCAGTAATACTTCGCTAGCTGTAATAGACTTGCACAACATTCACTTCCTGTAGCCCTCACGTGAGCTGTGTCAAGCTGGATATGCCGGCTGGAAGAATGAAGACTACTGGGTATGCGTACCAAGTTAGTTATTGATTGGCACAGTCATCTATCGACGGTAACACCGTTGTTCCGAACGCTAACGTCAACGACAACGACCAGTTGAACTTGAACGGTTCGAACGTTGACAACGACTGGGACAACAATGGTGTCCGTCGCGTGGTGAGGTCAGCAGGTGTTCTAATTATAAAATTTCTGAAGAGCAGGTTCTGAAAAACCGGAGGGGTTTAACAATCCTTCCTCGCAATTGCTTAGATAGTTTATAGACCTTTCAGTAATTCGTTAACCGGCACGCCAAGTGCTCTGGCTAACTTATGCAACGTACCGATCCGGGGCCATTGTCTGCCTTGTTCGATATAACTAACCGTTAGGGCGGATAGACCGGCCTTTTCTGCGAGTGATTCTTGGGTCAAGCCTCTGCCTTTACGAATCTCGGCCAGTTTCTTACCGAAAGCTGCAAGTTGTTTGGACTCTTTGGCACTCCTAGTCATATGAGTCCTAGCCTAAACAATTATTACTATTAGTAACACTTAGTAATACTAATAGTTTGATCATTGTGTTATTATTCTTAACAGATGAGGGTATTAGTTATAATAATAGTTAGTAAGATTTTCTGACCGTGAAAGCGTCGGTCTCAAAAGCCACTGCTGAAGCCAGAGTCATGCGCAAGTATGCCAAACCACTGCCGTTAACTTAAGCACTAAAATACCATCTTTCGTTTACGTTTCCAGAAGTTTAATACCTGCCTGGATGAATTCTCAAGTCTTGTTGGATTTCTGTCCTT
>JAJZAF010000027.1 GCA_021799595.1 bacterium | reverse complement strand
ATTACCGACCTCACCGAAACTGCTGAGCAGTTTAGAGCATACCTGACAGCGAGAACATTTGCCTACGAGCTGCTCGGGTTTCGGGCTAGCTCAGGTGGGCAGGATTAGGTGTTATGTCTTTAGCCGGCGGAAGCCTCTATTTTTGGGTGGGCTACGGTGTTTTTGCTATTTGTTACTCGCTACTGCACTGGTGGTGGCTGTGGGCTAAAATGGCAGCTGATATCATTGGCTGGACACTTAATTACATCGCGCAGCGCTACTGGGCCTTTCAAACTTCTCATCCGTACCTTAGAGAAATACAACATGTCAGTCGTTATCTCACCATAGAGATCGTTGGTTTTGTGCTGGACTATCTCATTATTGCCGGACTGAAAGCAATCGGCATCACCCCATACATTGGTTTTTTTATCTCCGCCGGCTTCTTCACCGTCTGGAGTTACCTATGGTATAAGTACTGGGTTTTCCCTCAAGAAAAAGGCAGCTCAAATTAATCGCTATCTTTACCAAAAGGACATCAAAGGACATTAAACTAAAGACATGAAATTAATAGATAAAGCCCTGCACGAAGTGTTAGATCTACATTTGTCTCACGAGGACAGCCCTAATTATAGACACTTAAAAACTAGTTTAGGCTGGCCATTGGTGGAGTTGGCGTGGCTACCGGCGTGGGCTTAGCAGCTTTCGGTGAGACCAACATAGGTGATAGTATACTTATTGGAAGTGCGCCGCTACTTGCTGTTGATATTGCTGGTATGCATATTTTCCCCTCTAGACTAATAACAGCCAATCACAATAATGAAAGAACAACAGAACCAAAGCAAATCGATACTACCCAGCAAGAAGCAGAGAGAATTGCTCAACTTCATCCAGACTTTCGTGAATGAACGCGGTTACAGCCCAAGTTACCGTGAGATCATGAATGGCCTGAGCTATAACTCGGTAGCCACCGTTGCTGTTCATGTAAATAACCTTATTAAACGAGGTCATCTTAGAAAACGCGATCATTCAGCCCGTTCACTGGAGCTTGTCAATGCTCTGCAACCGGCCAAGATTACTTCTAACCAAGTCAACCCAAATGAGGAAAAGTGGTTGGTAGAAAAGGTGGAACACGTTTTCCAAGAAGTAGAAAGGCTCGGCCCAGACAGTAAAAAAACAGGTTTTGAGCGACTTGCTACGCTTATTGGTGCTCTTCGAATCCTTGGCCTGGATGGTGCCGCACAGAGTTTCGCTGTTCGTTTAAATATCCTTAAGACTCCAAATAATAAAGTTAATTTCGGGACTTCAGCTGGAAAATTAAAATATTCTGACGGCGATTTAGAAGGAACTGATCCAAGCGTTCAGAAGATGTTTCTAGGACTATAAATAATAGATAGATATTCTAATTGATACGAATGCACTACGCCTACGCATCACTGGCTGCAGTAATTAATACTATATCTATCGCCTGTACGGACTTGCTATATTAAGTGCATTAACAAATAATGCTGGAATCCCGTGTAACTCGGGAACTGTGCCGCAACGGTGAACTCTCTTAAAACTGAGAGCAGTCCGATACAGCAAGAAAAAGTCTCTCGAGCAAGAGCACATATTGAAAACGTGACCCTTGCTGAAAGAGCAGGGGTATTTAATTGTGAGCGAGCAGGCACCTATTCCTCTCACCGAACGTTCTTTAATAGATGTTCATAATCTGATTACGCATTATCAAGAAAATGGTGAATACCAACAGTGGTTTATTGATGACTTATTGGAGAACTACGTAACTGCTGTCAAAGAGGCAGGTATTCCTAACGCAATACATACGGCTGAACACCCGTATCGGTGGACAGGAGAACATGATGACCAAGGTAGGCCCATCAATGCCTTTATGTGGCTCGGTAGGACTGTAATTCAGCACGCAGAATCCGGAAGAAGATTTCATTCACACCAGTCTGCTCTAGAACGAGTAGATGTTGAAATCGATGAAGCACAATATGAACAATCTGTTGATGTAGCAAAAGTCTTTATTTCTCCTCGCATGAGTGAAAGTGATGCTCCATATAACGTTGCAAAAGAGGAAAACTTAGCCGATGAGGATGCGGTTCGAATCACTACTGTCATTAGTGATAGGGAAGGCAATGTGCTAAAAAGGCGTATGCAAGCAGCTTTAGTGCGAGATATACCATTGCAAGCCTGGGTAGCTTTCCTGGCCGACCCAAATAACCCATTCAAAAAGTCTATTAAAGTTGAGAATCCAAATTCAGCTTTATCAGTAATGAAAGCTCATCGTCAATTGGAAATACCAAACGGTACTCTAAAGGAAGGCCTTGTATCATTAATTGAGGCTGCCAGCGCCTACATTGATGATCCAATATCCAGGCTTAGTGTTGAGCAACAAGTAGAACGCTTCCGTGAAAGCCAAATTGACATCGACACAAAAGCACGGAACGTTGCCAAAAGATGGCTTGCCTTCGATAAAGAACTAGCAAATAGTTGGCGCACAGGACAAGCAACGTATGCAATAGAACGTTTCATTCACTCGCTAGGCGATAAATGGACCGACGAAGACCTAGCTATCATACGATCTCATCAACAGCCAGGTAAACCTGGTTTTCATATGACCCCTCAGCTGGCATTACTTTTAGCAGAAGCAAAGCAAAACATATTATGGACAAGAGCTGCTCTCATTACTGATAACGAATCAGTTCTTCAGCAATTTGATGCGCAAAGCGTGGCAAAGCTCAAGCGCAACGAAGAAGAAGTGCAGTTCGCATATGACCGTGGCTATGAATACCAGATTCAAACAATAGAAAATCGAGCAGACAGAAAAATTGCTCAGCAAAATGTGAAAGTCGGTGGCGGATGTTCTGGCAGTAACAGGCACAAATTTAGAGGTAATGATGAAGATAGTGGAACAGAAGGTGCCAATCAAGAATTATCAAACTCGAACAGACAAGAGAAGTGGAAAACAAAAAAAGGTACTTGTGTGGTGCGCAATTGCCCAACTCGACCTAATCGAGTAAGGGTAGGTCCGTGTGGCGTATGTATGGAACGATGTCAAAAAATATATGACGAAGGCAAAGATCCATCAAGAACATCTGGGCGCCAGACATCTGGATATAAAGAAAAAATCCCTCGAACACGGGAGGTAGCTCAACACATAAAAAGTGAAGCACTCACCAAACGCAGGCTGCGAGAGGTTGCAATAGGATCTGCTGCTGTAAAATCCACCCATGCTTAGGAGCTGGCTTATAATATTATTATGTTGAGAGTAGGCATTTATGCTGGTACCTTTGATCCAGTGCATAGTGGGCATATTACATTTGCTCTTCAAGCACTGAAAGTGGGAAATCTTGAGAGTATATATTTTCTGCCAGAACGTCGTCCGCGCGACAAAGCTGAAGCTACTCACTTTGCTCACCGCGTTGCAATGTTAAAACAGGCCCTAAAGCCACACCCTAAGTGTTCTGTTTTAGAGCTCATAGAAGCACGCTTCACAGTTAAAAAGACGTTGCCGGCTCTCCAGCAACATTTTCCTAACACACAACTAGTCTTTCTATTTGGCTCAGATGTCATAGCAGGTTTAGCATCTTGGTCCAACGCCGATCTGCTTCTGAAGAGTGGGGAGCTCATAGTTGGCCTGCGTAGTGGGGCTAAACGATCTAATATAAAAAAAATTATTGAAACTTGGCCAACTCAGCCTGAGGCCGTTGCTATTTTTAGTAGCTATGCCCCGTCAGTATCTTCTGGCATGGTCAGGAGTGCCCTTAAAAACCGCCACCCGGCTGCTGGGTTACTGAAAAGTGTTGAGCGATATAGCAACCACCACTGGCTTTACGTTTCACTAATAGATATATAAGATTATTACTTCTTGGTTTGAGAAGTGGTGCCGGAAGATGTGGAGCTGCTGCTTGCCCCACTTGATTTGCCTGTCTTCTGTGCAATAGCAGCGTTAATAAGGCTTTGGAAATCAGATACGCTCTCGCCAACATTGAGCTGCTTGCCATCAAGGAAGAAAGTTGGAGTTGCATCGATGCCCAGTTTATTGCCCGCAGCCATGTCGGCGTTTATGGTGTTGTTGACCTGATTAGAGTTGTAGTACTGATTAAATTTCGTAACGTTAAGTCCTAACTGTTTGGCGTCTTGATCAAAGTAAGGCAAGGGATTAGAGGCCCCAATCCAGGTATTAGCAGTCTCGTTGCTGTTGTAGTACTCATCATTTTGTTCATAAAGAAGATCATGCATCTGCCAGAACTTACCCATCAGCGAAGCTGCTTCAGCAGCCCGCGCTCCAGCAAAAGCGTTCGGGTGGAGACTGGTGAGCGGAAAGTTACGGAACTGGAATGTAATCTGATTAAAATACTGAGATACTATCTGTTTAACAATAGGATAATATTGCCCACAATACGGGCACTGGTAATCTCCATATTCGACAAGCGTAATATGATCCTGACCAAGTCCTTCTATATGTTCACTTGGCGTACCACTACTACTATTGCTGTTTGTATTGGTATGGTTACTAAATAAAAAGATACCAACAAAAACCAGAACGACGACAACAATAATGGCCCAGAACTGTTTGGACATAGCTTAAGAAAACTCCTTCATATTATTGATTTTATTATACAGTAGGTTCCTTTGCATTGCTAAGCCTTCCCGCTGTAAGCTAGTGGAGGAATGGTTACATATATTCTCGCTGTCGTCTTTCTGCTGCTTGCAATCCTTGGCATAGTGCTTAGAAAAACATACTTTGCTTTGCCGCTGATTGAACTAAAACGCCGAGCCAGAAATAGAAACAAAGCAGCGATCCGTATGTATAAAGCAGCCAGCTATGGCAGTAGTCTTAAGGCCTTGCTCTGGCTCTATACTGGTCTCACTGCAGCCCTATCGATTGTGTTACTGGCAAGGGAATTACCTATTTGGCTCAGTATCATTATTGTTGGGCCCATTCTGTGGATTATCTTCTCGTTACTACCGACCGGTCCAATAAGTGGCATTGGTATCTGGCTGACCGAAATGGCAACACCACCCGTTGCCTGGGTGCTTAACTATCTCCATCCTTCCTTGAGTCGCGGCGCAGACGCGGTCGAGACATATAAAGCACCCTTACACACAGGGTTATTTGAGCGTGAAGATCTGCTTAAACTGATTGAACTTCAAGCCAGTCAACCAGACAGTCGCATCAGCGCCGAAGAACTGGACATTGTAAAACGAGCTCTACAGTTCGATACCTACCATGTAAAAGACATCTTGACCCCTATAAACAAATTAAAGGCTGTTTCTGCTGACGATGTTATCGGACCGGTACTTATTGATGAGCTTCATAAACGGGGTCAACCATATGCTTTAGTGAGAGAAGACAAAAAGGGCCCGATTGTCGGTATTCTTGCTTATGAAAAACTAGGTATCTCAAGTCAAGGACGAGTGCGAGATCATATGGATAAAGCCATTTATTTTCTCAATGAAGATGACAACTTGAGCAACGCCCTGCATGCGTTTTTTATTACCAACCAATCTCTATTTGTTGTTATCGACAAATCAGAAAAACAATTAGGGATAGTTAGTATAAAAACTATCTTAAAACAACTTTTAGGCCATGTTCCCGGCGAGGACTTTGATCAATACACAGACTCTCACGCTGTCGCAACACGTCACCAAAAATCAACTCCAAAAATATCGGTTGACGATAAACAATCTGTTAATACTGAAGCCTAAAGTGTTAGAATTAGCAACAATGGATCAATCAACGCCAGAGCCTCTGCGCCCAAGACTGCTAAGCGGTACCCTCAAAGATCATGATGGAGAGATAGTGCATATAGAAGGCTGGTTACACAAGAAGCGACTACTGGGCGGCTTAACATTTATTAATATTCGTGACCGACGGGGCCTAACACAAGTGGTAGTTAAAGATAAAAACGAAGTTGAAAAATTACGAGGGCTGCAAATCGGCAGCGTACTGGCCATTGACGGCAAAGTTACAAATGAACCACGGGCTCCTGGTGGCGCCGAACTTCACGATCCAAGTATCACTGTTCTTGTGCCGGTTACAATTGAACCACCGATTGAGATAGATAAGCCCTTAAGTCACAAATCCGAAAACCTAGACACATTATTTGACCATAGAGCTCTGGGGCTAAGGAACTTACAAGAAGCCACTATTTTCCGCTTGCGGAGTGAGCTACTTAAGTATATTCGTGAATTTCTCTACGACCGCGACTTTATAGAAATCAACACCCCCAAACTGGTAGCTGGCGCCGCTGAAGGTGGTGCCGAAGTCTTCAAAACCGACTATTTCGGTAAAGAGGCTACGCTTGCACAGAGCCCGCAATTGTATAAACAAATTATGGTCGGGGTATTTGAGCGAGTCTTTGAGATTGCTCCAGCTTTCCGAGCTGAACTATCGGCTACGACTCGACACGTCTCAGAAGTAACTATGCTCGATGTCGAAATGGGTTTTATTAGCAGCCATGATGAAGTTTTAAATCTTGTCCAGGATCTGCTCTATGAGGTTCTGACTCGTTTATATAAAGAACACAATAATGAGCTGACAAAGCTAAATGCTCCGGAATTAAAATTAAAGCCTGTCTTTCCTCGCTATTCTATGGCTGAAATACACAAGTTGTACCAGAAAGAAACTGGCAAGGACATGACTCAAGAAATCGACCTCACACCGGAAGAGGAAAAATGGATTTGTAACTACGCCAAGGAAAAAGAGAGTTGTGAAGCAGTTTTTGCAACTGGCTTGCCAATAAGCAAAATGAAGTTCTACCACATGAAAGATAATAATCAGTCAACTCGCTCTGCCGATCTTTTGTTTCGAGGCATTGAAATCAGTACGGTCCCGCAGCGGGAGCACCGTTACGAACGACTGATCGAGCAAATGAAAGCAGCTGGCATTGATCCGGATAGTCCTGGATTCGCGCCCTACGTAGCTGCCATGAAGCATGGTCTGCCTGCACATGGTGGCTTTGGTTTTGGCATTGACCGGTTAACTGAAAAAGCTATTGGACTTAGCAATGTTAAAGAAGCCATCCTCTTCCCAAGGGACATTAACCGACTTAGTCCTTAAAAGGTCAACGTATAAAACACTATACTTTTTCATAAAGGGCACGGTCCCCATAAAGTCCGAAGAGTTTTTGGTCAAGAGTTATAGGTCTCTGGCATCCATATCGGATAGTCACTGTTAGCTGTAGCGCACCTTCAAAATCTTCCCCGGACATTCATAAAAGCCCACTCGAAGTCATCATTTTCTAAACTAGTTACTATGTAATCTTGAAGAGCTTTCTTAATACTGGTAAATCAACAATTCCTTGTCCAAAGTGCACTATTAAATGAGCAGCCAATGTAGATGCGTATAGGTTTCCAACATTTTGTTTAATATTTGCCGGGCAATTTCTTGCTTTGACCCTCCAAGCACAATTTCCACACAAAACATTCGCATCTAGAAAGACTGCACCATAGAGTGCATTTCTTTGCGACGGACTTATGGCATAACTCTTTCAATGGCCTTCGAGTATCAAAATTAAGGCTACGTTTCGGTGCCCTATCAAAAGCCTTCAAGCCAGTTAAATTTTCTGGGAGAAGCCTTTTGCCTTATAAGCAGTGATACGCACTGGCTCTTTAAAACAATGTTGCACTATAACATCCTGGGCAGACAATACCTTATCTAAAACCTGATCAAGATGTAAGCGTAATTCTTTGGTACCAATGGTTTTCATATTTTAAGTTTAGCTTTAAACCATAGAGTCAATACGCTCTTTATCGAACTGACACATAAGAATTATCCCGAATATAAAAACGCCATGGTAAATCTTGACCACGACTGATACCAATCCGGGTGGTTTGTATAATGTCCGTGGTCTTTAATGGTTCTTGTGCCTGCAAATAGAGTGGTGGACGTGTCAAATCATGCCCATTTAAAGCTTTATTAATGCCCAAAGCCTGACAAAACTTAGCCGGCCCGTTTGTGAGCTCAGTGCCATGCCGCCCGTGCCGCTTGCGACTCATAATTTTCATACCCTCTATTGGTTCTAATGCTCGAATTAAAACAGCAGCCCCGTATCCCTCCGGCCCAACCACAACATTTGCACAGTAATGCATACCATACGTAAAATAGACGTATAAATGACCAGCTTGTCCGAACATCACTTTTGTCCGTTTGGTTTCACCTCGGTAACTATGACTGGCTACATCGCTCTGATCATAAGCTTCCGTCTCAACGATGCGGCCAACAAGATGAGCTCCGTCTAGCTCCCGGACAAGCAGACAGCCCAACAAGCGAGGAGCAACTTCAATGGCATGACCCCCTAAAAAAGTCAGGTTATCTTCTATCCCGGACAGCATGAAGCCTATCTGTCTTTACTAAATACGGCAGGCTAGAAATTAGTAATATTCCAAAACATATTTGAAAGATTATTTGGCTCTCAAGCAGATAGCCGTGCCTTGGAGCCAAATATATAAGCGAAACAACGCCGGCAGCAAATTCGAGAACAGTAAGTGTTATGGCCCAGAATTTAAACTGCAGATAAACAATCAGCCATAAGCTCAAAAGGAGTTGTAATGAGAATAAAACACTGCCAATAGTCTCATGAAGGGCACTAACCAGACGACTTATTGTATATGGCGTGATCACAATACCAACGATCAAGATGCTAACAGCTAACAGAACATAATGAACAAGCCGCACACTAGTAGAAATAGAAAGCTCTTGGGTACCTCGTAAACAAAAGAAAGCGCTACCAAACAAAGCAAAGCAGTAGGGAATAATAGTCAACTTGAAGGTTCCATAGTAACTAATGCCATTATTAATAGTTAACCCACGTGGCTTGATGATAATACAAATAGCGAGGCCCACATAAAGACAAAATTGACTGTATAAAAACAGTTGTCGTGTCCGTTCCATATTTACTTACTAGTATAACGAATAGTCAATAGGCAGTATGAAAATTTACGGCCTATCCACAGATTCTTGTTACACTATTGAAAAATATAAAGGAGGTTCTATATGCAAAAGCGTACACTCCTGACTTGACCAAATTAGTCCCCGTAATTTAATGCTTTAAGAACTGCCACCATACTGTCCGGAATCTCCGGTTCGGTCGGGTATAGTTGACCATTAATAGTTACTGAGCCG
>JAJZAF010000026.1 GCA_021799595.1 bacterium | reverse complement strand
ATTCTTTTTCTGTCAGTTCTATTGTTTTTGGCACTAACTATTCCTCCATTATTTAATCCATGGAGGATAGCAAAACCGGACATTTCTATTTTGGAGAATTCAGGACATTTCTATTTTGGTGCGACAGTCACTACTTTTGGGCTTTACATACCTACCTCTGTTTGCTACACTTATAACTCTCCTTTGACGCGGGGTGGAGCAGCGGCAGCTCGCGTGGCTCATAACCACGAGGTCGCAGGTTCGAGTCCTGCCCCCGCAACCAGACCATGCACTAACAGGGCTAGACCGGGCTCCATGACCGGTCTTTTTAATTACCTCTTGAATCTTCACCCCTGTTGTCAGGTTCGAATCCTATCCCCATTCGGCTCGAACTGTGTAATTCGTTGAAAATCCCACAATAACTTCTCAGGAGTGGTTCCAGAACCGTCCGATCCTCTATATGGCGACTGGACACCCGCAACTCAGACCGGGTTCCATGATCGTCTCGCGTCCAAATTGAAGCTAAAAATTGCTTCCTAACTTCTTATACACTCGTTCACGTCGCTTGAATTGTCTATCCAGAAAAGCAATATTCTTATCATGATAATCAATAAGTACTTTTGGACTAGAGCCATGCATTAAACGTCCGACATATTGCGTCAGCTTGCCCTCAAATGCGAAGGGAAATGCCAAGACTAGAACTTCAATATCTTCGATGTGCATACCCTCACCAAAAATTTGCCCGGTTGCCATCAGAACTTGGAAGCGTCCATCCTGAATTTGTTTCATCTTGATAGTACGACTAGCAGCCGAATCGTCACCGGTAAAGACAAGCGTCTCGCACTTCCCCTTAAGATAAAGCTCAAGCACCTTTAAATGTTCTTTGCGCTCGCTTAATACAAGAGTTTTGTGCTGTAAATTAACTTGTTCTATGATGTCTGCGGCAACCAACTTATTGCGCGTAGTATCATAGCTAATTATCTTAGCAATCAGGTCAAAATGGTCAGTTTTCCAGTTAAACGGGACCGACAGTTCTGTTTCACGGATAACGGTTTCAAATCGCTTAGCTGGCTGCAGCTTCTCTTTACTCATGAAGTCTGACGTATTCGCAACAATGTCACCGATATACACATAGATCAGCTGCTCGTCGTTGTGCTTGCGTTCGGGTGTGGCAGTCAAACCGTAGAGAAATTCTGAGTTTAGTTGAGCAATGACTTCTCGGAAAGTTTTGGCTGGAATATGGTGACATTCGTCCACAATAATCGTGCCAAACTTGTCTTTCAGCTCGCTGATATTATCTGACCTCGCAAAACTCTGTAGCAACCCTACCGTAATTTCTTTGCCAACTGATTTTTTAGTGGCTGAGAAGCGACCAATTTGGGTTTTTGGAATGTTGAAGCATGCCTGGATACGCTCAACCCACTGATCAAGCAGTTGTTTGCGATGCACCAGCACTAGTGCTGGCTTCTGATGACGGGCAATAAGCTCCATGCCCATAAAGGTTTTCCCGCCACCTGGGGGTGCCACGATAACACCTTGTTTTTCGTCCATTGCCACCTCAACCATTTCAGCCTGAGTATCGTTAAGCTTGATCTCGCTTTTAAATTTCATATCCGGCAGCTTAGGTGTAAGGTACACGATTTCGTATTTGATATTGTTCTCATACAAAAACCTCAGCAGTTTCGAGAGGAATCCTCTTGGCAATAAAACTGTTTTAGCAGACTCATCAATCAGGCGAAAATACTTCTGTACTTGATATAGCGACATGCCCAGCCGTTTCTTCGTCAGGTACTCAGTATTTAAGAAGTTAAGCTGCTCTTTAAGAAAACCAACTAGTACGCCGCTCAGTTGGTTCTTTTGCAGCGTTATATTCTGGCCAACTATTATCTTGAGCTTTTTGCTTCTTGTTGTTGGTAAATCCTCATCGCCTATAACCGTTTGATGAGCAGTCTCTAGCTCTGCCAATGGGTGACGTTTAATGCCTTTGAGCACCTCGTATTGATCATCAAACGGTTCGTTGGTGTTAGGGTTAATGAAGACCGTATTGCCGTCTTTGACTGATCTACCTTGGAAGGGCAGAGCAATCAGGTTGCCAAGTCCGTTTTTGGTAATTACGTCCTGGCTCGGGAAGAGCCGATCAAAGCTGGCTTCTTTGTCAAATTCTGAGAGATTGAGTACTTTGCGAGCAACTTCCAGTCCAATAGCCCGACTTTTGTGGCAGGGATACGCCTCGGCAAAGAATATCCAGACGTGACCACCATTACCAGATCTTGATCGCTCGATGTAGGCACTGAGACCTAGTAGCTCTATCTCTTCCTTATAGCTTTTGCAGTCTTCAAGCCAGTTTGCATGATCAAAGTCAGCAGCTAAAAAATATGAAGTATTGTCCTCGAGGATTGGATAAATACCAACAACAACCTGCCCTAGTAAATGCTGATGAATGACGTTATCGGTCAGAGCTAGCGGCGTCTTGTTCTCAAAATTCTTCAAGCTGCCGCCCTGAGCTCTATGTGCATTGAACTCGTCCCAATTAAAGGAATAGGCTGGCGAGTATCCAGAGTTACCGGATTTCTCCCAGCGCCTAGCATAGATATCTTTGCGTCCGTGGAAGAGTGATCGGTAGAGGCTTATTTTGTCACTTGACTGCATAACCTGAATATTAAGCTTACTGATCTTTAAGTTGAGGGAACAAATATTTCACTGAACTTGTGTGCATTATTTTAGTGCCTTGGAATTCTTTCAGCGAGAGTAAGTCATGATCAGCCGTAATTATTAAGTCAGCTTTTGCTTCTAGTGCGCACTCCAGAATCTTGTTATCATCCGGGTCACGCTCAGTAAGTACATCTACTTTCTGCTGCGGCCGAATAACTGTAATTGCTTCTTCAAGTCGGTTTAACCAACGCACGACGTCAACCCGGGAAAACCCCAGTTTAGGGCTTTCCAGCTTGTCTTGCAGCTCCTGCAGTATTTCCGGGGAAGTGTAGTACTCGGCTAAATACTGAGCAGCTGAATCTTCGACAATTTTATAGATAATACTTTGTGGGTTTAGAGCGGCAGCAATATATACATTAGTATCTAGGACTACTCGTACAGGTTTCATCCTAAGTATTTTTCTATATCGTCAACGCTAGTAAGGTTAAGTTTATCCAACTTTTTACGGATTTGAGCTGACATATCTTTCCAAGTCCGCTCCCAGGCTGCTTGCTCAAGCAGCCTACGTACCACCACGCTTTTAGAAACGCCATCTTCTTTAGAGAATCTTTCGATCTCTTCCTTTAGCTTTTCGTCTAATGAAATACTTAATGTTGTCATGTTAAAATTATAACAAAAATATTAACAATACACAAGAATTTTATTACCAAAATATGATTTTGACAGGAGTGCGGACTATGTTAGGATACAGCGAGTCGCATAAGCGACGGTAGTACATTGGTGGTTCGGTTCGAGTCTTGCCGCTGCAACCAGATTGGACACCCAAAATACGAGACCGTGTTCCTTGACCGGTCTCTATTAATTTACCCCTGTTGAATCATAGAATTTAACCTTCATTCTGAGAACTGCCCAAAAGCAGCTATGTCAGGCTCGAACTATCAAAGACCTAATATTACCCAGATTAACTTCTTACACAGGTTCCATAACTGACCGCTCCTCTATATGAGGGCTGGACACCTACAAAGCTAACCGTGTTCCATGACCGATCCACTATCGACGCTGTAACGTTTAAAGGGGGGTATATGGTATAATCAAACCATGAAAAATTGGCGTACTACGTTAAATCACTGTCATAACTCTCATTGTTTGAGGGGGCTTAGTGTAATGGTAGCGCGTTAGATTCCAAACCTAAAAGTAAACGTTCGATTCGTTTAGCCCCTGCCAGATAAAGGCACGAGGGCTTTTTAATAATTTGTTGGCCGTAGTTTAACAGTAAAACATTAGCTTGTGACGCTAAAGATGCGGGGGCAGCACCCGTCGGTCACCCCATAGACATAGTACGCGATCGTGGCGGAATAGCTACGCAGCTGTTTGCAAAACAGTTTTATGCAGGTGCAAATCCTGTCGATCGCTCCAATTTTACCTTATAAACCAAGTAATTTCTTTAGAGCCTTTAATAGACTGGTCTCATCCTTAGCACTCAATACACCGAGCTGGCTTGTTAATTCTGACTGTAGTAGGGCCGACAAACGATGCACTCGAGCAATAGAAGGCTCAAGCAGTCCGGCATCTTGCCACTTCAGTAACTCAATATCCACTTCCTCTTGTTCCGCGCTTGCCGATACTGGTATAACAGTCACTATGTTGTATCGTCCATAGGGTTTAGTTACGACAATAACAGGCCTGACTTTTTCCTTATCATTCTCTAGAAAGGGGAATTTAGCGGTATATACTCCGAAGAGTACAGGTGAGCTCACAAAAAGTGTACTTTCTTGCCCATGTCTGAAGTATATAAATCTTCGGCTGGATCTCTTAAGTAATCCTCCCCAACAGAATGGGCAGCCATTCTACGTATAACATCTCGTTCGTTTGAAACTGTATTCTCTCTCTCGCTTTCCCTTACGATTTTAGACAAGCCGAGCTTTAATATCTCTGGATCAGATAGGGTAGGATAAACCTTCTTAGCCTGTGATAAAGCACGGCGTATGTCATCAGTAACAGATAAGCGAATTGCATAAGGTGTTGATTTGCTCATAATTTAAATAATAGCGCACTTTCTGTTAATTTGCAACAGTTATTGTTAATAATTTAAGACTTCAATACGCTCAAGGACTAAGCTAAAATCAAGCGAGCCTAAAAGCAGGCCTCATTAGGGGGTGATTCGAGTCCTGCCCCCGCAACCAGATTGGACAGCCAAAGTATGAGACCGTGTTCCATAACCGGTCTCTATTTATTTTCCCCTATTGAATCATGTATTTTAACTCATAATTTCAAAAAGGTTTAAAAGTAGCCACGCTAGGCTCGAACTATCAAAGACCTAATATTACCCAGATTAACTTCTTACACAGGTTCCATAACTGACCGCTCCTCTATATGAGGGCTGGACACCTGCAAAGCTGACTGGCTTCCATGACCAAATCCCCTCAATCTACAAGTCTTTTCAGATAGTTTAAGAAGAGTAAACTAGTTAAAGACATGGTTTTGGATAATGAAACAATTTTAGCTTGTAGTCGATCTGCTAGCTTTCGGCGAGGCCAGAAGTATTCCAGAAGTATTATTGAGACGGGCGAGTGGAATAAGGTTGTAAAAGGACCATGTCCTTAAAAGATAGATAGCTACAAACAGCTTTGCTAAAACGAGCTCTAAGTGAAACTAGATTGCAATTAAATCAACGTGTCTAAATTTTAATGGAACAAAAACGATTTAAAAAAATCAGTGGGCTGCTACTACAAGCGTTTAACTGGCCGAAAGATCAAATTCCATGGGTTCATGGATAGACATACCTAATTTAGTTTCTTATCTAAACCGTCAGCTTCAAGCAGTTGCACCGGAAATGTCCATAAATGTATGGCAACTTTTTATGGGTGGTTCCAGATGTGACCGGAAATCTGGAACCTAGACTGGGTTCTATGACCAATCATCCTATAACTTGAACTTGAAGTATTACTTCTTAGTTTTTGTAGATATAGCTATTTTTTTTGGTTCAGGCAGAGGGGTTAGCGGTACGTGAACTCTTAGTACGCCTTCATCTAAATGAGCCTCTATCTTATCAGCATTGGCCCGCTCTGGAAGCTGGATGCTGCGGTAGAAGCTACTACTGCTTTCTCTGACGACATATTTTTTGCTCTTATCCTCTTCTTTTTCATGACGTTCTGCGCTAATAACTAGTGCATTGTTTTCAACCTGGATGTTGACATCGTCTTGGTTAAAGTTAGGCAAATGTGCCTCAACTACCAGTTCATTATTTTTGGTGTAAACGTCAGTAGTTGGTATATTTACGCCCTTAAAAGATGACACTAAGTTATCACCAAAAAATTGTTTTTGCAGTGCAGTTAGTTCTGCAAACGGTTCCCATCTTAAAAGATTAGCCATAATATTCTCCTTTCATTAATTATTTTTGCAAGAGAAGCGTAACAGGCTCCTACCAGTATTCTATAAAGTTAGCACTCTGATGTCAAGAGTGCTAATTAACATAGATAAAAATTAAAATTAGAATTGCGTCTTGGCGACCAGATCATGTACTCAAAATATGAAACTGCGCTCTATGACCGATCTTTATGCACGTTGGCAAAACCGACAAAGAATAATGACTTTAACTGCAGAGCATCTATAGATGTGTTTTCTTTTGCCATATAACTTCCTTAATATCTAAATCTAAATTATTAAATACTGTAATGCTGACCCTTAATAGTAGGGTGATAGAGTAAAAAGGCAGTTAAGTTAGACGCAGAAGAAATGTAAATTAACAAAAGAAATAAGAAACATTAACAGTGCAACTTCAAACCACTTGCTTTACAATAAAAGCCTATGGCAGGTTTAGCAGTTAGCGCTATCAGTGGCAATTCACAAACTAAGACAGAGAGTCCACAAAACCTAGTGAATCCTACTGCAAATGCGGCTCTCAGCAGTAATGTACAGACTGGTACAGCCAGTAGCCTCTTAACCGCTCAGACAGGTATATTGCTTAAGCAGACGGCACCAACAACAGTGAGTTTAAATAATACAAGTCTAGGCACTCCGATAACTCAAACACCAACTACTACTCACTCATCCAAACATCATATTAATGTAGTGCTACTCGGCGCTTGCATTGTCGTAGTGGTGATTGCTGTCGCTGTTTTCTGGATTATTACTCGATCAGCTAAAAATACAACGAATTACTCGTAATCTACTTGCCAAAGCAATAAACTACCAAGTATTATATTGCTGTCGTTACACTAAAACAAAAAACAAAAATAAAGATTAAATCAAGGAGCAATTACCAATGAAGACAAACAGCGGTTTGGCATTTGAGTTCGTCGGAGCACCTACCAAAAAACTTGTTTGGATAGACCGTTTACTAAGGCGACTGTAATCCGTTAGGGAGATTAAAATTAAGACCAATAAAGCAATAGCTGCTAGCTGTGTGGAAATAATACGTACTTAAAGAAAGAAACGCTGCCGTTAACTAAGAGCCTGACAGAATCTCCCAAGTAGCCTAGACTAGCCATAACGTTACTCCTTATGGCAAAACAAACAAAAACTTATAAACATCGTTACCCATCTGATCTTACGGATAAGTAGTGACAACTGCTTGAACCGTTGTTAGAATTTGACCCAGAAGAGCCAGCCCGGACTTACCATGTGAGGGATGTTCTAGATGCTATCTTTTATCTCAATCGCACACGGGCTACGCTTGGCGCTATCTGCCGTCAGATCTGCCACAATGGAAATCACAACGACTGACTTTTCAGACAGTCCCGCTTTAATTGTATTTTGGTAGTTTTTCTTCAACGATCTCTTTAAATATTGTTCTCTTCATAGCGAGAACTAGGGTAAACGAATTATTATCTAGCCGATAAGTCTTGGGTGATCTTCTTTTTATCTAATCCTGCCGCCGCAGTTCCCCGAGCGTGAGCTCGTGGGAAGTTTAATGCAATATTTAGCTTAAAGACTACCGAAAACCAACGATGATAAAATGCTTATAGTAAATTCAAGGGTTAATTTCATGTATCGTATCCGGTGCTATGAATTCTCGGAACACTACACATCTTTTCTTCTGTTATTTTTTCTCTTTCTTGGCACACTCATATTTACTGATTTCTTTTTAGACATCTCTGTTAGCCGCTGGACCTTACCGGTGGCATTTACTGGTTACATAGGCTTATGGCTCATCTACTTCGCAATCTCTCATGCTTCGCGGCCGCAATTTTTGAAGCTAGGTATAACAACCGTCTTAAGTCTATTGGTGTTCACCTTCGGCACAGCCCTTTTTGCTCATACCTATGACACAAGCTACGACGGGCAGTACTATCATGAAACTGCTGTTATGGCATTTGCTCAAGGTTGGAATCCTATACACCACCCAAACCTTCCTCTGCCAGTTCCTTCAAGTGGGACAGCAGCTTTTGATGAAGGTGCACCGAAAGTACTATGGGCGATTGATGGCAGTATCTATGCATTCACGCATAGCATGAATAGCGTCACTGTGCTGAATTTACTCATAGCCTTTTTGGCCTTCATATTCGTCTTGAGGACTCTAAAAATTCTCGGTATAGATACCAAATGGGCCATCGTAATATCTTCATTGACCGTATGCACCACCATCTTTAGTGAGCAACTGTTCTCGCTACGAGAAGACAGTGTAAGCTACGACTTCATGGCTATTGCTATCTGCTGTCTTATTCTGGTCAGAAGACAACCACGACAGTATCTTTACATCCTATACTTCGTGACCTGTATCATTTTACTGGCTGGCAGTAAGCTCAGTAACGATTACGTTTGCCTCGCGCTTGTCGTTATTGCCGCATACGTTATTGCAAAAACAAAACTGTATCGACAGCGGTCCAGTAGAGCCATAGCTACTTTTGGCGTAGTAGCAGCTTTCGTCATGCTATCTAATCCTTACTTTACGAATATATTTCATTACCATGCTCTCGACTATCCATATAATCAACCCGTCTTTGCGCAGTCTTTTCGAGAGTCGGGAGTACCAGCCAATATCCGTAATGGTTCTAGGCTAAAGCTTTTTTACTATGGCATTTTCTCCTCGGCTGAAATCAGCAATGCCAATAATCCAGCCGCCTATGCCCGACTTAAAATACCTTTTTCTCTCAGTGCGAATGATATGATAAACGTGGCAAGTGAGAATGCTAATCTCGTCGGTGGCTATGGGGTATGGTTCAGTGGTATTTTTGTGCTATCTCTGGCCGCATATCTCTATCTTCTTATAACCAAACGGTCCAAGCTAGAAAAGTCAATCTTAAGGTGGCTTAGTCTGCTCATCATAATTGTATTCATTACTTGTCTATTAATACCAATCCCAAATTATGCTCGTTACAACACACAGTTAACCCTGCTCCCTATAGCAGTAATCGTTGTACTACTTATATGGCCGAGCCACAGAAAAAGAACGAGAATACTAGCAAGCCTGTTGGCCTTTTGTATGTTTATAAACATCTACTTCGACATAATCCCAGCCGCAGCTTTACGGGAAGGGGCTTTTGATGGCCTCCACGACCAATTGACTAGTTTGCGTCTACCTAATACTACATATCTTGTCCACGCCAGTCTCTTTTATCCAGATTACGTAACCTTGGAGTCTGCTGGCGTTAAGATAAGAATTTCCGCTCATTCCGTTACTTGCCATTCACCTACTGTGCTTGACTTTTCACGAGGCACAACGTTACTCTGTCCAATTACAACAAAATAAAAAGAACATGAGAAGCAAGCAAAAATTGAATACCCCCTGAACCGAGAAAGACAATTTTCGTGCCGGTAGCAAACTGTCGGCAAGACACATCAATAATCTCCAGGAATAGCCAGCTACTACCATTAACCGCAATGACCGCCTGAGCCCGGTTTACCTCAGCAATGTGACGCTCTTTTTGCTTCATGAACGTGTGTAATTCATCTAAAGACATAACACCTAATCCTGCCCACCTGAGCTAGCCCGAAACCCGAGCAGCTCGTAGGCAAATGTTCTCGCTGTCAGGTATGCTCTAAACTGCTCAGCAGTTTCGGTGAGGTCGGTAATATAC
>JAJZAF010000009.1 GCA_021799595.1 bacterium | reverse complement strand
GATACAGCAACTAATACGCCTGTTTATCGTTTATACAATGGTAGCGTGCACTTTTACACTGACAGCACAATAGAGAGAGATCAAGCAATCAATGCTGGGTGGACGTATGAAGGAATAGCTTGGTACGATACGTAATATTAATGTCATCTATAATGAAATACTTGTTTTGTGTAGCTTGCTTAGCGATCTTATTTGACAGTTTGGACATTTTTGCTAAATCATTGTTGGACGTTTTTTGTTTGTTCAGAATCTTTTCAATTATCTCGACAAGGCCAGCAAAATTTTTACTCGACACAGCAAATCCATTCTTGCCATCAATAAGCTGTTCATCCTTTCCAGCGCTATCGTTACGAATAATTGGGTGGCCTGTTGCCATGCCTTCATATACAAAGATGCCAAGAGCTTCGTATAGTGAGTAGCATATTGTTACGTTTGCATTTTCAATTTTTTTTATGACTTCTTCATGAGAGATGCCTTCTGTTATAGAAATGTGGCTATCTAGCCCCAAAGCTGATAAGTCAAACTGCTTTTTAATATTTTTTACATGGTAGGCTGCGTTCGGTTCTAAGTCGCTTCTTTCATATGCCCCTATAAACTCCAAATGAAAATTTCTGTATTCCTTTGGTGATTTCTTATAGTAATTATTATAGAAATCCAGAAAAGCATATAGTATTGGGAATTGCCCTTTGCGCATATCCATTAAGCTACCGACTGTAATAAAATGCAATTGATCAAAATCCTTAGCAAGTCTTACTCTGAATTTGTCTTTCGGGAACAAAAATGGAAACGGCATTTTCTCGATATTTTTATTTGTCTCAAAAAACTTAATATATTCACGCAGCGTAGCTTCGGACACTGCATACACCTTTGCCTGATCTCTTTTTAAGAGTACCTTTAGCTCATTTTTAATGCCAGGATCAATAAACCCGTCTGGCGAATGTTCATGTCCGTACCAGTAAAGCTTTTTTGCTACATTGTCTTTTATGGCCTGTATAGCTGATAGAGCCGTGGGTTGCGGAATGGCAAATGTGTTGAACACAACCACGTCGTTTTTATTAAGCGCAAGAGACAATTCCCTATTCGTGAATACTTCTACGTCAACGCCGTATTTTTCTAACTTTATAACATTGGTCGATTCTATGGGGGTAAAAGTTATAAACTTTATGTTCTTTATCAGTTCCGGGTGCTGCCTTTTTATGTTACGGACAACGTCCATAATAACGAAAGGTGCGCCGGTGTTATTTAATTGGTTAGAGACGATTACAATTCTCGGTTTCGTTATTGCTGCAACATTGTTGGGAAATCTTTTATGATACTCATAGGCTACTCGTCTGCGAATCTTATCTTTTATTATTTTATATGTTGCTCGAACACCGTTAGTTCGAACCTTTTGTATGACAATATAGATTGTAGACTTTATAGATCGGGAACGCAGAAATGTCTGTTTTGTTTGTGATGTTTCCGTTATATTGTTTTGTTGACGAAATTTCTGCTCAGTATAGTATGGTCTTGATTGCGCATTTATTACACTAGCGAGTTCTTTCGTTACGTTTTCCCAATAGTACTTTGGTTGGAGTCTTTGTAGCTTTTTGCTAGCAACAGTAAGCAAGGCTCTATTTTTAAAAAGATTATTAACAGTATCTAAAATGTTATCTTTACTGTTTTGATTAACCCTAAAAGCAGCACCTACGCTAATCAACTCTTCCGATAGTGGATCACCCCCATTTGTTATAAGTGGCGTAGTGCTGCCCACGTAGTCCATAACTCGGGTTCTCCATGAATATATATTTTCATGACTTTCACGGTTCAAGCTGATGATAATATCAGCATGTTCGTAGTATTTTCGACGAGTTGTATAGTCTACCCAGTCGATTAAAATGACTCGAGATTCTAATTTTTTCCTTTTTATGTAATCAATTGTGCTGTAATAGTACTTTACAAAATCTGGATGCTGATTTTGTGGGTTATTGCCACCTACAATAACAAGTTTTATGTTTTTGTTGTTGCTGTTTTTTAGTGCATCGAGGATTTTTGTGATGTCAAACCACGGGTAAAGACCCCCGAACCATAGGAGCACAAAATCATCTTTTTTTACACCATATTTAAAATATGGATTGCTATAGCTATTCTCTTTTATAGGTCTATCTATTCCAAACGGTACTTGAATTAATCTTTTGGTATGATACGAAAATTGATTTATAACACCCAAGGCCGAAAGTACGCCCGTATAAAATTTTTCTTGAGCGTCGTTTGCATACAAGAAATAGTCGCCACGTGGCATAACTTTATTAAACACTTCATTAACCGCTGCTAGGTTCCCGACATATGTACCAACTTGGTCTTGGGGGTCTCTTGCTAGATTCTCAATATAAGCTGGTCCATATGCATCTATTATTACTTGGGTGTTTTGTGGTAAGTGTTGTGCTATAAAAGCAGACCCATGAATAGTATAGTTAAATATAATTGTGTCGTATTCGGCCAGCTTTTTTATGAAAAATTCATTAAAATCATAGTTAAAAAGTTTTATACCTGACACCTCATCCACATCAAGTGGATATATGTTCCCAACTCCAATAGTTACATTCTCTATGCCATTTTTTCTTAAGCCTGTAGCCAAACCAAAAAACCTTTGGCCACTCCCCTCAATCTTCTGATATTTCGGGGTTGGTACAGGTGCCCAAGAGATAATTAATACCCTTGTATCTCTTTTTTTGTCCTCAGTCACTTTAGTTAATAATAGCATCTATTATTGCAAGTACAAGTATATCTAAGAGGGTAATCATACAAGTCCATAATAAGGAGGACGACTATGGACATGTACAATCTAAAGCAAATCCCTAGTGAAACACAGATTAGAAAGTACTTAAAACAGGCTTTTTTGGCAGTAAGTATCCTTACTGTCCGGAGTGTGGCAAGTCCAATCCAATTAAGTACGAAACTCGGTATAGACGTAGAAGGTGTCGCTGTAAGTTCAGTGTTACTTCTCATACCTGTCTTAACAACCTCAAACTACCATTGGTGAAGTGATGGATGTTGCTGTGGTGCTGGACTAAGGCCATACCAGTCAAACAGACCATGGCCTTAACTCAGCTTAGCGAAAAGGCCGTACGGCATTGGTACGATCAATTCCGTAATCACTTACCGGAGAAATACCATGTACTGGAGACCATAGTCCAGCTAGACGAGGCTTACTTCAAAGACTGGTGCTTACTCATGGGCAAGCAGATCGGCAGCCGTAAACTAACTTATGAGCTGATCTGGCGGCAGCATCCTGGCCGGTTAGAATCCAACTGCTTCCTGTTTGACAGAGTCCAACCAGGCGCTAAGCTATGGACAGATGGAGCTTCGATTTACAAGAAAAGCGAGGAGTACTGGCCAGTGAAACATACTAGCGACATACACAAGAAATTTGAGTTTATTCATACTAGCGAAATGAGGGTACCTTTGGTAATCTAAGGACCTTCATAAGACGTATGTACCACCATACATCACAGGAGAAGTTCCCAGATTACGTGAGAGAATTCTGCTTCAGATTTTCAACACCTGAGTTATTCAGCTCACCAAAGTTATATTGTGAAAAACATTAATTCTTGCACCAACTTGGTAGGTATACCCTCTAAGAGAGTTTGTGCTTGATGTTATAAGGCCTCCTCGCCTTTTTAAGCTTACTGAGCAACCAATGTCCTACGCGGTAATCTTTTGAGACTAAAATTTCGCTGAGTTGCTTTTTCGTGCTTTCAAGTTGTTCTTCAAGATTATTTAGTTGGATCTTACTATTATCGAGTGCCTGCTGTAAGTGATTGATGTGTTTCTCTCTTTTTAACATTTCGGGACCTAAGTCATTTTGAATAATATCATTTAATTTCTTTAGTTCCGAAGCCAACAGCTTAACCTGGTGTTGTATTTGTGCAAAAAATATTTTGTCTGGAATAGTATATTGTTTTCTATACTTTTCTATGATGTATCTCCAGCTATTTATAAAGGTCAGCATTCTTGTCTCAAAGTCCAAGGTGTTGCTATTTCTAGATTGACTTTGTATACGATAGTTTAAATATGTGTTTTTTGCTTTTACAAACTTAAGGCCTTCTAATGAAAGACCAACCCAGAAATCATAGTCTTCATGCGATTCGAGGCTAAGCTTTTCATCAAAGCGATGATCTTTTATTTTTGATTTTTTCACAAGTGCTGATACGTTTATATAGTTCTCTAGCAAAAGTTCTTCTGGGTTGTACTCGGGCGCATTTGACTTGCCGCCTTCATCACCAAAAAGCCTTGCGTCTCCATAAACAACATCTGCTTGCTTATCTACAGCTACCGCATAAAGACTTGATACGTAGTCTGGCGGCATAGTGTCATCACTATCTAAAAAAATGAAGTACTCTCCCTTTGAAATATTAATGGCGTCATTACGAGTACGACATACACCTTCGTTTTTTGTTTTCGCTTGTACTATAAATTTTTGACTAGGATGTTTACGAACAAAATCTTTAACAACAGACAGTGATCTATCTGTTGAACCATCATCAATAACCACTATTTCGGTGTTCTTGTAGTCTTGATTTAAAGCTGATTTTAGGGCATCCGTAATATATGCTTCATAATTAAAATTACACACAAGTATTGATATCAGGGGTAAGTTTTTATCCATTGTTATAATTATAATAGCCTACTTGTGCTTTAGAAGTAATGCTCTCATGATGCGAAGAGGTTTTGAAATTCGCCACGAAATCGAGTTATATGTACTATCTAGTTCTCTTTTTTGTTGCGTTATTATTTGATCTCTAAGTTGAATTTGCTTATTGTACTCTTTTATTATTTTGTTCCAGTTGTTTGTTGCCTCAACTATGTTGTCTTTATCTAGTTGCCTGTTGGAGAAAAAATTGTTTACTTGAGCACGATTAGTATGGGCTAGGTTGTTTAGAATTGCTATATCTAGTGATGAATCATCGAGAAAACTTTTTTTCTTCTCATACAATTCATAGATAGTCTCAAAGTAGTTTAAGGATTTACCATCAGGATTAATATTGTGTTGAGGTTTGTGAGTAATTGATTTGGGATTTTTCCTATAGTAGTACAGCTGAGCAGAGGTAGCTACTATGCCTTTAGTAACTTTACTGTACCACTGCAACGTTTCGAAGTCATCTTCATGTCTTCCGTAGTTGGAGAAGAGCCAATCTGTTCTCTTGATTAAATCCGCTCTGTACAATTTTCCCCACGCTGTCATCTGGTGAATATTAGGCACGCTTGCTATATCTCCGAGATAATATTTTACTGATTCTTTGTTGCTTTTGATAACCTGTTTTGTGCTAGCACTACGTGGCACATTAAACTTATTAACCTCGGCTTCATCAACAAAGTCTTTATAACCAATAATTGAAATATCTACGTCGTTTTCTATTAAATTTTCATACATATCTCTGATGTAATCTTTATGTACAATGTCATCGCTATCCACAAATGCAATATATTCACCTTTAGCAAGTTTAGACCCAGCAGCACGTGCCATGTTGAGTCCGTTGTTTTTTTGCTTAAGAGCAACAATTCTATGGTCTTTTCTCTTATATTCATTTATTATTTTTTGTGACTTATCGGTGGAACCGTCATTTACAATAATTATTTCTAGGTTTTCGTAGGTTTGATTAATAATACTTTTTAAACAAACTGCTAGATATGGCTCAACGTTATAAACAGGGATTATTATGGAAATCAACGGGCTTACTCGATTTATAACACTATAAATGTCTGGACGATGAAATATATCCATACAAGCATTAAGAAACTCAGTTTGGTTCGCTCGACTAGAGAAACCACCATGTGAGCCTGATCCTTCAACTTGACGCCATATGAAATCGTGTTTGTCTACAAAATTGACACCCTTCTTTGAGTTTGATAAAAAAGCTAGTGCCATTAGTGTGTCTTCAGCATAAATAAGATTTGAGTACTTTGATATGTCTGTTTTTTTGCAAATACTTGTTCTTATTAGATTCTGTCCGACAGTATCAGTTGGGTCTGTCCAAAAATTCTTGGTTAAAAAATGATGATAAAAACTACATAGACGTTGCTCGGTTGTTTGATAATAGCTTTTCCAAAAAAACTTTTCCGTTCTGCCGTCTGAGTACATTTTAGAATGACCCGTCACTGCAATATCATATTTTCCTTTAAATGTTGCCTCTAATAAGTGCTCAATGTATTTTGGTTTTACGTAATCATCGCAGTCCATGAAGGTCACCCATTCGCCATGACATTCCTTAATGCCCCTTTCTCTACTGCGTAATGGACCTCCAGAGTTATAGTTATTTCTAAATGCTAGGATGTTTGGGTATTTTTCTGAATACTTTTTGCAAATATTCCAGCTATTATCGTTGCTTTGATCATCTACAAGAAGAATCTCTAGGTTGCCATATGTTTGTGTAAGCAATGATTTTATGCCTTGGTCTAAATATTTTTCTGCATTATAGACAGGAACTATACATGAAACTAATGGATGAGAACTTTTCATTCAGTCTTTATCGTTTTCTGTTATTTCTGGAAAAGAAAGAACCTCCCATGCGTCGCTGAACCCGATGTTGTTTGAGTCAAACTCTAGCGCTGGTCGTAGTTGGTCTGTAACGTTGACGCCATTTTCGGTGGTTATGTTGGTGTTGAGCGTAAAATGGTGTTTGCCAAAATTATTAGGAAACTTCAAGGTAAAATGTTTTTTGGAGTTAGCAGCTAAACTAATGCCTGATTTGTAGTTTTTCATGAATCGTGTATCGTTTCCTATTATAATGTCACCATCGACGCAAAAGTCAAATCCCATAGTGACACTATCGTAGTTGTTTTTGGTTTTGTTTGAGATATCGAAATCCAAAATAAACCACTCTTTTGTCAATATATGTCTTATATTTTGATAAACTACCTCGCCTGTGCCGTACCTGTGCTTCTTTTTGGTCGAGGTAGCTGTGGTATTGATAAATTGCTTTGAATAATCATCTGCGACCTCATTGGGATCGCCCAATGTAACAATTTTGCCTTTTTCTAATAACATTGCTCTATCACAATAACGCCTGACTGAATCCATACTATGCGTAACTAATACGATTGTCCTGCTTTTGTCTTTCTTAATATCATTGAAGAAATTGCTACATTTTTTTTGAAATGCTTCATCGCCTACTGCTAGCACTTCGTCAAGAAGTAATATGGGTGTATTCGCACGAATAGCTATTGAGAATGCAAGGCGTACCTGCATACCAGAAGAGTAATTTTTAAGTTTTTGATCCATGAAACGCTCAAGTTCAGCAAATTCGACTATGCTATCATACATTGCTTTCATTTCTTTGCGATTAAAGCCAAGTAGTGAACCGTTTAAGAAAACATTTTCTCGACCGGTTAGATCCGGATTAAAACCTACGCCAAGTTCAATGAATGGTGTTAGTTTACCGTTGATAGCTATAGAGCCCTCTGTGGGCATGTAAATCCCGGCTAGAATTTTCAAGAGTGTCGATTTACCAGAACCGTTTCGTCCAACAATACCAAAAAAATCACCATCTTTGATCTCGAATGATATATTGTTGAGTACTTTCTGTATTTCATATCCTCGTTTTCTTTTAGCAAAGCCGACTAACATGTTTTTAATTGAGCCAGCTCTTTCATGTGGTAGTCTAAACGTCTTACTTATATGGTCAACTTTTATAACAACTCGATCAGACATTATATATTCTCTGCAAAGTATTTAGCTTGAGATTTAAAGTATAATACGCCGACGAAAAATATTACTACCGTAATAACTATAGGTATAAACTGGTAGTAACCATTAGCAAAAACGCTCGATGTTGTGGTCGCAGTATGAGTAATAGCGTCATAGCGTACATTCTGAATAGCTTGTGCCATCGGACTTATCATAAGTAATTTTTGTAGTGTTGCGTCAGTAATGCGTGATAGTGGATATATTATTGGCGTAACATAGAACCCTGCCTGTAGAATTACTTGCCATATGTAACTGACGTCACGAAACTTCACAAAAAGCGCTGACAAAAGCAACGAGAGGCCAAGAGCCAGCATGTAGATCTCAAGCAGTGGAAAGATTATGCGAGGCAGGGTATCTAGAATACCAACTTTGTTAACAATCATGAAGACAGCCACAACTATTAAGTTCAGCCCCAGATTAATAAGTGCGCCTATACTACTACTGAAAACGATCATCCAGCGTGGTATACGAATCTTTTTAATTAAGTCTCCTCTAGTAACTAATGAGGTTGTGCTTTGCATCGTCATTTCCACAAAAAAGTTCCAAATAACAATACCTAGCAACAAATAAATGGGGTAGTGTGGAATAGCGTCCCCGATCTTTAGAAATTTTACAAAGACTACATAGAGAATAACGAAGATTAGTAATGGATTCAGAAGAGACCATGCATAGCCAAGTACTGATCCCTGATAACGTAGTTTAAAATCTGTACGTACTAATTCACTGATCAGTGCTCGGTTCTGCTTCGAGAAAATACGTCTCATGTTTTGAGGTATTATAGAGGAAGAATGAGCCAAAGTCGATCAGTTAGACCTGTGGTGGTCATACCAAATTGGAATGGTGCTGATCATATCTCTGCCTGTTTGGACTCCCTCATTGATCAAACTCTTGAGCCGCATATCATTGTTGTAGATAACGGCTCTAAGGATAATTCACTTGAAATACTTAGAAAATATACTGCGGTTGAAGTCATTGAGCATCCTAGGAATAAGGGCTTTGCCGGTGGTGTAAATGCAGGTTTTAAAAAAGCTATTGCAGACGGCTTTCATTATGTAGCTGCATTTAATAATGATGCAGTGGCAGATAAGCGATGGTTAGCTGAGCTGGTTGATTGTTTAAAATCTGATCCAGGTGTCGGTATTGTTACTTGTAAGCTGTTAACGAGTGATGGTAAACGGCTGGACAGTACCGGGGATTACTATACTTCCTGGGGCTTACCTTATCCGAGAGGTAGGGGTGAGACAGATATAGATAAGTATGATGAACAAACAGATATTTTTGCAGCTAGTGGTGGGGCTAGTTTATACAGGGTCTCAATGCTTGAGAAGATTGGCTTGTTTGATGAAGACTTCTTTGCCTACTATGAAGACGTTGATCTCAGCTTTCGGGCCCAGTTAGCCGGATGGAAGATATGCTATGTGCCGCAGGCAAAAGCTTATCATCAGATTGGTGGCACCAGTAGTCAACACCGAGGTTTTACTACTTACCAAACCATGAAAAACTTGCCTTTGCTGCTTATCAAGAACGTGCCCCGTCGATATATATTTTCTATTGGCTGGCGCTTCACACTTGCTCATACTCTTTTTTTCTTTCGGGCTATCATTCGAGGCAACGGTTGGTTTGCTATAAAAGGTGACGCTGTTGGAACATGGCTCCTTTTTACAGGCTTAAGGAAGCGTTGGCATATTCAGCGCTCCAAAGTAGTGAGTGATGAATATATCTGGAAACAGATAGTGCACGACTTACCGCCCAACGCCCGGGCACTTAGAGCTCTTCGGTTTAAGAAAGGGTCACCTTCAGCATGAAACACATTGTTATTGATGGCCGAGAGCTTCGGACGACAAGTGGTCGCTATGTTGAGAGACTTCTTTATTATCTGCAGATTGTCGATAAATCCCATACTTATACTGTCTTGCTGAAACCGACCGATATGGGTGGTTGGCAGCCAGTTAGTTCACTTTTTAAAAAGGTGGCGTGTCCTTACAAAGAGTTTACGTTCGGGGAACAGTTAGGGTTAAAAAAGCAAATCGAAGGCCTTAAGCCAGATCTCGTACACTTCCCTTTTCCGCAACAGCCTATCCGCTATAACGGTCCAGCCATTACGACCATCCATGATCTGACGACACTCCGGTTTAACAACCCGGATAAAAACTTTTTGATGTTTAAGTTCAAACAGCGTGTCTACCGGCATGTTATGAAAAAGGTGGTCAGGAAATCTGAGTCTGTTATAACAGGGTCACATTTTGTTAAAGAAGATATTGTGAGATTCGGCAATATTACACCTGACAAGATTACTGTTACCTATGAGGCGGCTGACTCAATTCACGAGAAGCCTGAGCCAGTGCTTGAGCTTGATGGCCAGAAGTTCATCATGTATATCGGGCGACCAACTCCTCATAAGAACCTTGAGCGTCTCATTGAAGCCTTTAGGCGTATTCACCCACAGCAACCAGACTTACTGCTCGTGCTGGCCGGTAAGAAGGATGCTAATTATGAACGGCTTGAGAAAAAAGTCAGGCATCAAGCTATCCCTAATATTGTTTTTACGGATTATGTCAGCGAGGGACAATTGCGCTGGCTGTATGAGAATTGTGAAGCATACGTCTTCCCCTCCTTAAGTGAAGGATTTGGTCTTCCTGGTCTTGAGGCTATGCTCCATGGAGCTCCAGTGTTGTCCAGTAATGCCACTTGCTTGCCGGAGATATATGGGGATGCAGCACAGTATTTTGATCCTCTTAATGTTCAATCTATAGCTAATGCCATTAATAACGTGCTCATTAATGAACGCCTGAGGCTGGACCTCATTCATAAAGGCCGCTTGCAGGTAGCCAAGTATTCATGGCAAACCATGGCTGAGCAGACATTGGCGGTATATAAGCAGGCTCTTGGTGAAATAATATAACTCTAACTATCATGAGTGGTTATTGTCAGATAGTTACTATGTTAATCGGTGCGTCAGCGTAGGCTTTTGCTAGGTTACTATCTAATGTCACGAAGGTATCACAACCCGATCGTATTGCCACCGATACTTGTAAGGCATCCTCAAAATCTTTTCTTTGTTCATGGATCAATGCCCACTTATAATCCTCGCTTGATAGAGTTAGAAGTTCATTTTCATCTATTACATCTAGCAATAGATCGTCATCGATTTGTTCTTTTCGACCAAAGTGCATGATCAAGTTAGCGGTCAGCATGGAAATTGATGCAAAGTCGTTAGATTTACTTAGGGACTCAAGATATTCCTTAACTTGGGGGCGTTTTGCCCTGTTTTTGAGAATGATCTCTAAAAGGATGTTTGCATCAAGAAATACCATACTTTTTAGCCATGTCTTCGTAGTAAATTTCCTTATAGCTCTTGTTACTATCAATGGCCGTTTTTGCACTTCTATGTGCGCGGTCGGTGTACTCAAGCATTTTTTTTAGGCTTTTCGTCTGACTTTGGCTATCGGTGTTTGTAACAGTAACTAACGGTTTCGAATGATAAATAACAGTTATTTTTTTACCCTTATTAATTTGGTTGAAAAAACCGAGCGGGTTTCGTCTTACTTCTTGAAGGCTGATAGTATTATCTTTATTCATAGCTTTAATGTTACTAAAAAGTGACTTATAAGTCAATACTCTATGGTGGCACGAGAATTCAGGCGACTTTATGATTCTTCACGTTTGAGAACAATATGTCGTTCTCTGCCCTCACCGGCAGACTCGCTGGTAAGGCCGTACTCGGCTGCCAGTTGGTGGACCACCCGTCTATCGGCAGCATTCATAGGCTCCAGATCCATTGGCTCACCGCTATCTCGGACTTGCTTGACCCAGGCTTCAGCTTTGTCCCTAAGGCGGTCAGCCCGCTGCTTTTTATACTCAGCAATGTCGACATTGACCCGGGTATGCTCGTAGTTGTTGTTCTTGAGAGCTGTTGATGTTAAGTACTGGAGTGAGCGCATATTCTCTCCCCGCTGCCCGATTAAAAAGCCGTTCATGTGCGTACTCGGTACATTGAGCTGGATGACTTCATCGTCGCTGGTGGCGTAGACGTCGGTATTAAGGCCAAAAAACGACAATAGGTCTTCTAAATACTTCTTGGCGTAAGTAATGGCTTCTTCTAGTGAATTATTCATTTCTTTCTCCTCTTCTTACGGGTTTTGGGTTTAGAGGAGCGAGGTTTCTTATCTGCTTTAGGGCTTTCTACCAGTTCGGCTTCTGGTATTGAGGCCACGTTTTTGGTTGGTGCATCGGCAAGGGCTTCCATCTCGCCTTCGTCTTCGCGAAGTACAATGCTCTGCTGAATAAACGCTACTAGTCCACCGGTAAACCAATATAGGCTCAGGGCTGAGGCCAGGCTGACGGTGAAGAAGAAAATCATAACTGGTAAAAAGAAGCGGGTGCTGCGACCGACTGCAGCATTAACTTCGGATTGATCAGCCTGCTTACCGCTGCTGGCGTCTTTCAGGATGGCTTTGAGCGAGCGTTGTTCTGGACCAGTTGGCAGAAGTTGGGTGCTCTGAAAGTACTGCATAATGGCGCTGCCGAGCACAATGATCATGGCCGGCCAGTAGACACCCGCTTTACCGATGGCTGCCCGACTTAAGTTGACGATACCAAATAATGTGTCGTCGAAATGATTGATGTTATGGGATAATTCTTTCATCCAAGGCAGGTGTTGTATGCTCGGATAAGCAAAAGTCACCATGGCATGCGGATTATCTATCACCCGGCGCAGACCGCTATAGAGGCCGATGAGGACAACGAGCTGCAGAATGAGGGTCGGAAAGGTGGCAAAGGGGTTAATACCACGTTCTTTATACAGCTCCATCAGCATTTGTGATTCTTTGGTTCTATCACCCTTAGCTTCTTTTTTGACACGTTTTATCTCTGGCTGTAGTTTGCGCATCACTTTCGCCTGGTGCAATTGTTTTTTAAGAAGTGGCCAGAGAATTATACGGATAACGACGGTAAAGATGATAAGGGCCAGACCAAAGTTGTGCCCGGGCAAAACAGCATAAATGAGGGCAAGCAAATTAAAAATAGGCTGCACAATATATGTCGTAAACATAGCTTGACTTCTACTATACCACGTATGACCGGTGTTTTAGGGGTTTGTTCGGTGCTGGCTGTTCGTTTTTTTTAGCAGTTCATTGACAGCCGTTTCTAAGCGTTCTGACTCAATGGTCGCCAATTGATCGTTGTGCACGATAAATACGAGGTCAGTACATGGTGGCACATTATTTGACCGCCGAACTGCTTCGTAGACACGGCGACGTATGCGGTTACGGACAACAGCAGATTTGTGAACCTTGCGGCTTACCACTACCGCTACTCTGTATGATTTGTTCTGTGGTCTGGCATTGAAGCGCAGACTCATGAGGGGACTGCGGGCCGTCTTACTGTGAGTTAGTGAACGGCGTAAGCTGCCGTGGCCATGGAAGCGATGCAAGCGCGTTAACATGAGTGCCCTCTTTAGGCAGATAGTTTGGCGCGACCTTTATTGCGACGCCTGTGTAGGACAGTGCGGCCAGCCTTAGTGCTCATACGCTTCAAAAAGCCGTGTTCCCGTGAGCGTGCTCGTTTCTTCGGTTGATGCGTTCCTTTTGGCATAGTGTTAAAACTATATCTGTTCTCTTACAAGATGTAAAGAAATGCTAGTTTATGTATAGTCCTTAATTGCGATAACCCTGATATCTTTTGTTTTGCCTTGATGTTTCATGTTTTCAGTAACAAGTGTTGCCTTAAGCTGTTCGGCTAAGGCAATAAACGCTGCATCATAGTAAGTAATGTTTAGGTCTTGGGCTATATCGGCAGTTTTTATGGCCAAAGGCCTGCTATCTTCTATAAAACTCAGCGGTATTTTATAGAATTGGGACAGAACCACCTCGGCTTGTTTGGAATTCAAGTTCTTGCCGCATATTAACACATCCCCAAGCTCGTACTTTACAAGCTCAGGCACAACAAGCTGGGTTCTACCAGTTTGTGCGTCATTTAATACATTATCTCTGCTTGCTCCAGATACTTTTCACAATCTGTGCTAAGCCATTTAATGATGACCGACGTATCTACAACTATCGTATTCATTAATGCGATGCTTTGTCTTTGGTAAGAAATTCCGTCGCTGAAATGACTTTGCCTTCACCCTTTATAGACCGCGCTTTGGTAATCCCTGACCAGATGTCATCCCAGTCAACTTGCGCTCTTTGCGGTCGGATGATTATCTCTTCTGAGTTAACAACCACGATAGAGACTGCAGACATTGGATTGGCCCAGCCCACAAGTTTCCTGACGCTGTCCGGGATAGTAAGCTGACCACGATTTCTTATTATGCTAGTAGTTTTCATATTTTCATGAATATCTGATTGTCTGTACTTTGTCAATTTGCTGCAGTGGTTCAATACATCTAGGTCGATTCGTTAGCTTTAAGTTTGGTCTTGTATTTATTGGGCTCAAATAGTTTAAGGATTGGTGTGGCCGGTAGTTATGGTACTTAATTAACCATTGGTTAATGATGGATTGTTGGTCAATCTTGTCGATGGCTACGCTACCCCACCTAATGCATTCTCACTCTAAAGTTCCAATGAAGCTTTCAATATGAGGCTTGTCTTTGGGTGTATAAGGTCTAGCCCAGCAGTGAATTAGATCTTGACCCTCTAACAGTTCAGCAAAGGCTCCCATGTTCTCGCTACCATTGTCGGTCAGTACTGCTTTAGGCAGTCCTAGCTCATGAGTAGCTCTCTTCCAGGCTAAGGCACCTTGGGCAGAGGAGATAGAACTACTGACGTAGATGCTAGCCTGCTTAGTAACCACATCAATAGCTACGAAGTCATACTCTCTTCCTCCCAGAAGTTAGTATGGCTTAAAGTTTAGTAACCTTTTTTAATGAACTATCGATCTACATTTCGGTAACATTTATTCTGAGCGATATCGGTCGTCTACCCAGACGTAAACGTCTACGATATGATTTTTGTAAAGCACGCTTTTTTGTTTCTCCTTTTTGTTTTAGTAGATTTACAAGAGAAATTCTAGCGTGCTTTACACTAAGGATCTAATTCGTGATTAGGGTATTTTTATGCCTTTTCCTGATATAATCAAAGACACCATGGCAACATACAAACTCATACAAGATATTGAAGCTGAAGATAAAATTCTTGGGCCTCTTACATTTCGTCAATTTGTCTTTGCTCTCGTAGCTGCTTTTTTCGGTTACTTATGTTTCTTGTCTGTTGCTAAGCAAATCTGGCCTTTACTTGTTATTGTTCTTCCTTTATTTCTGTTGGCTGTTTTCTTTGCTTTTCCTTTTGGGCGCGATCAGCCAACAGAAATCTGGGCACTTGCTATAATCCGGTTTTGGTTTAAGCCTCACAAAAGAGTGTGGGATCAAAGTGGCATTAAAGAACTTGTTACTGTCACCGCGCCAAAGAAAGTAGAACGAATATACACAGACGGTCTCAGTCAACCAGAAGTACAAAGTCGACTTAAAGCACTTGCTCGCACATTAGATAGTCGTGGTTGGGCTATAAAAAATATTAATGTCGATAGCTATGTACCCAATCCCTTAACTATTAACAACCGAGATCGACTCCTAGACATCTATGCTGTTCCAGAGGCAGTACCGGACACTGTTGTGGAAGCCAGCGAGGATATGCTAGACGAAGAACATAACCCAATTGCACAGCAATTTGATAGCATGATTAATCAATCTGCCGTTAGGCGACGACAGGAATTACTTTCTACAATGAATACCATTTCCAATGCCCAAGTGGTCGCTCCCCAATTGAATTCTTCAAACTTGTTTTTCATGAACTCTCCAGCAACAGCAGGCACCAGTAAGGCCTCCTATAACGATGCTACTTTATCTGCTCAAATACATGCCGCAGCTAGTTCCAGACGAGCTAGTTATGGCAATTTACGCACATTACGGCCACTTGGTAGTCAGCAACAGCAGGCACCAGTAACAGGCCAGCCGACTTCTTCAGCGATGACAACACCTTCTCACCCTGCTATACTAGCCTTGGCAACCAATAACGACTTTAACGTTTCCACAATCGCTCGTGAGGCTAAAAAAGCCAAAGGAAATGAAGATGAGGTTGTTGTTTCGCTCCATTAGGCCGGGGCTCTAATAAAAAGGTGGGTATATGGATCCCTTAAACACAACTACAACTGACCCTCTAGCAGCTGGTCAACCTACTAGTGAACCGGCTTACGATCCCTCGCAAGTCAGTATTGTCAGCGCAGCCGAACCCCGTTATGGTTTAGAGCCACAACCGATGCAGTACGGGGCATCCGAAGAGTCAAAAACAGCAACTCCGGTTAGCCAACGCGCAAGTCTGCCGCCGGTACCGCCAGCAGCCGCAGCAGTTGCACCTGTAGCCTCCACTCGGACTACTGTCGTGACGTCACCAGACCAATCGGCCCAAGGAAAAACGCAGGCTGGTTCAACAGCAAAACCAAAGACTAACCCAAATAGTACCCAGAATACCCTTCATGTTGCTGAGGTTCGTGACGGTATTGTCATTATGAATGATGGTTCATACCGCTCGGTAGTTATGATGAAAAGCATTAACTTCGATCTTATGAGTCCTCAAGAACAAGAAGCTGTGGAGTATAGCTATCAAGGTTTTTTAAACTCTCTTTACTTTCCGATTCAGATATTTATTCGTTCTCGTAAAGTAGACCTGCGTCCATACCTAGAGCGTATGGATAAAATCCGCTCCGAGCACGACAATATGTTGCTCGCTATATTGATGGAAGACTATATAGCTTACATGAGCGACTTGAGTCAACAAACTAATATTATGGACAAGAACTTTTACGTCATTATCCCCTTCTTCCCTGTTGTTGAAGTGCAGAAGGCACTGACACAGAATAAAAACTTCCTAACTAACGTAGCGAAACTTTTTGGGCATAACGATCAACATGTCGTTATCAATGAAGGCGATCTTGAAGACGCTAAAAATGAACTGCGCAATCGGGTGCAGGCCGTACTGGCTGGTTTACAACAGTGTGGCGTGCAAGGATTACCGCTTGACACCCAGGAACTCATTGAGCTCTATTACGACAGTTATAATCCTGACACTGCTACCCGGCAGAAATTAAAAGAGATGGACAGCTTGACTGCTGACATTGTCAAAAAGGGCCAAGGGGTTGCACTACAACCACATTTGCAGAGGGAGCTTCAGTAATGGCATTTGGGAAAAAGAAACAAAAAACCGATCCAGCTGCCGTCATGCAGGCTCAGAAATTACAAGAGGAACAGGAGGTACAAGCCGCCTTTCAAAAAGGCATTACTGCGCTTAGAGATTTTATTGCGCCAAGCTCTTTAGAATTTAGCAGCACGCATTTTCAGCTCGGCACTCGTTATGCTCGTACCTACTACGTCTATGGGTACCCCCGGCAAGTATACACCGGCTGGTTGAGTGGTATGGTTAATCTAGACGAAATAGTTGATATCAACATGTATATCTATCCAGTGGAGAGCCAAATAGTGCTTGAGAATTTGCGGAAGAAAGTTACGCAGCTCGAAGCCGGCATACAGATCGATGCGGAGAAGGGAAGAGTGCGCGACCCACGCAAACAAGCTGCTATTTTAGACGCAGAGGAAATGCGCGACAAGCTCCAAGTCGGCGAAGAACGCTTCTTCCGTTTCGGTCTTTACTTTACAATCTACGCCAGCAGTCTCGATGAGTTGGAGTTCATATCTCACAAAGTCGAATCTATGCTCGGTCAGCAGCTTATATACAGCAAGCCAGCTTCTTCCCAGCAAGAGCAAGGTTTCAATAGTACTATCCCACAGTTCATTGACCAACTACAAATCAGGCGCAATATGAGTACCGGTGCCCTCAGTACTAGTTTTCCTTTCACAAGTGCTGATCTCAGCCAGGATAATGGTATTCTCTACGGCATTAATATGCATAACTCTGGACTTGTCATATTTGATCGCTTCTCACTTGAAAACGGTAATTCAGTGGTTTTCGCAAAATCCGGTGCCGGTAAAAGTTTTTCTGTCAAGCTAGAGGCACTTAGAAGTATGATGTTTGGGACTGAAGTCTTCATTATTGACCCGGAGAATGAGTACCGGCGAATGTGTGATGCTGTTGGTGGTGCGTATGTCCGCCTAAGCCTGAATTCAAACACTCGTATTAATCCATTTGACCTGCCGAAAGTTGTTGATACAGAAGAAGCAGATAACGCTCTACGGACTAATCTCATTACTCTACATGGACTACTACGCCTCATGATGGGTGGAGCCGAAGCCGAGATTCAAGGAGGCAATCAGTACGTAATGCCAGCACTTGCTCCTAGCGAAGAAGCAGATCTTGATGCTGCTCTCATTGGCACCTATGCTAAAGCTGGTATTACAAATGACCCATTAACCCACACTAGCATACCGCCAACTATTGGTGACCTTTACGACACCTTGCTACATATGGGCGGCACGGGCCCGCAGTTGGCCCAGCGTTTGCGTAAATACACCAGTGGTACATTTGCTGGTATCTTCAGTCAGCAGAGCAACATAGACGTTAATAATCCAATGGTAGTTTTTAATTTAAGAGATCTTGAGGACGAGCTTCGGCCTGTGGCTATGTATATTGTGCTGAACTACATTTGGAACAAAACTAAAACAGATCAGAAGCGACGCATACTAGTTGTCGATGAAGCTTGGCAACTTATGAAGTATGAAGACTCCGCTAACTTCTTGTTTAGTCTTGCTAAGCGAGCCCGAAAATATAATTTGGGAATTACAACGATTACACAAGATGTTGAGGATTTTATGGGTTCAAGGATGGGCAGAGCAATTGTGGCCAATGCTTCAATGCAGTTGCTAATGAAACAATCCCCTACTGCAGTCGACATTTTGACTGATGTCTTTAAGTTGACCAGTGAAGAAAAAAAACGTCTCAGCCAATTCCCGGTCGGACAGGGTCTATTCTTTGCCGGGCAAAATCATGTACATATTCAGGTTATAGCCAGTCCAACGGAAACAGAACTTATCGTTACTAATCCTGAAGAGGTTCAGGCTATCAATGCAGCCGCTCAGGTTGAAGGCAAGACAGGAGAGGGTGAAATAGACCAAATACAAGGTGTTATTGATTTAAATAATCGCTTGGTTCCTGGTAGTACTAACAGCGTATAATTGGTGATGCCTAGGGATTGAAAGACAAAAAATGGCAAACAAAACTTACGATCCGGGAGCCAATCAGGAAAATGCAAAATTTACTAGGCCAAATAACGTCAGCAATAATAGTGCAGGACGTATCAATGGAAAAATAGCCAGTGACTCTACTGACCACTATGAACCGGCAACTGATCGGTTGAGACAAGCTGAACACAACAACATTGCTAGTACTGGCTCTGGGTCGGCGTCACCGCCGCGATCAAAACAAACGTCAAGGATTCCGGCAACCGATCTGCGAGCAGCGGAAAACTCTGGGCCCAGCCGAGAAGGATTGCGAGAAGCTAATAAAATCCCGGGCAGTGACCTACGGGGTGTGCCGAGTCACGAGCTAGGGCCCGAAGCATCAAGGATCCCTTTCAGGAATGACCCCCGTAATTTCGGCAACTATAAAAGCAGGTTTGTCTCTAAAATAAAAAGACACAAACTACTTGTCGGTGCTGGCGTTGGTGCAGGTGTACTCTTAGCCGGTTTTATTCTTTTATTAATTCTTTTAATAGGTGCCTATAAACTAGTGGATTTTGCCGAACACGTTGCTGCCTACCAGTTTGCTCGAACAACCGCTCAAATGGCAGAAGATACTACGCAGATAGACGGCGAGAAATTTGGTCTTGACTCGCTTTTAACAAAATATGGTGGTGATCAGGGGCAGGCACTTTATGACTATCTATCAAGCCAGTATTCAAGCGCGACAGGTGGGGTAAAAAATCTATGGTCAAAATTAGATAACTACCGGCCTAGTAAAATAATAGACAATTTCGACGATAAAGGAACGTTACAAATTAATACCGGAACAACCGCTTTTGGCAATACCTATGCTAAAAGTATTACTTTAGACGGCAAAACTCTTGATCTGGAACCAGAATCGCTTAGTCAGGCTCTAAAATACAAGTTTATACCCGGTTATAAGTTTTTCAGTCGGGACTTGTCTTTAGCTAATGAAGTGCAGCCGTACTTAACCCAGGCCCTCAAGGCCAATGACATTGGTCCCATTACGCGTGCCCAGGTTGCTAGTGAAATACGTCAACAACTTGATGTCAATCTAGTAGCGTGGAACATAGCTAAGTTCCAAGGAAAAGACCAAAATGCTGCAGACGCAGAAGAACAACAACTGAGCTTTGATTTTGGCGAGGGTTCCGCCCAGCCAAGCGGGCCATATGCAAGTCAGGCTGAAAAGTTGAATCAAACGGAAGCTGCAGACGCCCAGGATCCTGCTACGTCTATCAACCCCAACCAATTATCCCTTGACTTAGGAAAGTCTTTGGAACAAAGTATTCCCTCGACAGCTTTTTCAAGCTTTCAAAGCTTCATCTCAACGATTCTTAAATTCATCAATCCAATTTATGCCATAGCCACGCCCGTTTGTCTTATTTATGATGGTTCTATCCAAAGCTCTCAGGGTTCTATAGACTATCAGAGTCAGCAAGCTGAACGCGACGGTATTTTGGTGCAAACTGAAGCTGCTCAAGAAAAAGACGGTAGTGCTGTTAGCGGTGAAGCAGTTGGAGCTGCTACGTGGAAATTGGGTAATATATCTGACAGCAACGCCGAGCTTCGGGCAAATGGTGAACCGGCTAATACTTCAAGTTTTGGCTCAACTGAGAGTTCTGCTAGCGGTCAATACTCTTACTCGCTCGCAGATTATTTACCAGGACCCCTTGCTAGTATTACAAGCAGCATTGCTGGCACAGCTTGCCCGGCAGTAACAAATCTATGGCTGGCCGGAGGCATAACTATAGCTAGCCTTTTGACCTTACCAGAAGTAGATGCAGAAGATAGTTTAATTAGCAAAGCTACTGACGCAATAAATGCTTTTATACCTAAGTCCACAGCTGAGCTCGGTGAGAAAATAGCAAGCGCCAAGGGTATTGCTGGTTCTATGTTCAAGAATTTTGTCGGAATAACAGCAGCTACACTTCTTGCCAGGCAAATCGTGGCCTCTGAAGCTGGCGTTAATCATAACAGTTTAGACACAGGGCAGTCTTATGATAATACTGTTGATGCTGGTACAAATATCTATGCTAATCAGATTAACCAGCAACAGTTTTACGGCGCACCTATGACTGACCAAAATCTTGCTCAAACTAATGCCCAAGCTCAATCCCAGTTAGCTAGAGCTAACAGTCAACAAAGCATGTATCAACGTTACTTTGCCTTAGATAATGCTAATTCGTTATTCAGTAATCTGTTAATGTCTGTTAGCGGCTACTTAAATAATTCCTTCTTCTCGTCGCTTCTTCATGTTGGTAGTGCCTTACTAGATCCAATTCGCACAATAGGCTCTGTTATTAGTCCGCTACTGTCTGGTAGCTCCCTGGCGGCTTCTACTGTTACTAGCAACAACACTTTTTATGGAAACGTACAGTTTGGTTATACTTCAGCTGAACAGTCTCTCATACAGAATAACTCCAGTTACCAACCACTTGAAAATCAACAAATCCTCGACGAGAGCGGTCAAGAAGCTAATATTGCAGCCCGCTATGGGGTCTGTTTTGACGGCAGCGAGTCAATTGGCACCATGTTGGCAAACGGCGATATACAGCGTAACTCAAAGGGCAACGTCATAGCCAACCAGGGGCTATGTTCTCCAGACAATCTTGGCCCCAATAATCAAGATACTGGTTGTAATACTACTGGGAGCTCCTCACGAGGTTGTGATTACACAGGCTGCCCCGGCAACCAGTGTGGGCCTGGCGGTAAAGGTTTTGGTGATCTTGTATTTCGTTGGCGTGTGGCTAAAGGTTACGACAATGTTTTAAACCAACTGATTAGCGAACAGACTGTAACTGCTACTACTTCAACATCAGGTGGCCCTCCATCAAGTCCATCAGGGTACGAAAATCCATTTCGAGGTGTAACCAACCTAGGAACTAGCCGGGTTGATCAGGGTGTAGATTTTACTGGCTCTGGTCCTGTTTACGCCATTGGGAACGGAAAGGTGCTAAGTCTAACTAATTCTGGCTGGCCAGGTGGGACATTCATTGTCTATCAGTTGAGTAATGGCCCGGCAACAGGAAAATATGTTTATATGGCCGAAAACTGTCAGGATATTCAAGTACATATAGGTGAAGAAGTAACACCTGGCACTGTTCTCTGTACTATGGTTAATGCTTCTCCACACATAGAAACCGGTTGGGCAGACGGATCGGCGATTGGAGATTCGCTTGCCAAGCCTGTTTTCCAAACATTACCAACAGGAGCAGCTTATGCAACAGCTTATGGACAAAACTTTAGAGAACTTCTGACAAGTTTGGGCGTCACTGTTCCAAGTTGCTATGACATTCCCGGTGCACCCTTGTCTGGAGAACCCTTGCCTTCCTCTTGGCCTACTTGGACTAGCAATCCTGCAACAAAATCGGGGTCTCTTTCTTGTCCTCCGGGGGAATAGTAAATAATAGAAGTTTAAAATGAAAAAGCTACTTCTTATATCATCCTCGTCTGAGCTAAAGCGATTTTTGCTTATTTTATTAAGCATTATAGCCATTTGTGGGCAAACCGCAGCAGCTTTCACTTCAAATGATTTTATCTGTGCTGAAGAAGGAGATTTTGGAGGCACTTGCTTTTATGATCCTGGGTCGGCTTGTTCAGCTTCATCAACCTCCTTCGGCCCAGGCACATTGCCTAGTTACATTAAGCAACCCTATAACTCCATATTTACTGCTGCAGCTGCCAAGTACAATATTAATCCCGCAGCACTCGTTGCTCTTTTTTATAACGAACAGTATGGCTATCCCCAAGCTCAAAGTGCATTTAATAACCACGAGATGCCGACGCCGCCGCCGCCTTATGGTAACGGCGCACCATGGTCGACAAGTAGAGCAGGTGCTGAAGGTCCTTTCCAGTTTATACCCAGCACGTGGGCCTCGTGGGCTGTCAATGCCAATGGCCAAGGCGGTACACCAAACCCAGAAGATTTAGCAGATGCTGCTTTTACTGCTGCTCATGCTCTCAGTGGTGGAGGTTTTGGGGGTATAAAGTTAACTAGTTCGTCAAGCGAATCCGAATTTATCACACTAGCAAGTTATTACTTTGGAGCTGCAGCTGGTATCCCAAATACTTATGGCCAGGTTGCGGGGAGTATATATGGAGATGTTATCAAAGATGAAGGCAGTAGCGCTGGAACATCCGGTGGTGTAACAACTACGGGGTGTGCATCAAGTAGTGGAGGCGGGAATTGCATATTATCTTCAGGGAGTATACTTTCATCACCTATTACTGGTAATGAAATTATTCTATGTGAAGCTGAACAGTATAAGGGCATTTATTACCTCTCGGGAGGTGGACATGTCTATAGCACATTTAAGGAACAGTGTTCATCTGCTGTTCTTGCTTCTGCCTCTTCGTCTAGTACTGCGGCAAATCCAGGGCCATGCGCTACTGATTGCAGCGGTCTTGTCTCAGTTGCGGTCGATATGGCCTTTAACCAGAACTTCAGCTGGGACGTAGCGGGCATTGAAACCGACTCTGCTGATTGGGAATCTATACCAATAAGTTCCGTTCAGCCAGGAGACGTTGTTACGCAAGGGACGAATACGCATGTTGAGATTGTTGACCATTATGATTCGTCCTCAAACACCCTGTATACTTTTGGGTCACACGCTTCAGGACAAAGAACGAGTGAGGTTTCGTCTACTCCATCATACTGGACTGGTGGTGCATATAGATATATTGGGCCAGGGAGTGCATACTAATAAATGGAGACTAGGTAGTTATGACTGGCAAAAAATTATTAACAATATTTGTTGTCATTCTTTTTTTATCGATATTAATACCGTGGCTAAACGGATACCTGGAGTACGGAAAACTTGATATTACCACGAATAGCAAGTTAAACACTATATCTATTACGCCGCTTTTTGGCTCAATTCAGAATAGCTCATCCATAATAAACGCACATGGTTCTTTTTTTGGCAGACTAAAGAAGGGTGGCTATCTTGTAACCACCACACTTGGTTCGAACTCTACATCACAACATTTAATTGTACAGGCTCACCATGTCACTAATATCTACATGAATGTAATAAATACTGGCGGCGTCGAACCAGTAGCTTATTCTGGCGGTGCAGCCGATATCTCCGCAGACAGTTCGAGACTGGTTTACGTTGTGCCCGGGGGGTCTGGGCTTACGGAAATAAATAGCCAAAACCAGGAGAGCACTATAGATTCAGCATATAGTTTTCAGTCCGTTAGCTGGGCCAGTCCAAGTTTTGGGGTCGGAGAAGATTCGTCTAAAAACCTCTACGCCATTAAAGATGGTGTAGTTGATGAACTAAGTCTTCCACAAAGCAACCAAGGCAGGAGCTCTTTGGCATATGCAGTTGCTCCAAATAATACTATTTATGTTGCCGTAGGACATTTTGTTTACAGCAGCAATAATTTCGGCAAAACGTTTAAAAAAATCTACAGCGACAGACAAGCGGGTACTGTTCTGGTGGCCGGAACAAATATAGTGTCTATTATAAACTCCGGTTACAATAACAGTACGGCAAACATAGTCACCATGGTCGGACCAACTGTGATTAAACAACAATTACAGACATTTGTTAACGCCTACTCTTCTTGGTCTCCTGGGGGTACATATATCGTAATAAGCGGCTCTTCGGCAGGAGAGGTGCTCAACTCTTCGCTACGACAAGTTGCCACCATACCACAAAGCAACTTCACAAATCCTGTTTGGTTAAACAATAACACGTTGTTCTATAGCACCGACGATCAGCTCTGGTCATATAATGTTCGAGACCAGAAAGCACATGTAATTGCCACCGCCCCTTTGGGAGAAACGATTCAGGAATTAGATGTAAGTGCCGATAAGTCTTACATATATATGATCAGCTCGGTAGCAGGTGAACAGGGAATGCTTGCAATAAGGCGCGTCGGGCTTCAAGGTCAAAAAATACCTGCTATTATCTATAATCTTCAGGATATACTACCGCAATCTACTCCCGGAGCAGGTTACAGTCTTGGCCTAGTCAATTTTTCTGGGGAGCCTGTTGTCCAGGTTGTTGCTGCCGGTGGATCGACAGCCAGTGCGGCGCTATCTGCCGCTCAACAAGAGCTCCAAGGTGATGGTTTCAACCTCAGTGATTTAAAGTTTTCTGTCATTCAGAGTGACTAGTTCCGTTCTTCCCAGGTTTAATTTGTATTATTTTGTGCCCTTTTCCAATATGTCTTAGGGCATCATCTGTATCGGTAGTAGTAATAAAGACTTGGTAGTTATTACATATATAATCAGTAAGACTATGGCGGTGTTTGCCGTCTAGTTCGCTGTATACATCGTCAAGTAAGAGGAGAGGGGTCTGGTTTTTTACATCTCTTATAAGTTGTAGCTCACTAATTTTAAGAGTCAGCACTCCAGTACGCACCTCGCCTCGTGAGGCTATCTCCTGAACTGGGTGATCGCTAAATAAAACAATTAGATCATCTCGGTGTGGACCGGTAGTTGTGAACCCTTTTTTGTGGTCAGATTTTGTGTTCACCTCTAGTTCCCTTAGAAAATTACTTTCGTATCCTTCTTGCAGCGTTGTCTGATATTTAAGTTCAAAGCGAGTTTTCGTTCCTGACAAGTTTTTATATATCTCTTCTGCTTGCTTGTTGGCTTGCTCTACCAGCCTGCTCCGTGCCCGTATTATTTTCCCTCCTAACTCACAAAGGCGTACATTCCAGGGAAAGAGCTCGGCTTGGTTGGGTGGGTTGATCTGTTTCAGTAGAGCATTTCGTTGCATAAGTGCTCGTCTATACTTTCTCCGTATTGTTTCATACCCCAACTCTGTCTGTTCTAGTAGATCGTCTAAATAATCTCTTCGCCTTTCGGGGTTTCCATAGAGCAATTGCAAATGGTCTGGCTCAAATAATACGGACGGTATTTTATTGGTCTCGGACAAATTTTTTTGTGGTCTTTCGTCTACTTCAAAGGTTTTTTCGGGTGTTGGGTTTGTCTTTATTTTAATTACTCGTTTCTTTCCGTCTATTAGCTCAGCCTCCAGCCGACTCCAGGTCTTGTTGAGCTGTACAAGTTCACTGTCTTTTGCCCTATATGAGCTACCCCTACATAACACAAGCATTGCTTCTAAAAGACTTGTCTTGCCGCTGGCGTTCGGCCCAACAATTATGTTAACTCTTGAACTGAACTCAAATGATGCATCTTTGTATGAACGAAATTGTTGCAGTCGCAAACTCTTTATCATTTTCTTATTGTATAGCCACAATTAATCCTGATTTAACTTTTCAGGGGCATAACAACATGCCTATAGTCTAAGTCGTTTGGGTCTTGTAACAGAGTTGGCTCAAGCTTGCCGTTAAAGCCAAAAACAATCTCGTCACCAGTCATGGCACTGAGAGCGTCAAGCAGAAAGCGGGAGTTTAAGGTAATGGAGCCACCACCCGTTACTTTGCTTGCTTGTGCGGTTGCCGTGTTTTCTCCAAGTTGCGAGGCCACTGAACGAATACTCAATTTCTTTTTCTCAGTATCCACATCGATTGTAATGCTGCCAGCGCTTTCACGAGCAAACAGACCGGATATTTTTGTAATACTTATCAGGTCGGCCCGTTTTAGCCTTACTGTAGTTGTAAAGTCTTTTGGTATTAATTTTTGGTAGTCTGGGTATGAACCTTCTAAAAGCCTGGTGACCAGCTCAATGTCACCCACTTGAAAAAGCACCTGTTGCTCATTATGTGTAACTTTAACTTCTTCGTCGCTGTCACCAATTATTCTTAGTAGATCATTAAGTGATGTGGCTGGAATAAGAAGCTCGATATTTTGGTTCTCTTTGCCAAGCCTTTTTTCTGCAAGCCTATAGCTGTCTGTAGCAGCCATGACTAGCTCACCTTCACTGGTTCTAATAAGAACACCAGTGAGTGCTGGTCTGGTTTCGTCAGAAGAGGCAGTGAATACCACTTGTTGGAGCGCCTTTTTTAACACGCCACTAGACATTTTCCATGATGATCCATTATTCATGGTGGGCATGACAGGGAAGTCATCGGCAATAATACCATTCACTACAGATTGATACTGATCGGTTGTTATGTGTAATTTTGTTCCTTCTAGTTCCAGGTTAATCACTCCTTCTGGTAAGCTACCAATAAAATCCTGCATTAATCGAGCAGGCACTGTTATGGCTCCACCGTCACCAACCTTAGCTCCAATAAAATGAGTGATAGCTACTTCAAGGTTTGTTGCTGACAAACTTAAACGATTCTTTGAGGTCTTTATAAGGACATTGGCGAGTATTGGTAGTGTACCCCGACTGCTTGCAATTCGAGCTACGGAGCTGAGAGCTCTATTTAGATTTTCCTGTGTGACTTGTAGTTTCATATTGCTTTCCTTTTTCCCACCACAATTAATTTATATACAAGTAGTAGTTGTTATTGGTGGAGTGGAAAATGTGTATAATTTTTTATAAGACAGATAGAAAAACAAGTTTTTTGTTGTGGATACTGTTTGGGAAAACAAGTTGGAAAAAGAACGTAAAAAGGGCTTATTTATAGACAACACAGTAAAAAGCCCGACACACCTTGTGGATAATACGCTGAAAAGAAAAGCTTTTCCACACAACAAAGCCACAATCTTCACACACCCCATCCACAACCTAGGCATAGAGCTGCTCCTTAATGTTGTCCATGGTATTTTTTAGTGACACATCAATCTGGGACAACTGTGCAATTTTTCTTACAGAGTGTATAGCCGTGGTATGATCCTTTCGTCCCAGCTCATGAGCTATCTTGGGATAACTCAAGTGTAATTCCTCATGCAAAATGTACATTGCTACCTGTCTGGGAACCACAATGTCTTTATCCCGCTTTGGTCCAAGCATGTCCTCAAGAGGTATCTGAAAATGGCGAGCGGTGCGCTCGATAATTTGTTTAGCGCTGATATGCTTTGGCCGAGCTTTGTGAACCTGCAGGAGACTTGAAGCAATCGCGACACTAGGTTTTAACGAACGAACCTCACACCAAGCAAGTAACTGGTTAAGTGCTCCCTCAAGCTCCCTAATGTTTGATTGAATAGTAGTTGCAAGGTACTCAACTACCTCGGGTTCAAGTTCGGCCTGGTGACTCTCTGCTTTGGTATGAATAATAGCACACCGTGTCTCGAAGTCTGGCGCATGCATATCGATACTCATGCCGCCAGCAAAGCGAGATTTTAGTCTGTCCTCTAATTTAGCGATATCCCCTGGGGGCTTATCTGAGCTCATAATAATTTGTTTATCTGCCTGGTGCAGGGTATTAAACGTATGAAAGAATTCCTCCTGAATTTTATCTTTATCTGCCAGGAACTGTACATCATCAACAATCAAGGCATCAGCTGAACGGTAATAGTTGACGAAAGCCGCCATAGAACGCTTTTTCAAGGCCATTACAAACTCTCTGACAAACTGCTCGGTTGCAATATAGAGGATTTTGGCGTCTGGGTTACGAACCTGTAGAGCATTACCCACAGCCTGAATTAAATGGGTTTTACCAATACCAACGCCACCATAAAGATACAACGGATTATATTTTATGCCTGGTTGCTGCAATACCGCCTGACAGGCAGCAAAGGCTAGCTCATTACCATCACCGACTACAAAGTTGTCCATTGTATAGCGTTCATTTAAACCATTGCTAGATTGTCTTAGGCTAGCCTCTGATTGATGAATGACGTTTGTTGTTAGTTGTGGCTGTTCGCCTTCGTTCTCTTCACCAAGAACCCGGGAGCGGCTGGCGAGAGGAGTGGTTTTATACTCAATTTGGTTCACAGAGGCGCCTTGTTTCCGCAAAGTATCAATAATAAGATCGCCAAATTTTGTCTCCAGCTGGTGCTTAATAAATACATTTGGCACCCCCACGACAGTTGTCTCCTCACTTTGTTTTAATAGACAAGTGTTTTTAAACCAAGTTATGAAACTTCCTCTCGAAAGTGACACCTCAATTTCGCCCAAAACAGCTTGCCAGACGTCATCCAGCTGTACACTTCGCCCTTCCATAGTCGATAACTACTATAACGAACTCCTGCACAGTTTTCCACATATATTATGTGTTTGTTATAAAAAACGAAGCAAAACAAAGAAACTGGGGTAGGTTTATACACAGACAAAAACCACCTCTATAAACTATGTGGAAAGAAGAGACACATTGGTGGAAAAGTAGCCACAGAAAGGCGGAAAAATATTGTGAAAACTACGCACTAACTATGTCTCTGGCAGTTATTAAAAATTAGTTAAAACAAGCCAAAAAACTTTGCAGCACATGAAAACCACATGGTAAACCAGGTACACGAGAAGAAAGGAGGCGAAGATAGCCATGAAGAGAATGTCCAAACGATCAATTGGTGCCATATTTATTACCATAGGGCTGCCGTTTATTTTAAGCAGGCCTGCACTGGCTGCAAGCGGAAGCATCGGACCAATTGAAAGCTTTCTCCAGAGTGTTATTCAGGCCGTTGCCGGTCTGGCAGGATTGGTAGCAACGGGCTTCTTTGTGGTCGGTGGCTTTCATTATATAACTAGTTCAGGTAACCCACATCGCCTGGAGCAAGCAAAAAGAACGATCATGTTTTCAGCAACTGGTTTAGCTATAACTATAGCGGCCTTTGTGCTTAGTAATATTGTGGCGGGCCTAGCCAATAGTGCATTTGGGAGCTAAGCATGTATACAGTTTTTCTCGAGACCAGATTAATAGCTAACACTTCGGCAGCAGTTGCCGTTATGCACTCAGTTGTTGCACCGCTAGTGCTAACTTTGAGTGCATTGGCTAGTTTAGTTGCAACCCTATTCCTCGTAATTGGTGGCATGCAGTATATGACGAGTAGTGGTCGGCCGGACAAACTAGCAAATGCCAAAAGAATCATACGCAATGCCCTTATAGGACTTGTGGTAGTACTTGCTGCGGCGTCTATTACGGCTTTGCTTACAAACGCCTACAATTCGTCTGTTCAGGCGACTGCACCTTCTGTTCCTTCACTTCAGTCGATTAATCCAGCAAGTACTTCTACTAGCCTTGTCGACGTGGTTATTAAAGCCATTACAGGTGTGCTGCAGAATATTATTGGATCGATTGCAGAGCCTTTCTTGAACGCGCTGCAATTTTTCACCTCGGCAACCCCTTTAATGGCGGCAAACCCGAGTGTCTTTAACTTGTGGCTGGCGGTGCTTGCAATTGCCGACACCCTGTTCGTAGTTGTTGTTGCATCTCTTGGTTTCCATCTCATGAGCACTGCCAGCCTCGGCTTCAGTGAATTGGAATTTAAACACCTCTTGCCGCAGCTCGGGCTGGCCTTTTTGATCATGAATAGCTCCATCTTTTTGATCGACACCGTTATTAGTATTAGTAACGGCATGATTGCTGCTATCCACGCTGGCTTCGGCGATCTAACTATCTGGCAAAGTCTAAGCGCCATTACGAAACAATCAGCCAGCCTCGGCATTGCGGCCTTACTTATAATGATCGTTTTTGTAATCCTATCCGTCATATTACTTGTTTACTACGTCGGCCGATTGGTAACGCTGTACCTTGGAGCAGCACTGGCGCCATTAGTAGCCATGCTATGGTTGCTGCCGAGCTTTAAAGATTTTGCTGCCGGGGCAACCAGAACATATCTAACCACTATATTTGTTTTGTTTGTTCACGTAATTATCCTGGAGCTCGCAGCCTCACTATTTTCAACGGTGCTTAGTAGCAATTCTTCAAAAACAGCTGATCCCGTTATGGGCATGATAGTAGGTCTTGCCACAATCATAGCTCTTCTCAAAACCCAAGGAGTCATGGTGCAATTAACCTATGCCAGCATTGGACCAAAAGCGCTGCGCAGACTCAGCGGTCACTTTGTAAATGGTATTAGTCAATTAACGAGTGCGGCGACAGCGGCGGCGGCAGAAATCGGATGAAATCAACAACAGTGCCGGCTCAAATAATGACCGTAGAGGATAAAATCACAGGCAATCTGACCTTAAGCCAGATCATGCTTCTTGCCAGCCCTGTCTTCTTTAACTTCCTTGTCTATGCTCTCCTGCCCTGGCCACTGAAGCTGGACACCTACAAGCTAGTCCTTATGAGTATTACTGCGATAGTAATGTGTGGGTTAGCTGTTCGAGTTCGTGGCAAGATCATCCTTGAATGGCTTATCACAGTCAGCAGATTTAGTAATCGTCCGCGTTTCTACGTCTATAACAAAAATGAGCCAAGCAGAATCAAGGCTCAGCCGGAAGAAAAAGAATTAAAACCAAAACCCGGCCTATGTAAAGAAAAAGAGCTAAGACCCCCAATTTTGCTTGAAGAGATTTTTAGAGCAGAAACAATTTTGAAAAATCGCCAAATACGCACACGGTTTCGTATAGGCAGAAAAGGAGAACTCTATGTCACTATTACGGAAGTCGAATAACTCTGTTTCTAGTCGCCTACAAATCAACATAGAAGCTGTTGAAGACGGCATAATGGAGCTCAAAGACAAACAATACCGGGCAATTTTAAAAAGCTCTTCAATCAATTTTGAGTTGAAAAGCGAGATGGAGCAAGATGCAGTTACAGAGACGTATCAAAGTGTACTCAATAGCCTAACGTGTCCTATCCAGATCATGGTCTGCATTCGAGAAATGGACCTAGATAAGTATCTAGAAAAATTCGAAGCAGCAAGGCGCAAAGAGAAACTATCTATCTACCGCAAACAAATTACAGCCTACATAGAATTTGTAACCAAGCTAGTGAAGAAGAATAAAATTCTCTCTCGGCACTTTTACATTGTTGTACCGTATAAAGCGAAAGACGACGAAGACTTCAGTCTCGCCCGAGAGCAACTGCTTCTAAACGTTGATATTATTAGCAAAGGTCTTGCTCGACTTGGCATGAAGTCCCAAAGACTGTCAAGTCTAGAGCTGCTTGACTTCTTTTATGGCCTGTATAACCCTAGACAAGCAAAAACACAACCCATAACTGATCATGCGGTGCGTATGCTTCAAGAGGTTAACCTGTGAAGTTTTCCTTCAATCGATCAAAAACAAATTTGCGAGAGCAAAACTTTTCCTATGGCGAACAAGACTTCATTGACCTCATTTCCTACGCTGGTCTTGAAGAACAAAAGAACCACCTTGGCCTAAACGACAAATACGTCAGACTGCTATTCATATCTGGATATCCTTTCGTGGCATCTTCCGGCTGGCTCAACAGTCTGGTCAACTTCAATCGCAGCATAGACGTGTCTTACCATATCCAGGCAATCGACGCTACCCAGGCTTTACCAAAATTACACCGCAAAATCACTGAACTCGAGTCTACAAAACGCGCCATGATAAAAAGCGGCAAAATTATTGGACCAGAAGTAACTGATCCTTTAGAATCAGCGACGGCACTGAGAGATAAGATCCAACGAGGACAAGAAAAGCTGTTTCAGATTTCCATTTATATTGCTCTATCTGCCGCTTCTCTTGATGAGTTGGATAAACAGACAAAGTTACTAGAGACGACGTTAGCAGCTCAACTATTTTATATCAAAACAGCGACCTATCAACAGATCGAAGCGCTCCAATCTGTTCTACCCAGAGGGGAAGACAAGTTAGCCCAAAAGCGTAACCTAGACAGCTCCACTGCTGCTTTGACATTTCCTTTCATGTCATCCGAATTAGTACAAGAAGAAGGCATCCTTTACGGAGTAAATAAGTCAAACAATTCGCTTGTCATACTTGACCGTTTTTCTCTTCATAATGCCAACAGCATCATATTTGCCCAATCAGGCAGTGGCAAAAACTATGCTATGAAAGTCGAGATCTTGCGTCAACTGATGCAAGGTACTCACACTATAGTTATTGATCCGGAACGCGAGTATAGCTTGCTAAGCGACTCAGTCGGCGGTAGTTATATAAAGCTATCTACCCGCTCGCAGCAGAAGATTAACCCATTTGATCTATCGACAACTGCTCACGATTCGGCTGATTTAGCTGGGCACATTCAGGATTTAACAGAGATTGTTTCCCTGATGGCCGAGGGTCTTAACCCCAGAGAAAAAGCAGCACTGGATAAAGCCATTCTAGCCATGTACAAACAAGAGATGGGCAGGCCGCCCATATTCGAAGATCTATACGCAGAGCTGCATGGCCTCGGCCAGCTAAAATTGTGCGATCGTCTCGAGAAGTATATATCGGGCTCGCTGGCCGAGGTCTTCAATGCCCAAACTAATATTCAGCTCAACAACCGACTAGTCGTCTTTGATATCAAAGACATGCCTGAAAGTTTGCGCCAGATTATGATGCTTATCATATCGAACTTCGTGGAGCACCAAGTAAAAGCAAGACCCAAAAAAAGATTACTAGTTATTGACGAAGGCTGGCTGCTGCTTGAGCATGAAGAAAGCGCTCGCTTTGTTTCGGGACTAGTGCGCCGGGCCCGCAAGTATTATCTCGGCGTTTCCATTATTTCCCAAGCTGCCAATGACTTTCTAGATAGTGACTATGGCCGGGCCATTGCCTCCCAAAGCAGCCTACGTATTCTAATGCGGCAAGACACGACCACCATCAAAAATGTAACTGACGAGTTTAATTTAAGCGAGTATGAACAAAATTTCCTGCTGACTTGCGGGAAGGGGGAAGCTCTTATTATTGCCGACCAGAATCATGTGGCGGTCAAGGTGGTGGCTGCAGACAAAGAACATCCACTCATTACTACCAACCCAGCTGAGGTCTATGGATGAATCCTTTTCTGCTCATGAAGACTAGCACGAGTCTGAAAAAGGAGCTTTGGTTAATAGCCACACTCGTCGCAGCTCTTATTTGCCTCCCCTTCATCTCGGTTCTCTCGCTTACTAATATTGCCGGGGCTGCTAGCAGTAGCACAAGTGGCAGTATCTCTGTAATAAACGGTGGCGTCTACGATGCTAACAGCTACCCGGGAGATACATACGCCTGGGGTAACTGCACGTGGTGGGTATTCATCCTGCGTTCACAAATCGGCGAACCGGTTCCAACTACATGGGGCAATGCGACCACCTGGGCATCCAGAGCCGCTGCTGACGGTTACTTGGTTGACCACACTCCGAGCTACGGAGCCATTATGCAAACCCCAAATGTCGACAGTGGCCTCGGACACGTTGCTTTTGTCGAGAGCGTCAATCCTGCTAATGGGGACTGGACAGTCAGCGAGATGAACGTTGAGGGTCTGGATGTCGTAGACTACCGAACATATCCACCGCTGGCTGTTAGTGAATTTAACTTTATTCACACACTAGAATGACTCTGAAACGTGCCACGTGCCCGCCTGCATGTTAGCCCAAGTGAACTACCTCGGACTAAAGTCCTAGGCTTCTCTGTTTCGGCATACTGGGGTGGTCTCTTTGATTCTCAATGTATAACTTGATAGCATTTCTCGGTCACTCTGCCGACGCTCTCTGCGAAGTAGCCCACTGCCCAAAAGCTGTTTCCCCAGAGCCATTCATCCAGTTCAGGATGTGTCTGGCACAAAGCCCGATTGCTGCCCGTCTTTGAAGGTTTTTACGGCTTGCGATACCGAAACAGTTGGTGGCAGCTCAAGGAGCAAGTGTACGTGGTCGGACATAACAGCCAGACGGGTGATCCACCAGTCATTCATCTGCGCGCAGTCATAGAACAGCTTCCGGACAGATGATGCTACATCACCTGCCATGACTCTACGTCGGTACTTCGGGATCCAGACGAGGTGGTACTGCAGACGATAGCGAGAATGCGGTCCGTGAATAATGGTACTGGCCTCTCTTCATAAAAAACCCCAGCATCCCAGACTGCTTGCGCAGACACAAGACCTTGTGTCTGCTCCAGGGAACCTTAGGCCCATGGACTAAAGTCCATGATTAACGGTAACCTGAATTTACAGATTAATTACATCTGAAAATGAATTAAAAAATACTCAAAAATCCCTGATGGTGCGGGTAGCGGGAGTCGAACCCGCATCTCAGTCTTGGGAAGACTACATAATAACCGTTATACAATACCCGCTTATATGGAGCCACCTTGGGGAGTCGAACCCCAGACCTCCGCTTTACGAAAGCGACGCTCTAGCCAGCTGAGCTAAGATGGCAATAACTTATAGTACTTGCATAGTAACATTGTCACTCTCTCTGACCCAAAATAAAGCTTAAATTGTAATCGATACTAACTAGTTCTTCCAACCTATTTGTACTTTTTTGATCTTTGCATGAGAATGCAATAAACTAAGATAAACCTTAACTCATAAAAAATAGGTACAATATTAAGATTAAGCTATATTTAAACATAGCTGAGAGGAGGAGCAATGTCAGCATATGCAAAAATTAATTTATTGAGTATTAAAAATTCATCAGAAACTGAGGGTCTCGAATCTCACTTTGCTCGCAAATATATCGAGTCGCGTGATATTGGAGTCAGTCTATTTCGATATGCCCCAAACTTCCAAGCACAGGGAGCTCATAGCCACAAGGTGCAAGAAGAGGTATATGTAGTAGTGCACGGTTCGGGCAGCATATTACTTAATGAAGAAGCAATTAACATTACTTTATGGGATGCAATACGAGTAGCACCAGAGGTGGTTCGAACCTTCAGAGCCGGTCCTGAAGGCCTTGATATACTAGCTATTGGCGGCCCCAAACCTTCAGAAGGAGATGGCGTTAGACAAACTCCTCACTGGCCAGCTTCTTAATCCTATTTTTGAACACGTAAATATAAAGTTGCAGAACCTCATATACATTATCACCCACGATTCTGTCTGGGTCCCTCCTGTAGCAGCAGGAGAGTAAGTAGTATCATGATGATCAGTTCTACCATAGGTTAATTCTCCTACTTCATACTTTGACATACCTGAAATATCATGAAAATGAGAATTCACACAATTATTGTGTAGCATATGTCACCTTCCCTGCTCAGTCTATAGAGAAACAAAAATTATGTGAACGCTTTTAAAAGAAATGCTTGAAAATTAATTTTTATACATAGCCCGGGAAGAAATCAATCTTAATGTTTCTATGGTGAACTCCAAGTTCATGCAGAATTATTTGCATATCCTCAACCATATGATGTGTACCTGATATATAAAACATGCATTCTTTGAAGTCAGGGATATATTGTCTAATGACTGCACTGCTTATGCTGCCAATTATCGTTTGATTATTAGGCAGTTGCGAACTTTGACGTTCTAAAACATAGAACGTTTGCATATTAAATGATTGGTTGGCTGCTTCAAAGACATCCTTATATGCTATGTCTGACTCTGTTCGGGCTGAATAAAGCATGCGTACTGATCGTTGTTGTTTGGTATCAATCAGATACTTAACCATGCTTCTAAAAGGCGTCACGCCGATTCCTCCCGCAATAAAAACAAGTTTTTTGCTGGCATTTTTAGGCATAACAAAATCGCCAGCTATTTGTGCAGCTACGATAGACGTCTTTTGGTCCATAGCCAACATGGCTTTTTTATAGCTACTGCTCTTCTTATAAAACTTAACGCCAAGCTTTAATAAGTTTTCAGTTGGAGAAGAGGCAATAGTAAACCACCGTCGACTTCCTCTGCTGTCAGGGTTACTATGAGGCAGAGTAAATTCCATATATTGGCCAGGTTTAAATGCTAATTTTTTGTCCGGTATAAAGGAGAATTCTAGCGTGTTTGATGCAATTACAACTTTCTGGCGAAGGATAGGAAATAGTTTTGTTTTTGACGAAACGATAAAAGCAAAAATGTTCCCGATAATAAGTGCAATCTCTGGTGTTGTATATATATGTCCGATATGTACCTGAGGTGCCAGCAGAAAGCCAACTATCGCAGCATACCATAGCTGTTTATATTTGGTAGTCGGGGATGTGTACGGCTCTGTGAGCATCACAAACCCTAAAAACAAGGCAGGTGAACTGGTAACCATGCTACTAAGGTTAGTAAAAACGTTTGAGTTGGCAGTAATTGATAAAACAGTAGTGGTAATTGTCGTAATTACTAAAAATGTGATAACCATATTTACACGTCTTACCTTTCGGGTAATGAAAATGCCACCTATAATAATGAACGGCAGCATCACAGTTGTTCCTGTCCACCAACTGGCGCTTTGCCTGGGGCCAAGAGCAGTCAGCACTACTGCAACAGCCGCTGGGTTAAAGATATGTTTTTCTCCAATGGTAAGTATATATTTGGAGGCAATTGCCAGCCCTGATGCCGCAAGAATAAAGAGAATACCAAAGTTTTGGAGAGTTGGTGGAATAATGAGAGCTAATATTAAACCTGTCAGTAACGATGATTCTGGATTAATGGGGGCTTCAAATATATATGCAAAGATTTTGTTGATAATCCAGCAAGCAAAAACAGCTATGGATGCCGAGAGTGCGATTTGTGTGGGGTTGTAGTGCATATCACCAAGCGCACTTAGCCCGATTGCAACAAATAATAGAGCCAGCAAGTAATACAGCAGTAAGCGGTACATAGATATGCCATCTATAAAGTTATCTATTGGTTGAAAGAATTTAAGCAACATAAGCCTCAAATCCCGTAGTAAACGTCGCTATGGCGGTATCAGTCACCATATAGCCTTCCATGCCTTTACGTTGCTCGATATAGGCTATGCCATGTTTTCCCATAGCAAAGGCTGCTGTTGCAATACAGTCTGCTTCATAAATATTAGGACCGACTACAGTTATACTTACAATGCCTCTCGGCGCAGTATAGGCACTTTTGGGATTATAAATATGGTTGCCACGAATGTAATTTCCTGATGTAGCTACACCGCAGTCACTTACATTAAGTACTTTAATGATTTCATTAATCTTAAATGGATTGCGTATGCCCAATTTCCAAGGCTTGTTATTAGGGCTCACACCTGCTGCAAACACATCCCCACCAGCTTCAATATAAAAGTTGTCCCAGCCAGCTAAATACAACTGGTTTGCAGCATTTTGGATAGCCCAACCTTTGACAAGGCCGGAGGGATCAATTGAGCCATCAAGTTTTTTTATATTAAAGTAGCCATTAGTTTCTATCCTTGTTTTCTCACAAAGCTCCAGCACAAACTGTAGCTCGGAAGAAAGTACATCAATTGACTTACCAGCGTTATATAAACTAACTTCACTATCAGGTTTATATGTACTATAGCGTTTATCTACATGGAGAAAATAATCAAAAATAGTTGCAAGATCACGCTGTTTGGCGGGTCCATTTATTTCTATAGTAATAGGCATGCCCATAATGAGTTGTGTGTGTTTCATCTATGCTTGAGATAATGCTGACTGCAATGATTGCTGAAAGGCCTGAGAAGTAAAAGTTGCACCGGAAATGATTTGTACATTCGCACTTTGGGCTTGAACAGCCTCTTGTTTTAAATAAGGCATAGCCTGTTGATTAATTATCACTGATACTTGGTGTGTATTTGGGTATTGCAAAAACTTAACATCAGTTATTTTGCCACCAGAAATAGTAACCTCCACTTGTACATTACCGTAATATGCATCGGCAACGCTGCCCGTATAGGTACCATCTTTATAGCTAGCTGAGGAGTTTGAGTTCGGCGGATTACCACTTCCCGACGTTGTATTTGTTGAAGTAGTTGGGTTTGTATTTGCTAATGATGACGGTTTTGAAAGAATAGGAGCTTTGTGACGTATACCGATGCTATACACCACAAAAACTGCCAAGACCACTAAGCCGATAATTACCTTTTTCATGACTTTCTACATATTAATGTTTGTTCCTGTAAATTTTCTGATAGCTTTATGCATGCTGACTTTTAATACTAAGTTAATACTGTCACACAGAGCTGACTACCTGTTTGACTAGCCATAAAAAGGACTCCTGACTTTTACTTAGTTGGCCCAATATGTTTTTAAGCTTATTCATGATGTTTAAGGTACATAAAAAGCCCCTCGAAATGAGAGACTAGACATAAGAGTAATGGCAGACCGTATCAAATGAAATCTATACACATAACACTCTCAAATAGCACCAAAACAGCGTAAGCTGTTAGGATGACAAAACAACAAAAATTATCTACCAAACAAATTGCCGAGTTGTCGGCTTTCATGACCCAC
>JAJZAF010000025.1 GCA_021799595.1 bacterium | reverse complement strand
GAGCTAGCCAAACAAATGCAGACCACCATGTATGAGGTAAAGCATTTACCTTTACGAGAATACCAGAAACAGCTTTGGAGAAATCCTGCTTATAGGTTTGAACTGACAGATTTTGCGTAAGTCGAGTATAGACTTTTCGTCCATAGCTTGACGGATTTTATTGCACATACGCCATGCCGTCTTATAGGTTACGCCGAGTTGACGTTGAACTTCTTTAGCTGAAACACCAGAACGTGTAGCAGTCATAAGATACATAATGTAGAACCAGTCGCTTAGTGGTGTTGGTGACTTGTGAAAGATTGTACCTGCCATTGGCGAGATTTGATAACCACACCACTGACATTCATATACAGGCTTACTGGCGACACGGTGAAATTTGGTAACTTTTTGACATGTCGGATTGGGGCATGTTGGGCGGTCACTGAAACGTAACTGCATTAGCTCCTCTAGGCAAGCGTCATCAGAAGGATATCGCTGCTTGAAGTCTTTGATGGTAAACTTAGATTGAGACATTTTGTACTCCTTACTTCCCCTAGTGTAGCAAAGTTAATACATGATGTCAAGGGATATACACGTTATTCTTTATTAAGATCCGACCAGCCTGAATAATTGCATGAATCCTCTGTCTAAGTGGGGCAATTCCACGCTCTAAGTACGGAGTTACATATCTGTTAATAAGTGGACGACATGAAGTGTTTATAAGCTGAGTGCCAAGCAGTATGCCAATAGCTTCGTAGCTATGGCTGCGGTCCATGACGAATGCGCCAATTTGCTGAGCCAAGTGAGGATTTGTATGAGCCAACTCATTCAGCCGAGTTGCACAGTATGCGACAGAACCACCCAGTACGATTGCTTTATCTGCATTAATGCGGTGCTCAGCCTTTTTATATGTTCATCAGATCTGATCTGTTTCGCTGAAGCTACGCTAACGTAAGTACTTGCTCCAATTAATAGACTAGCAGTGCCTCGAAAGGCCAGCAGTGCGACGTGCTTGGCTTACTTGAAAAGTTTCCTTAGTAGCCTCAGGCCCATGCCGGTTAAAGAAATTAATAACTTTTATTCTGTGCTCAATAATGGCACGATACTTGTGATGGGTTATGCCTTGTATTAACATTGCTTTACGAGCATAACCCGTCACAAAGCCATACATAAAGATCGTCTTGTTTACACCCTCATGTGCCATTGAACTCTCCTAACTTTTGTTAGCTAGGAGTCCAATATGTTTCTGAACTTATGCACGAAAGCCATATTGTTAGCATTATCGTAGAAGTAACATCATAGCCTGGAGTATTTGTAAGTGATTGATTGAGATCACAAATTAGATATAATGCTGATGGTAAGCTGAAATAATGATAATAAAAACTTCTGCTAGCATTATCAATCTCAACCAGCCTCAACATTACTTCCACTGGTCAATCTTTACTATCTCCATAGCAAACTTGATCATTATCGCTCTTATGTTTATTATTTTCTGGCTAGCTATTTTGTTGCCGTTTCCTAAAGGTAAACTTGAACCGGGGCACACCGAAAACGAAGAAAGATTAAAAACTCCAGCGCAATCTGAAGTGCCGGAATCATGGACTTACAAGGTCAGGCACTTCTTTTTGCGTATATTGCCCCCGGGCAAGCTATTGCCAGACAGACAGCCTGCTTATGTGGCTTCATGGATCTATGTGTTCGGGGTAGCAACTTTAGCAGCTCTAGGCTTGGTTATTGCCTCTGGGATTGTGCTTGCGATTGGTGGGGTCAATTGGTGGCATGAGAGTTCCATTGGGCATTTTGTTAATAGTGTTCACCTTTGGGGTGTAGAGTTATTTATGGCCTTTATGGTCATTCATCTCTGGGGAAAGTTTTGGATGGCAGCTTGGCGAGGCAAGCGTGCCTTGACCTGGATGACTGGCGTTTTGGCTTTCGCAGTATCAATCCTGGAAGCATTTACGGGTTATTTATCGCAACAAAATTTTGATTCGCAGTGGATAGCTACAAATGGTAAGGACGCCATTAATGCTACCGGCCTCGGTTCATTCTTTAATCTTATGAACTTCGGCCAAATGCTGACTTGGCATGTCGTGCTGATTCCGTTAGTGCTGGTGTTTTTTATAGCCCTGCACATAGTTTTGGTTCGTGTCCATGGTGTATCTCATCCAATTCAAAAAGCTCACGGCCGAGCCGAAAGGAAAGCACGAAAAGTCGCTGAAGCTGCTGCCTGGCGTGGGCCAACCAGGCAGTACGATATCTTAAAAGAGGGATTTATGGCATCAGTTATTGTTTTAGTTCTGGTAGTGTTGCTGGCAGGGCTGCTATCGTCACCGGACAAGCCTCCTGTTACAGTGGCGACGTGGGCTAAACTTGCTCCTGCTGATTTTATGGGAACTACAGTTAGCGAACTAGCTGGTACCAGCGAAACTGCTCATTACGGGCCTCCGTATAATAACGGTTCATCGAATGTGCAGAAGATAGGTGTGTCGTGGCAAATGCTGGCAGGAGTTCACCAGCCAATCAATACTGCCCAAACTTTCGTGCTATCACCACTGAAAACAATTGCCTCAAATAATCCTCAACTTGCTAAAGCTCTTAAGCAGTATGATAGAGCCAGTGGTCAACAGCAAAATAGCTGGGCACAAGCGTATCTAAAAGTAGTAAGAGATGTGACTTTTAAAAATAAAGTGCCAAGCGTGCCAAAAGCAAATGATGGACCTGTTCCTGTAATAGTTAAGAGTGAATTGTATATGGCTCAAAATGGGGCAATTGATGCCGATCTGTTAGCACAACAACCCTTTTACGGCACTAATTACACAAAACCTTTGTTGTTTATTGAGGACGGTAGTTACTTCTCGTCAATCGCAAAATCCGAACATCTAACAGGCTCACAGTGGGGAGTAATGAATGAAACCGGTTCTTATCCTGGGCAGCCATGGCTTTGGTTGTATACTCTTTGGTATCAAATACCAAGTTTCAGTACGTCAGCAAATGTAGATTTGATTGCCATCTATTTGACAGGACTAGGAACGCTTCTTCTTCTTTTGGTTCCGTTCATACCAGGACTGAGAGATGTACCAAAACTTATTCCGGTGCATCGTCTAATTTGGAGACAGTGGCGGACAAAAAAACATAGTTAGTCTGCTATCTAAAACGGTTAGGAAAACAAAAAAAGAAGTAAACGCGCAAGCATATTGGAGGGCCATCGTAATCTTCATAGCAATAAAAATTCAAGAGAGTCATGTTTTGTTTATTATCAGCTTGTCGTCATAAAATAGATATGTGATAAAACATCGCAAGCTATACATGACAGCATCCTTGCTTACCCTTATGGGTCTGGGAATAGCTGCTACTGTTTTTATAGTTAGTATCCATCATAATGTTGCCATAAAAGGATCAAAAAAGTCTACCATTAATCCAACCCAAAACTCCTCAGAACAAAACTCTACATCTTCAAGGCTTGGATATATATTCGTAATTGTTGAGGAAAATCAGCCGTATAATAACATTGTTAACAACCCACAGGCACCTTATATCAATAGTCTTATAGCTAAGTATGCTCTAGCAACAAATTATTCAGCAGTATCACATCCCAGCTTACCTAATTATTTAGCTTTAACAAGTGGTTCTACCGATGGAATAGCCACTGATTGCAACCCGCCAAATGCCGGTTGTGAAGTAAGCGTACCTAATATTGCCGATGAAATTGAAGCTTCAGGCCGTTCATGGAAAGAGTACGCAGAGAGTATGCCATCAAATTGTTATGCTTATAACTCCGGTGAATATGCTACTAAACATAACCCATTCGTGTACTACTCAGATATTATTAACAATCAGCCTCGATGCGATAGCCATGTGGTACCGTTTACCAACTTAATTAATGATTTAAGTTCTATTAATTCAACACCAAATTACGCTTTTATTACACCGAACCTATGCGATGATATGCATGATTGTTCTATAGCTACTGGTGATGCTTGGCTTGCAAAGTACGTTCCATTTATACTTCAATCAAAAGCATTTTCTAGCAAACCATCACTATTAATTATTACGTGGGATGAAGGAAACTCTACCGACAATCATGTTGCTGCAATTTTTACAGGTTCAGCAGCCAAAAATGGTTATCGGTCTAATAACCCATTTAACCATTATTCATTACTCCACACCATTGAAGTTGAATGGGGACTTTCGCCTTTAACCAGCAATGATAAGCAAGCACCAACAATGACTAGTTTTTTAAATACCAACAAATAATGGAGCTACAATAATTGAGAAATTAGGAACTGAATTGTATCTGTAAATGATAATTTGGGGGCCATCGTAGACTTTACTGTGACAAGACTTTACTGTGACAAAGATTCAAGAAAGTTTTGGTTTATTTATATTTACTTGGATTATCGTTAGCAAGCATAGTCTTGGTCAATCTTACCTCTATATTGTATTAACCACGTTTCTCCACCTGTAAATTGATGACCAGTACAATATGTTTTTGCTTGTTTAGCCGTTCTCCATGTAGTTGCTCCCCACGAAGGCCAGTTATTCAGCCAACCTCCCGTTACGCTATCCCACTGTGCAGTGGTGCTGTATGCACCTACCACTGTAGCACCACTAGCGACTAGCGCATCATGTTCCCCCTGCAAACTATTTTGATTCTGAATTGCATTACTTGACCAAGTATTAGCGGTTTCCACATCTAACCACCATGTTGATGAATGAACTCCTTCACTTAAAGCTGCATTATAAGCGTACAATCCAGCATTATAACCATAGTTGTAGGCTAAGCAATTATTATCTCCTGTTGCACAGAGCAGAGGACTAGCAGCATTAATGTGAGATGAGCTACTATCCCAGCCGGTGTTTACGTAAAGACTAAGGTTTTTATAGTTTGTTGCTTCCTTAGCTAAGCAAGGGTTAGTTGAATAACCTAAGCCATCAGTTACGCCAACAATACCAAAAGCTGAGGTAGTTATTCTAGAATTACAATTAGGCCAAGAAACATCGCTACCTATCGTGCCTGATTCATATATGCCTTGTGCAACTGCTGAACTTCCAAATAGAACCAAAGTTGCTAATGCAGAAGTAATGATTGCTGTTAATTTCAACTTCATGTAATTACATATTACCTTATTATTAATAAGTCTACGACACGATACATTAAAACCATCAAGATTCAAACTTTTTAACAGATGAAAATTAGTGGATAAAATTTCAAGAAGTAATTATTTCCTAATTTCTCTTTGTTAGCGCAATTGAGGGCCACCGTAGATTTAAGTACGACAAAAACCAAAGAATTACGGACTTTTTATTGTGAACCTTAAGCTAATTGATTAATAGTTTGATTTTTACTTATACTAAAGACAGTATTTAAGTTATGAGTAATGACCTTGCAATCACTTTCAAAGTAGACCAATCGCCTGAAACGGTTTTTGCTGCAATAAATAATGTCCGAAAATGGTGGTCGGGTAATATTGAAGGCAACACAGATAAACTAGGTGAAGAATGGATCTATCGCTACCAAGACATTCATTATTCTAAACAGAAAATAACGGAGCTAAGTCCAAATATAAAAGTAGTATGGCATGTTGTCGATAGCTACTTAAACTTCGTGGAAGATAAAGATGAATGGACTGGTACTGATATCATCTTTGAAATTAAAAAAGAGGATGCTAAAACTAAGCTTACATTTATTCATCAAGGGTTGGTGCCAAAAATAGCTTGCTATGAAAAATGTGCTTCTGCCTGGGACTTTTATATAAATAATAGTCTACGCAACTTTATTACCACAGGTAAAGGTGATCCTAACGACACATCTTAGTGACAATGATATATAGATACCATCATGGACTTGAACTTTTTAACAGATACGAATGAAACTCTAAAAACAACACTTTCAACTTGGAGACTAATTCCTATCTGTTAGCAACTTTTGGAGGGCTATCGTGGAAGCTGTAGCAATCAAGCTGCAAGCTAGCGATTACTTTGTAGCATCTATAACTTGTAAGCCTTCTAGAGCAGATCCTAGTATGTGATAATCGCTTGTTATGAGTGTCATGTGTTTTGAAATTGCTTGAGCAACAATTGCAAAATCAAAGGGGTCAGCCTGTGGCAAACTTTGCTGAGCCACAAATTGTCTCGCTGCTAAAGTATCAAACTTTAACTCCAATAACCTGCTCTCTGAAATCTCTTGATCAATTGCATCGAAATCGATTTTTAGCTTACCGAGTCTTACCTTAATGCTGCATTCAAGCAAATTTAGGTTTGATATAAAAACATTGTTTGTGGGGTTGGCAATATATGCTCTCGCCCTGTTGCCCAGTCTTTTGTCATCAGCAACCCACCATATAAAAGCATTGGTGTCCAATAAGATAGTCATTACAAATCACTTTTTATCAGCAGCATTGTCCCATAGTGCCATCATTGGCTCGTCAAAGTCATCGCTAACCCAAACTTTTCCTTTGAGAGCGCCTGGTAAACGAGGATCTTTAGTTTGCTGTAGCGGCACTAGTTTAGCAACTGCTTTACCATGCTTGCCGAGTAATATTTCCTTACCGCTAACCGCCTCACCGAGATATTTGGAGTAATTCGTCTTGAAGTCGTGTACGTTTATAACATCGCTCATAGTCCTATGATAACAAATGGACTAAGTTAGTCAAGTAAATGAAGCCTCTTGTGGTTCTTGGTGGCAAGGTGCTGCTAAATATGAGGAGTTGCTGTAGTAATGTACAACCAAATTGGAGGGCCATCGCAGACTTTACTGCGACGAAGATCAGGTAAGCTATGAGTTGTTTATTGTAGGACTTACACAGCACAATTTATTGCAGAATAATCCTATTCCTGTCTGCGTATAGTGGCAGACCCGAGAATCAGAGCGGCAATTGCAAAACAAGCAACCACAATTAAGTCTCTTGTAAGGGTACCTGTCCAGGAAGAGGAAACTGTCACTTGCTTCATTGCGTCTACGCTATAGGTTAAAGGCATAATATCTGCAAACCACTGCAGGACCTTAGCCATTTCGCTACGGGCGACGAACAACCCACACACTAGTAATTGAGGAAAGATAAAGGCTGGTAGGAACTGAACTGCCTGAAACTCACTTCTTGCGAAAGCGCTTGTAAATAGACCCAAAGCTGTTCCCAGAAACGCAGCTAGAACGGCTACCAGCATAGTCGGTATAGTTCCACCAAGTACGGTAACATGTAATAAACCAAGCATGATTCCGCCTGAAATTAGAGCTTGCACAAAGCCCAATAAGCAAAAGGCTATGGCATAACCGAAAATAAAGTCAGACTTAGCAATCGGCATGGTCATCAATCTACTTAAAGTACCACTAGAGCGTTCTCTCAAAGTTACAATAGATGTTATTAAGAACATCATTATCATCGGGAAAATTCCAAGTAACATTGGAGCAATACTATCAAAGATTCTAGATTCGCCTTGAAATACATATTTAAGGATAGTTAAAAGCACTGAAGGGACTATAAATATTAGAGCCAATGTCCGCTGGTCATGACGTAGTTGACTTAGTACCCGCTTGGAGGTAGCGAGAGTTTTTCTAACGCTCATTCTTTATCTCCAACTAGCTTCAAGAAACTTTCTTCTACGGTTTTTGTGTCAGTACTTTGCAATAACTCCCTCGGTGAACTATGCGCAACAAGTTTACCATCTCTTATGAGAACTAAATCGTCACACCTGCTAGCCTCATCCATAGAATGGCTGGAAATAATTAGGGTCGTTCCTTGACTGGCAAGCTTAGTAAATAAACTCCAAAGCCTTTCCCTAAGCACGGGGTCTAGTCCGACCGTAGGCTCATCTAGCACAATTAGTTTTGGTGAACCAATTAAGGCAACTGCAAGAGAGGCTCTTTGCTTTTGTCCGCTAGAAAGGTCACTCACTAAACTATCTTGCTTATTTGTCATATCTACCAGCTCAAGGATATCTTTTAATGTATTCCCTGAAGCTTTCCTTGGTTGACCAGTCATAGTTATGAAATACTTTAGATTTTCTTTTACAGTTAAGTCGGGATATACAGAAAGTTCCTGAGTCATATAACTAACTTGTTCCCGCAAGTCTACAGAACCTGCTGGCATATTAAATACGATTATCTCACCTGAGCTTATTCTCAAACTTCCCACTATTCCACGAATTAAGGTAGTCTTACCAGCACCAGATGGACCTATGAAGCCAATAGTTTTACCAATAGGCAGGTCAAGGTTAATATTACTTAAAGCTTTAAAATGTCCCCCTAGCGTAACTGATACATTTTTTATTTTAACTGCTAATTCCATAGCATCATCATATCAGAGACCACCAGAGACTTGAACTTTTTAACAGATGCGAAACAAGCTCTAAAAACAACACTTCCAACTTGGAGACTAATTCTCATCTGTTAGCAACTTTTGGAGGGCCATCGTGGAATTTACTGCGACAAAAATACAAGGTAACAAACCCCTATTTATTTGTAGGGTTTGTTGATTTTCGTAGTGATAATACCGTCATGCTGCCATCGAATAGTGTGAAGTAGATAGGGAATAGTAGGTCTTGTATCGAAGCTCCATTGGCGTCAACAATGCTTAAAAAGCTGGCTATGCAGAACAACGACCAAAAGGCAACACTTTCAGAACTACCGTTCCTCCACACTCTTTTGTATGTAGGCAGTGCGCCTATGAAATATGCTACAAGACCTATTGCTAGGTTAACTAGAGGAGCATAGAACAATATCCAAACAAGCCCACTTACAACTAAAAGCCCTAAGCATACATATTCAAGCCTACCAAATGTCCATGTTCCCTTCCAAAAGCTCAATAAGCATATAAGGGTGTTACCGATTAGAAATATCAACCCCAGTAGGTTAGATGAACGGCTACTGTTACTCACTAAAAGTGCTGCATAAGTATTAACCGCGAGTAGTAACCACACGACTCTACTAAAAACGTTTGGTTTATATTTATTTCTTAGTATTTGTATACTGCCGACGATATATGACGAACTTCCAAACAACAAGATAAGGATGAATAACACGACATGCATGAATAAAGCATATCAGGCTAGACTACTCCAAAGACCATCATGGGCTTGAACTTTTTAACAGATGCGAAACAAGCTCTAAAAACAACACTTCCAACTTAGAGACTAATTCTCATCTGTTAGCAACTTTTGAAGGGCTATCGTGAACGTTTTAGCAACTATTTTGAAAGGAAATTTTACTTTCCGTATAGTTGGCTGTGTGTCCCAATAAGCGCAAAAATTACTATTGAGTCACCCTCCATAATATATAATGCCCGCACATCCCCGTTGACGTTCATGCTCCAGTAGCCTTTAAAGTTTCCTTTAAGAGGGTGTACTTTCAGTACCGGTAACGTTGGGTCCATGACAAACAATGCTATTTTCGCATCAAATTGGTCCTGAATTTTCTTTGGAAGCTTTTTATATTGCTTTTTAAATTTCGGCAGGTAACGAATGGTCATGTTGTTTAGCTTTTAAGATCCGCAAGGAACTCTTCGACGCTATCGAAGCTTTTACTTGTCTTGCCACTCTTAAGCTCTGCTTCAACTTCTTCAATCAGTTTTTCTAGTTTTGGCGTCATAGGTTCTGGAGCGTATAGCTCGATGCGACGAGTGGCAGCTACTTGACGAAGATAAGCATTAACCAAAGTGCTAAGGGTCAGACCTGCACTGTTAGCCACTTCTTGGGCGGAAGCTTTGACGTCTTTATCTATTTTGACACTTATTACTGTATTCATACTACAGAGTATATACTTAGTAGTATTCTATTGTCAAGCGGTACGTGACAAACTTCAATTAAGCGTTTTTATTCCGAAATTGCACACGGTCTAAGAAGTTATTGTGGTTATATATTATCAAATTGGAGGGCCACCGTAGACTTTACTGCGACAAAAATACAAGGAAGCTTTGAGTTATTTATTGTTGCTATGTAGAGCCAGCAAACTCGTTATTATCACGAGATGGAATAAATAAAGAAGCTACTGCACCTAAAAGGACAAATCCGGTTGCTGCAACCAAAGCGTCTGTTGAACCTTGAACCAATGATGTATCAATAACTGGTTTAATGCTTTGTTCTGTTTTTGAATATGTCTGTGCTCGTTGCTCAGCAACCTCACTACCTATTAATTGGCTATTTTGAATGATACTAGTTTTTGCTTTAGTCGATAAAGTAGTGTCTTGCTTCACTGTAGTAACTATATGACTAGCAATGGTGCTTGCAAATATTACGCCAATTACTGCGATACCTATACTTGTACCAACTTGTCTCATACACGAGTTTCGCACTTTCAACCACTTAAGGCTTGAGCCAATGCCAGCTTGATGCCCGGTTTTATGACCTCCCAATCTTGTTGGTACAGTGTCGTATGCTCAAGACGACTCCTCTTGTGTTTTTG